>NZ_CP106953.1:0-368622 GCF_030419005.1 Eleftheria terrae
CCTCTGGATCGCTGCAGCGCAGGAATGGCGACATGGGCTGGAAAACGATCTCGCCCTTGACGTTGAACTCCCAGGGAAGCGGCCGTCCCGTTCCCGGCTGGCGGTATCCGGTGCATCGATGGCCTTGCAGCTCGGCCAAGCGCCGAGGCACGCCGTGGGCAGCCAGGTAAGCCGGCGACGCGCAAACGATCTGCTGGATCGCGAACAGGCGCCGCGCGATCACCTGTGAGCTGGGGGCATTGCCGGCTTGGAAGCCCACGTCGATCCGTTCGGCGACGCTGTCGGTCACCCGGTCTTCGAGCACCAGGTCGAACGCCACCGCAGGATAGGTGGCGGCAAAGTCCCTCACCAGCGGCATGAGGACCTTGCGCCCGGCGGAGCTTCCGGCGCTGATCCGAACCAGGCCCTCATCGTCGCGTACCGCGTTGCGCGCCCGGTTGATCGCCGCGGTCATCTCCTCCAGGTTCGCGCGGACCTCGCCGAACAGGCGTTCGCCCTCGTGCGTCAGCG
This sequence comes from Eleftheria terrae, assembly GCF_030419005.1. Lineage (NCBI taxonomy): Bacteria > Pseudomonadati > Pseudomonadota > Betaproteobacteria > Burkholderiales > Eleftheria > Eleftheria terrae. Next base: position 511 of record NZ_CP106953.1, read on the forward strand.
AACTCTTTCGCGTCGTGCGGTGGAAGAGCCGCACACCCAGGTGCTCTTCCAGCTGCCGTATGGACTTGCTGACAGCCTGAGGCGTCGTACCTTGCGCCACGGCAGCCTTGTTGAAACTGCCGTACTCAGCCGCCCGAACAAAGGTGGTGATCGCCCGCAACTCGTCCATCTGCGCCTCCCGCACACATCCTACCGCAGCAGGGAATTAACAACTGCCGGTTGCCAGTGACACCACTCCCTCCCACCTACCGGGGCAGAGGTGCGGCTTCTAGAGTTCATCTCATCGACCTTCCTGCCACTCGACCAAGGATCAACAGATGAGCTCCTCGAACACCCTTTCCGGGCGCGTCGCCGTCATTACCGGCGCCTCCAGCGGCATGGGCCGCGCAACCGCACTGCTGTTGGCATCTCACGGCGCGCAGGTGGCTCTGCTGGCGCGTCGGGAGTCCGCACTGCGCGAGCTCGCCGCCGACATCCGGCATGCCGGCGGCACCGCGCTTGCCATCGTCACCGACGTCACGAACGCGGACGCCCTCGATGCAGCGGCCAGCGCAGTCGCCCGGGAATTCGGTGGGGCGGACCTTCTCTTCAACAACGCCGGCGTCATGCTGCCCGGCGCGATCGAGACGCAGCCGTTCAGTGAATGGCAGCAGCAAATCGACCTGAACATCACGGCGGCGATGCGCGTCATCCAGGCGTTCCTGCCGCAACTCGAAGCGGCGGCACGGCAGGGCAGGGTGGTCGACCTGATCAATACCTCGTCGATCGCCGGCCAGTATGTCTACAGCTACTTCGCCGTGTACTCGGCGACCAAGGCCTACGTCAGCCACCTGACGCGCCAGCTGCGCATGGAGCTCGGCCCGAGGGACATCCGCGTGTCCATGCTCGAGCCGGGCATCACGGACACCGAGCTGCAAGGGCACTTCACGTTCCAGGGCGCGACGGACTGGATCGCGAACGCACGCAAGAGCATTGAGTTCCTGAAGCCGGACGACATCGCCCGTGTCGTCGCGTTCCTGGCCGCGCAGCCCCGGCACGTGAACTTGCAGCAAGTGGCGATCATGCCGACCCGGGAAGGCGTGTGATCGACAGTGCTTCATCTCGTACTTTGCCAGCCTGGGCAGTGCCGCCGTGGTGCAGGTGCGGCGCCTCGACACGAGCGGCGCGCAACCCCGGCCAGAACGGGCCCCGTCCTTCCGACACGCGGCAACCCACAAGGAGAATCCACCATGTCTCACATCCTGATCGTTCTTTCCGCCGCCGATCACTGGACCCGCGCCGACGGCTCCATCTCCGAGAGCGGCGTCTGGGCCGAGGAGTTGGCCGAGATCGACAAGGCACTGCTGAGCGCCGGCTTCCATGTCGACTTCGCGAGCCCCGCAGGTGTCCGTCCCACCGTCGACAAGCGCAGCCTGGACCCCAAGACCGTGGGTGAGGAGGTGGCGGCGTCGATCCGCGCCTACCTGGACAGTAATTCGGGGCGGCTGGACAAGCCGCGGGTGCTGGCCGACATCGACGTCGGCGCCTACGACGCCATCGTGGTTCCCGGCGGCCATGGTCCCGTCGAAGACCTGTACCGGGACACCGACATGGGCCGCGTGCTGCTGGATGCCGACCGGCGTGGCAAGGTCATCGCGGCGGTCTGCCACGGCCCGGCGGCGCTGCTGGCAGCTCGCGACCCGAGCGGCGGCTGGCCGTTCGCCGGGCGTCGAATGACGGCGTTCAGCGCCGAGGAGGAAATCGAGTTCGGCACCGCGCACAACGCCCCGTGGCTGCTGGCCGGCACGCTGCGTCGTCTGGGTGCGAGGTATGAGCAGGGTCCCCACTGGGAGCCGTTCGTGGTCGTCGACGGGCACCTCATCACCGGGCAGAACCCGGCGTCGTCGGCAGCGCTGGCCGAGGCCGTGATCGCAGCGCTTCGGTGATGCACAGCGAGGAGGGCTGGTGCGAAAAATAGCCCCCCTGCTGCGGGTCTTGGCAACTGCCCCCTTTCAGCGGCCCTTCCATTTCAGTCCGTGTCGCGAAAGAGTCTGGCGAGCCAATGCCGACGCGAACGCTGGGCCTTGGGCTTCCAGTGGTTCGTGCGGCTCTCATAGGCTGCGTAGCCAGTGCCGTCCTCCACCCCCAGGACGGTATGTCCGAAACATTCGACCACAGCGATGAGAGCTCCCGTTCCGCCATACGGGTAGCCATGGGGATTGAAGGCAACAAGGTGCCGGGCCTCTTCTTCAACAACTCCCAGCAGCTCATAGTCCCCGTCCCAGAACGCTTGGATCATCGAGTCCAACGTCCACTGCGGCATGGGCATCTGCGGGGAGTGGCGAAAAGCTACAGGGGTCGAGAACCACTCGTCCGCCCACTCCTTCATCTCCTCCGGGGTTGGATTCCAGAAGTAGGAGCGCTCAACGTCCGAGAGGTACTTCGCAAGGGCCGGCTCGTCGGCCGCCTCCTCGCTCTGCTTGGCAGCCCTGATGAGTTCGAGGAAGTCTGCCAGACGCCTCAGCGACAACTCGTCCTTCGGCTCAAATTCTACGAAGCAGTGATCCATCTGCGGAGTATCGCGCTCCGCGTCCCGTGCTGCCCGCTCCCACTGCAGTGCAGCCGCCGCTTCAGGCGCGAAGCCGCCGTTCGCCGCGACGCATTCGGCTGCGGCCCACGGTCAAGGAGGGGGTCATACATCCATCTCCAGAGGGAGGAGGCCGGCGCCCACCAGCGCCTTGAGGAACAGGTCGTTGTCCCGGCTGCTCGCGACACGAAGCTCGCGTCCTTCCAGGTCAATTTGCACGACAGCATGCGCGTCCACCAGATAGACGGTTTCCGCCGCGCGGCCCGCCGCCTTCGGCGTCGTCATGGTGGTGATCACAAACTCCAGCATCTACAGCTCCTCGACGTCCTTGCTCATCTCGACTGCCCGGGGCCAGGCGGGGATGGGCGCAGGCACAGCCGCATCCGCAAGCCCGGCTCGCCGCGCTCGGCCAACAAGGTTGCACCATGCGCCCGCGCGATCTCCTGGCAGATCGAAAGGCCCAGGCCGGCGCCTTCACCGCGCCGGGTGGGCCCACGCCAGAAGCGATCGAAGATGCGCGGCAAGTCCGCGTGCGCAACGCCGACACCTTCGTCGCTGACGCACAGCTCATGGGCCCTCACCTGCACCCGCACCACGCTGTCTCGCGGTGCATGCTGGATGGCGTTCTCAACCAGGTTCTTGACGAGCGTGAACAGGGCACCGCGATCGGCTTGCCAGGGAGGCAGGCCCGGGTCGGTCTGCAACACCAGGCGCACCCCGGACGCGTCTGCGAGCCGTCCCAGGTAGCTGGCCACATCGTGCAGCAGCGCCTCCGGTTGCACGTTCGCGAAACGGTAGTTCTGCGGCTCGCTGGCCTCGGCCAGGTGCAGCAGTTGCTGCACCTGGCGCGCCATGCCCTCCACATCGCGCAGCAAGGGAGCGCAAGCCTTCAACGCGGGCAGGGCATCGATCTGTGCCCGAATCAACGAGAGCGGCGTCTTCAATTCATGCGCCGCGGAGGCCAGGAACTCCTGCTGCAGCTTGAACCCGCGTTCCAGACGCTCCAGCGCATGGTTGAAGCTGTGGACCAGCGGTCGGATCTCCTGCGGGACACGGGTTTCGTCCAGGCGGGCGCTCAGCTCGCGGGGAGTGATACGCGCCACCTGCGCCGATGCATCCCGCAAGGGCCGGAGCAGCTTCGCCACCGTGATGCTGCTGAAGAGGGACAGCACCACGAGGAGCACGCCTCCGCCGATCAGCGCCCCCGAGCCGACCAGCGGCAGCCAGACATCGTTGCGCAAACGGTCGTTGAGCCGCTGGCTCGCCGCGAACTGGACGAACCACTGTCGCCCGCCATGCTCGACGGCAACGGTGCGGCCGCGCATGGCCACGCCATCGAGCGTGGTGAGGAAATAGCCCTCGGTCGCCGGCGATCCCAAGGCCCGACGGTCGAGCCCCGGCGCGAGCACCGTGTGTCCTCGATCGTCCAGGACCCGATAGGTCACCTCCGATCCCATCTGGCGATACATCCAGGAGAACTGCTCGGAATGAGCCATGTCCACGGGCTGCCCTTGGCCGTCGAAGCGCAGCGATGCTACAAGGTCGGCCATGGCGACGCTGCTGTTGGACATCAAAGGCTGTCCGAGCACGCCTCTCACGAACAGCGCGACGAGTGCCAGGCTGAGCACACTGCCCGCCAGGTGCGCCAGCACGACCCGAAACAAGAGGCTATCGACCCATCTCGGTCTGGCGAAGCGCATACCCTTTTCCCCTCACGTTGACGATCTCCAGCGTGGAACCGATGGCGGCAAGCTTGCGACGCAGCCGGTGCATCGCCACGTCGAAGGCGCTCGGCGTGACGGCCTCCGCAAAGCCCCAGGCAGCGGCCTCCAAGGCGGCGCGCCGCACCGTCTCGCCGCCGCGCCTGACGAGCAGCAGCAGGACCTGCAACTCGGCGGCTGCGAGCAGGATGCTTTCGCTGCCACACACAATTTCCCCCGCGTCGACCCTCAGGCTCACATCGCCAAAGCTCGGGGATAGGGGCTGCCACGCAGTGGCGGGCCGACGCAGGAGGGCTCGCACACGGGCCACCAGTTCGTCCATCGCAAACGGCTTGGCGAGGTAGTCATCCGCGCCGGATTCCAGGCCATCGACCCGGTCGTGCAGCGCGTCCCGTGCTGTCAGCATGAGGCATGGCAGGCGCTCGCCCCGGGCGCGAAGTTCGCGCAGCAGCGACAGGCCGTCGCCATCGGGCAGCCCGCGGTCCAGGACCAGCGCGGCATACTCGTGCTGCTGCAAGGCCGCTCGCGCCAGGGCCATCCGTTCAAGCGTGTCTACTGCGACGCCGGCGGCGCTCAGCGAAGCGGCCACGAGCGCGGCCAGCCGAGCATGGTCCTCCACCAACAGAACCCGACTCACGACGGCAGGGCCGGGCCGCGCCTGCGTCCGCCTCGCATCAAAGGTCGATGGCCACACCTGCCCCTGCCGATCCGACAAGGCGCCGGCCGACCACCCGGCCCATCGCTGGCACCTGGCAGCCCATCAAGCGGTGAGCGCCTGCTGTCGAGAGGCGTGCCTGCGGTCCATCGCGGCTGCTCTTGTGAGGTGCACGAAAAGCTGAGCATCAGAACTTTGCTCGGAGTGGTGTAGAGGTTTTTGGCGTGCCTGGACGAGTCTGCCGGCAACCGTGTGCCGGCGCAAGGCGCCCGTGGCACGCAGGTGAAAAGCCGCGCCCTCTGGCGACGATGCGGCGACCAACGGCGCCTGGGTGTTCAGAAGCCCTTCCTGCCCGAGGTGTCCCGCAACAATGCTGGGTCTGGCACGAGAGATTGCTGGCGACGTTAGCGAGCATTTGATGCGCCATGTGAAAGCCGAAATCCTCGGCCACCGCCTTCTTCCAGTGGCGAGACAGTATGTTGTGCGTCGCCCAGCGGGTATACCGCGGGCTCTTTCATGATAAGAGCGGCTAACAAAACTCTTCTGGCGTCGTTGCGCCGCCTTGCCGTACCGGTCGTACTGTCTGCGGCGGCGCGCCTAGCCAGAACCGCTGCGCTGAGTTTTGTTAGCCGCTCTAAATCGCGCCAGGTCCCACGCTCGCTCGAGCAGCGGCCCACGTGGCAGTACATCGTTGATCAATCCCCATTCGAGAGCCTTGCTGGCAGGAATGGGTTTGGCAGCGTAGATGTAGTAGGCGGCCCGTTTTGCGCCCAGCAAGGCCTGAAGCGCCATCCCCTGACCGTCGCCCGGAGGCGAGCCGAGCCAGAAGTGCGGGTCCATGAAGTCGGCATTAGGCGCAGACAGGGTGATGTCGCACATCACCGCAAACTCCGTGTGCATGCCGGGGCCGTTCACGGCGGATATGGTGGGAATGTCGATGTTGTTCACAAAGCTCTCGATGAGCTTCCAGCCGTGGATCATCCGTTGGAAGATGTGGTCCGGGTGGAGCTCTGCGGCGGGTTTCGGATTCATCGTTTCGGCATTGCCGGTGAACCATTTGTCGCCGGTGCCGGTGATGATCAGCACCTGGTTGTCCGGGTCGTTCCCGACGTCCTGCCAAACACGCGTCCATGCGTTATGCGCCGCGGCCGAGTGTACGTAAGGTCCGTCGTTCGTGTGCAATCGGAGTTCGACGATCCCGCCGTCGCGCCTCATCCTGAAGAAGTCAGCGTATCGCGCGGCGTATTCCTTGAAGGGGGTGGGAGAGAGGTAGCCCTCCCATTCTTTTGCTGGATTGAAAGACACTTTCAACTCCTTGATCGTTGACCACGGAACACATCCTTCTGCGCAGGCCCGCAGAAGGGGGCGAGGAGCGATGGCGGCGGTGCTCGGCGAGGGGAGTCGACCGGAATCACAGTGCCACCGCAGCGATGGCAGCTGCTTCAGCGCCGGTGACTCCGAATGCCGCTGCACCGTCGACCGAGCCCGTGCTGGCAGACCCGGGCAGCGCCGCCCGAGCCGTAGCGCCGCTGTGCGTCTGGCGAGCGTCAGGCCTGGACGCCTGACTCACCAATGGAATCAGCGACCAGCTCGGGAGGCTTCTCAAGAGAGCCCGGTGAAGGTGTTGGTCGTTTTGTTCACGCCATCGCTCCTGCTGTACCGAGCCGGACCTTCGTCGATGAATCGCTTCGAGAAGCGGTTCTTGGACTCCATTGCGACGGGTCAAAATGCGTAAGTGAGGCCGAGGAGCCCTGTGGCATTCGATTTGCGTTCGACAATGGGGCTGTCGGCCGCGTCGCCTAGAAGTCGGCCGAAGGCCAGTCCTCCCGCTGCTGCCCAGTGTTCACTGAGCTGGTAGCTCGCCGAGACGCCGAACGTCACCTCCTTGACTCCCGCCTTCATGCGGTACCGGGGCAGGCCAGAACGGCTGGCGCGCTGCGCGTCGATTCCGAAATAGCTGTTCAAGTGCTTGGCGTTGCCTCCACTGATCGCCAGGCTGGGGATCAGGGTCAGCTTGTCAGTGGCCTTCCATGGGTAGGCCACTTTGGCGTCGAGCTGCAGGCCTCGCTGCTTCTCGTTCAAGGCCTGCGTGGCCGAGAACGTGGCCACCGCGCCGGAGATGTGGGTCGAGACGAACACCCGTCCACCCATGGCGTCCTTGACTTCGCCCACACCACTCGGCGCGTCTTCCGCTTCGTAGCCTTTCATCCAGTTGACGCTTGCGCCAAGAGTGAAATATCGGTGCTCGTAGATGTTCACGCCGAGCCCGGCATCGGTTTTGGCAAAGAAGCGCCCTTTCTTCACATCTATCAGCGGCGCGAGCCTTGTGTTTCGCTCGGCGGAACCTTTGTATCCCGGGACGCTCGCTGCGCCCAAGCCGACGATCGTATGGTCCGGTTCCGCGGCGAAGGCAGCGGTGCCCGACCCAAGTAGCACAACGAGCAGCGCGGAGACCATGCGGTGCGGTGTTGCACGGGGAATCGAGGCGCAAATCTGGATGGATTTCGTCATGAAGTTTCGACCCTGTTGTGATGGACAGGACCGATAGTCCGGGAGCTGGACTTACCGAACACTTACTGCCTTCCCGCTGAAGACAAAAGGCAGGCGTTCGGGAAAGGATGCTGCCGACAGCGGAGTCACGTGTCGACTTGGAGTGGACACGTGAACACTGAACCGGAAGACAAGGGCCCGGGACGCGGACGTCGACGCCGACATGGCGCGGAGTTTGAGGCGGATGCCGTCGTGGCCTGCGGGCATCTCGGAGTATCGATCTCCGCAGTGGCCCAGTCGCATGGGCTGAACGCCAACTCGGTGCGACACCGGGTCGAGTGGAGGGAACGAGGACCGGGCCTGCCGAGCGGCTTGCCTGTCGCCGCCAGTGCGAACGACGTCGTGGCGTTTGTGCCGCTGGAGATCGAGCAGTCGAGCGGCATCACGACATCGCGATCGACCTGCATCGAGGCCCCCTCTTGTGATGCCGGACTGGCCGGTCGGCGGCGCGAGCGGGTGCTCGGCTCGATTGCACGAGTTGCTGCGGCGGTCCGGCTCGAGGCCATCCGGCTGTCGGTGCAGCTGGTCGACATGCGCGCGGATTGCGACACGGCGCAGTCGGCACGGCAGCGGATCCGCCAGGACTTGGCTCGGCCGCTAGTCGAGTCCTTGCACGCTTGGCGGGTGCTGCATCGGCAGAAGGTGCGCGACGGCTCGGCGAGCGCCACGGGCATTGACGACTGCCTCGGGCCCTGGACGGCAACTCCTGCGCTACCTCGACGACGCCACGCTGCCGGCGGACAACAGCTGGGCCGAGAACCCCATACGCCCCATCGCGCCAGGGCGCACCCCCTGGCTCCTGCCCGGCAGGCTACGCGCGGGCCCGCGAGCGGCGGCCATCAAGAGCTGGATCCAATCGGCCAAGATCAGTGACGTCGAGTCCTGGCGCGGCCCGCGCGACATGATGGAGGTACGAACTGGCCCAAGGGTAGGGAAGGACGCAGCCGGATTCATCTCGCGACGCATTAGGAGAAGGGAAGCGGCAACTCCAACCGGACTTGCGCGTTGAGGAAGAGCGAAGAAGGACGGCCGATTCTTCGTATTTCGGGGCCTCGATTCGGGCTCCGACACCCGGACTTTCCCTCGGATCCACATCATTGGAAACCTCAACCGGTGCTCGTCTCCATGCCGGCACCATCCCCCCTGGTCCAACGCAATTGATCCTATGAAAGTCACTTCCTCCCCCAACGAGGCCAGCTTTCTCCGTTCCGGCAGCGCGGCCACCACGTCGAACAGCTCGGCCAGTACCCAGGCGCGCCAGCCCGCGCATAACGAAGGGCCACTCAGCCAGTTGAAGAATCGCAACTCCCCAGGGCGCGACAATGGCTCTCCCGTGCGCGCAGCGTTGCCCGATTCGGCCCCGGCCTTCGGCGCTCGCGGGCACCATCACACGAGCCGGCATCATGGCTCTTCCCACTCGCACCGTTCGCAGCAGCCGGCACCCCCGCAGACGACGCCGTTTCACGCCGGCACCCAAAACGACTGTAGCCTGCACACGATCGCGGCAATGACCGGCTGGTCGGAGCAGCAGGTTGTGCAATCGCTGGGGCTGACTCAACAGCAGGTGCAGCACATCAGCGCGTACGGTATGCAGCCTCACGAATTCACCGCCGCGCTGAACCATCTGAACGGGCCCAATAACGGCACCGTGCACCACCGCCAAGGCTCACCCCGATCCTTTGCCGCCAGCCTGCCGCAGCTTCAGGACGGCGGGCAATTCGCACTGGGCATTGAGCGCAATGCTGGCATCGGTCACCTGGTGTCGGCCCAACGCATGGGCAATCAGTTGGTGGTGACCGACCGCCAATCGGGACAAAGGCATGTGTTCAATACCGAGCAGGATCTGCAGAACTACCTGGCACAAAGCGGTGTAGCGCGCGTCCACACCTGGTACAACCAGTAAGCCATGACGCCGATCGGCGTTCGCCGGAGGAATGGGCAACGGGCGCGAGTTTGAAGAGGAACACCTCCACGCAGGTAAGGTGTCGAGATGGACGTGCCAGAGACGTATCGGCAAACGAGCCCGGCGAGCGCCTGACGGCCGCGGTTGAACATGCCGACCCGGGGCCGCGGAGCGGCCCGAGGTCGTCTTTTCCCGTCACCTGTAGGAGGACAGAGGCCTCCGCACGAGGCCGCATTCTGGACTGCTCCAGACTCAGGTGTCGACGTCGCGGGGGAGCTTGCGCTCCCTACCATCGGGCGCCACAGGCACCCCACACGCCGGCAATGCCCACCGGAACCCGTCGTCACGACGGATGCCAACGAACAGCCTCGCCGGCTTCATGGGACGACTCGAAGATCGCCTCGGCCCGCACGATGCACCGCTTGCCGTACTCCCACGCCGCCTCAAGCACCTTTGGGAATCTACGGGCTGAGCGCCACCTCCCTCGGCCCTGGGAGACGACCACCCCTGGCCGGTGCTCAGGCGCTTGCCGCTGCTGCCTCCCTGGCGAACGCCTGGGTGCCGAGGATCCGTGCAGTGGCGATGTGGCCCGCCGCAGATTGCGTACTCGCCCCGAGCAGGAACTCCGAGGTGACGACCCGGGCGCCGCAGAAGTCGAAGATCCCGTGGTCGATCTGCGTGCGCAGGGCCTGGTCGTAGCCGTGCCGCGCATAGGTGCCGCTCTCGGCGCCGCCGATGCCGATGAGGTGGACAGCAAGGCGGGCGAGCCGCTTCTTGAGCGTGCCGTCCGGCGCCTCGTCGTAGGCCCATCCATTGGAGAACACACGATCAATCCACCCCTTGAGTTGGCCGGGAAACGACCACCAGTAGATGGGGTACACCAGCACGAGCGCGTCGGCCCGGTCGATGCGTTCCTGCTCGCGCACGACGTCGGAAGGCAGCGGATTCTGAAGGAGGTAGGCGGCACGGTCGGCCTGGTTGAACGCCGGCTGGAAGCCTTCTGCGGCGAGGTCGGCAATCTCGGCGGTGTGGCCACCGGAGGTCGCGACACCTTCGGCGAACGAACGCGCGATGGTGTGTGTGAGAGAGCCGGGATGGGGATGGCTGACGACGATGAGGGCATGCATGGCGTTCCTTTCCGGTGTCGTGGCAAACTACCATTGGTAGGCTACCGTTGGTAGGTTTGACGTGTCAAGCAAGCAGATGAAGCCGCCTGGGCAAGCCCGTCGAAGAAGCGCCATTCCGAGGAGGATCGCAACCGCCAGCTCTGGGACATTGCGTGGTGCATCGTCCGAAGCGAGGGCACCGATGCGCTCGCGCTCGGCTACCTGGCGGAGCGCTGAGGCGGGACCAGACCGGTCGTGTACGACCATTTCGGCACGCGACCGGCCTGCTCGGGGTCTTCTACGTTGAATACGACAGTCCGCAGCACGCACTCATGGACGCGGCGTTGCGGACGTCCAGAAAATCGCTCCCGGCAATTGCCAAAGTGATTGCCACTGCGATGTCCACTGCGTCACGGAGGTCGGCGGCGAATTCCGGCGTCAGCGCCGCGTTGGCTGGGTCGCCTGAACTCCACGCCTTGAAGAAGAAGCACGAGGCGGCGTTCCTGGCGAAGTGCCAGGCGGCACTGCAGCCGTTGGCAAAACGGCCCGTCGGGCTGCAGCGATGCGCGCGGTGTTGGGTACGGTGGAAGCGGTGTCATTCGCCGCGGCTGCGGGCGAGCTCGAACTGGTCGATGCTGTGCACGAGATCTATGACGCCCTAGTGCGGACCGCACCCAGGACGTGAAGCCGCTGCGCCTCTGCGCAGCCCACGGAGGCAGCCATCTCACGCCGGCATCTACTGCCCTGCCAGCGCGTCGAGCCTTTCAAGCTCTGACGGCGCCAGGTCCAGCGACGCGCTTGCGAGGTTCTCCTGCAGATGGGCGGGGGACGACGTGCCGGGGATCAGGAGGATGTTCTCCTTGCGCTGGAGCAGCCATGCCAGGGCGACCTGCTTCGGCGTCGCGGCCACGTGCTTCGCGACTTCGTCCAGCACCGTGGATTGCAACGGGGTGAAGCCGCCCAGCGGAAAGAACGGCACGTAGGCAATGCCGTCGCGCGCCAGCTCATCGATCAGGGCATCGTCGGTGCGGTGCACCAGGTTGTAGTGGTTCTGCACGCAGGCAATGGGCACCATGCGCCGGGCCTGTTTGACCTGGTCTGCTGTTGCCTTGGAAAGCCCGAGGTGCCGGATCAGCCCTTGCTGTTGCAGGTTCGCGAGCGCGGTGAGCGGCTCCTCGATAGACCCTTCGGCCGGTCCGTGGACATCAAACATCAGGCGCAGGTTGACCACGTCGAGCACATCGAGCTTCAGGTGGCGCAGGTTGTCGAACACGGCGGATCGCAGCTGTGCCGCCGAGAGGGCCGGCAGCCATGCGCCGGCGCTGTCCCGCATTGCCCCGACCTTGGTGACGATCGTCAGCGAGTCTCGGTACGGGTGCAGCGCCTCGCTCACGATCTGGTTGGTGACGTGCGGGCCGTAGAAGTCGCTGGTGTCGATGTGGTCCACGCCGGCCTCGACGGCGGCACGCAACACGGCGACGGCCTGGGCACGGTCCCTGGGGGGACCGAAGACGCCGGGCCCGGCAAGCTGCATCGTCCCGTAGCCCATGCGGTGGACCCGCCGGTCCCCCAGAGTGTAGGTGTGGGCGTTATGCGTTGCTGTCATCTTGAACTCCTTGATATCGGGTGCAGTGAAGTGACTCTAGGCCTCGGGGCTTTGGCCCACAATCCAGCACAATCCGCACGGCCTGTGCGGAGGAACGAACAGTCATGGCACCTCTTGAAGATCTCGCCGCGTTGGTAGCCGTCGCCCGGCACGGCGGGTTCCGTATCGCCACGCGCGCGACCGGCACCAGCGCCTCGGGGCTGTCGGAGGCCATCCGGCGGCTCGAAGCGCGGCTGGGCGTCCGCCTGCTGCATCGCACGACCCGCAGCGTGACACCCACCGAGGCCGGTGGCCGCCTGCTGGCCCGGCTGCGCCCCGCGCTCGAGGAACTCGACCAGGCGCTGGACGTCGTGAACGACCTGAAGAACAAGCCGGCAGGGCGCCTGCGCCTGAACGTGCCAATCAGCGCTTCGCGGCTCGTGCTGCCGCGGATCGTTCCGGCCTTCCTGGCCGCCTATCCTGAAGTTGAGTTGGACGTGGTGGCCGAGGACCGTTTCGTCGACGTGCTGGCAGAAGGGTTCGATGCGGGGATCCGCTATGGCGAACGGCTCGAGAAGGACATGGTGGCCATCCCCATCGGCCCGCGGACGCAGCGATTCGCCGTCGGCGCATCGAGCGCATATCTCGAAGAGCATGGGCGGCCACGCCACCCGCGTGACTTGCTGCGGCACGCATGCATCCGGGGCCGCTTCTCGAGTGGCGCATCACCGGCCTGGGAGTTCGCGCGCGGCGGTCAAACTATCGAGCTGGATGTGAAGGGGCCGCTGGTCGTCGGGCTTGGCGGCACGGCGGACCTCGCGGTTGACGCAGCGATCGCCGGTGCCGGCGTGGTCTACTTGTTCGAGGAATGGCTGGCGCCGCACTTCGCGCGCGGCGAACTCGAACCGGTGCTCGCCGCATGGTGGCCGAGCTTCAGCGGCCCGTTCCTCTACTACGCCGGAAGGCGACAGCTGCCGGCGCCCCTGCGGGCCTTCGTGGACTTCGTCAAAGCGTTCGGCAATGGCCAGCCCCCCGGATGACGCAGGGCGCTTCACCGCCAAGCCCTTTCGGTCCAGGTGCAGGGGTTGGCTGCCCCATGGCGTGCACTGACATGGATGGTGAGCGCGGGCAGCCTCCGGTCAGGCCTTGAAGGTCACCCAGGGCCGCAGGCGCGCAATGGGACTGATCAATCCGGCTTCTTCCTGCGATTCGATCACCGGACCGATTGGCTTGTAGGCTTCTGGCGCTTCCTCGATGCGCCGCTCTTCCCTGAGGGTGATGCACTCCCACCCGGTCTCCCGGGGGGCGCCTGAGGCTCTCGCGCGGACCTCCTGCCGGCGGAGGCGCCGTCCGGCGCCGTGGCTGCAGGACCGGAGCCAGCGGGGATGGCCGAGCCCGCGGACAACGTACGAGTGGTCCCCCATCGAGCCGGGGATCAGGGCGATGTCGCCCTCGCGGGCGGGCGTGGCCCCTTTGCGGTGGATGTTCATGCCGCCTTCGTGCAGCACCACGTTGTGGGGCACGTCGACGACCAGGCGCGAGTGGTCCAGCCCACAGACCTCCGCGAGCACGCCGCGCGCCAGTTCCGCCAGGACGACCCGGTTGAGCCAGGCATAGCGGGCGGCGACACCCATCGCCTCCAGGTACTCGTCCGCCAGCGGCCCGGTGAGCGCGTAGAGCTTGCTCTCCGGGTGGCGGACGCCGCGCGGCCAGGCGTCCCGTGCCCGGTCCATCCAGCGCGCGCCGACGTGGAAGCCCAGATCGCGAGAGCCACTGTGGATCATCACGACGACGTCACCGACCTTGAGCCCGGTTTCGTAGGCGGCGTGCCGGTCGAAAAGGGCGTCGACGACCTGCAGTTCGACAAAGTGGTTGCCCGACCCCGGCGTGCCGAGACAAGGATCGCGAAAGGTCTCGCGTCCGCGGACAAACGCATCGGGCGCATGGCGTGAGTGCGCACGGAACTCTCCGAGGCCGATGGAACGGTCGATCTCGTGCACCAGCCGATCCCGGTGCACCTGCGCCCACAGCCCTTCGGGCTTCACCGCCTCCGCGAAGGCCGCAGGTCCTGCATCGAACAGCGCCTTGAAGGCTGACGTGCTGACCGGCACGTCGCGCCGGTTCTCCAGCAGGACCGCTTTCAAGCCGTTCAACAACCGCGTTCTGTGCACAGCGACGCTTGCCAGCGACAGCCCGGTGGACAGCAGCCGCATGCCGCAGTTGATGTCGGTGCCGATCGCGGCGGGGATGACGGCGTCGCCCTCCGTCGCCACGATGGAGCCTACCGGGGCAATCGCTCCCGGGTGGAAGTCGGGCGTGGCGCATGCGTTGCAGACCACTGCCTGGCCGTCTGGCGAGCGCACCGATGCGAACGCGAGCAGCTGCTTCACCGCCTTCTCTTCCAAGAGCAGCGAGGCAGGCAGGAGGATGGAGGCGTTGGCCGCGTCGTTGTGGACGTGGTAGACGCCGTCTTCATAGCGAAGACGGATGTGCGAGCGCGCAAAGGCGCGCTGGAGTCGATCGAGATGGGACACGATGCTGCGCTTTCGGCGGGCGGTACCCGCTGACCCGGCAAGGCGCCGGGCGAAAAGGTGCGTTCCAGCCTGGGGCCGGAGCGACGGACCTCTTCTCGCAGCAGCAGTCGACAAGAGAGGCGCGCAGTGTAGCGGCTGAAGCCGCGACTGACAAGCGGCCGCGGATTCGGGCCCCCAACCCGCCTTGAGCACCGGTCCTGGCCGGGTCCCGGCCAAGACCGTCAAGTCCGGCAAGGGCAGCGAGTTCATCTCGGAGGTGATGGACAGATGGGCCTACGCGCGGGGTGGAGTTGGGCTTCAGCCGGCCAGGCCGGCCCACGGACAACGCTGGCGTGGAGAGCTTCAACGGCCGACTGCGTCAGGAATGCCTGAACGCGAATGGGTTCTTGTCACTGGACGACGCAAAGATCGCCCCTTCCCGTACTCGCCATTGGTGAAGTACTTGGCGTCCTCACATGCGAAGGACCCGAAGAACGCGTCCGCCAGTTTGACAGCCTCCTCAGGCGGCACCAGGGGACTTGCGTACGCCATGTCCTTGATTAGAGCCGTGACAGGACGGACTTTGCTTCTTCCCGTGATACCTCAAAGTAGATGTCGGGGGAATCGAAAAGGTCGAACAGCCGGGCGGCCTCGCAAGGCGTGGCGACTGACGCGTCTTCGATGCGGACGATCAAGTCGTCTCCCCGTGGGTCGGCGATTCGTTCGCAGATGCTCGGAAGGGAGGTGTACTCCGATGGTGCGGTGATGAGGGATACCTGCCATGAGGAGGGATGCGAGCGTAGAAAGCCGCGAAGCGCATCCGCGCCCGCGCCATCAAACACAACGCCTGCATGGTGTCCGCAAGGAATGCATTCAATGCTTCGACGGGAGAACTCGATCTCCTCGAGCCTGAGCGCAACACTCGGTCCTTGCTCGCGGTCACGGACGGCAACCTGCCCGCCAGGTCCAAGGGTTGCCCGTTCCGCATACATGTCGATGAACGTCGTTCCCTTGGGGATGTCTTTTCGAGACGAGTTCGTGACGACGAGCCTCCCATCGGGAAGAGCGCGCTGAACGAGGATTGTGAAAAGCGGGGTCTGGCTCCCAGCCGACTCCGGTGTGTCAGGCATGCGTGCCAGACAAAAACTGAAGGTCTTTGGGTTTCATCCTGACAGGATGCCGTCGCGCGGAGGCCGGCTCAGTCCACTGATGCGGAAGTAGTTCCGCGACGCATCGCGCCCGTTGTGTGGGCAGGCGGGCGAGACGTCCTTGAGGTACGCATATCGGTCATGTCTGTTGAACATGGCCGGCTGCTGCAGGCCCATGGTCGCGCAGCACCTTGCCCTGCCATAAGCGGGCCCGCGCATAGCCGGCTCTTGCGGCCGGTCGCCCGGGGCGGATCTGCTGTTCATCGTGGCTGTCCATCGGCAGTGTCCGGTCGCTCAGGTGGCGCGTGAGCGC
Source organism: Eleftheria terrae (assembly GCF_030419005.1). Taxonomy (NCBI): domain Bacteria; kingdom Pseudomonadati; phylum Pseudomonadota; class Betaproteobacteria; order Burkholderiales; genus Eleftheria; species Eleftheria terrae. The sequence goes on from NZ_CP106953.1 coordinate 16,571, forward strand.
GGCCCAGCGGTTGAGGCCTTAGAGCGGCTAACAAAACTCTTCTGGCGTCGTTGCGCCGCCTTGCCGTACCGGTCGTACTGTCTGCGGCGGCGCGCCTAGCCAGAACCGCTGCGCTGAGTTTTGTTAGCCGCTCTTAGTCGAGCGCCTTGGCCGTTGCGGTGCCGATCGTGATCTTGGTGTACTGAGCGATGAGCCACTCGTGCTGCGCCTTGGCGGTCGGCGCTGCGCCTCGACTGGCCAGCGCCTAGCACAGGCAATATCCTCCAATGAGGCGTCGCTGAGTGGGCGGTCTGGTGCCGTCCGCCAGTGCGACTCCACAGCGATGAGACGATGATGGCGATCTCTGACGAGCAGGCCATAGCGCTTGCTACAACCTACGTCGCTTCGAAACGCCGCGACTGTGAGCGTGGACCATTCACTTCGGTGCGACACCGAGAGGCGAAGCTCGCATCTGAGAAGTGAGGAACCTACTACGTAGAGTTCGCCTACGTCGGGCCACCAGTCAAAGTGAAGACCTCCCCACCTCGCGACCATCCAACTGTGGTGCTCGTGGATGACGAAAGCGGAGCCTGTCGCTTCATGATGTGGATGTAGACGGTCGTCGAGAACGCGCCGTCACCGTGGTCAATATGAATTCAATGGCCGCTTACCACCGGACGCAGGAACGGGCTGTTCGCTGGCACTTTGCTGGCCGGGAATGGGCCGCTGTCAACATGAGCCTCCTCCAGACAGCGAAGCTCAATGGCCACGACGCTTTCGTCTACCTCAATGGCGTCCTGAAGCGATTGCCAACGCAGCGGGCGCGCGACATTGCGGAACTCCTGCTGCATCGCTGGGACGCGGCTTAGAGCGGCTAACAAAACTCTTCTGGCGTCGTTGCGCCGCCTTGCCGTACCGGTCGTACTGTCTGCGGCGGCGCGCCTAGCCAGAACCGCTGCGCTGAGTTTTGTTAGCCGCTCTTAGTCACGACAAGGCGCAACTGCAGTGACGAAGGCATCTCGGTCATGTCTGGCTTCGGAAGATCGTCCAGTCGTGGACGCAGTAGCCACCGACCGGTGTAGTGGCATGCTGTGACGCGTCGGCCTCCACAGCGACTATCGCGATGCCTGGAACGTATTCGCCCTTGCCATCGAGGCGGTAATACATCTCATCTCCGCCGTCGAAGTCGAGCTCCATAGTCTGTGACAGTAGCGACAGCATGTCACCGACCCGCACTCCTTCGAAGGCGCCCAGATAGCCCTCGAAGACGTATATGCACCCGAGCACCCCACCGGGAGAGAACACCAGCCGGACGATGTCTGAACCAAAGAATATGGAGGTTTCTCCCGGTTCACCGAAGTTCCGAAGAATGAGAGCTCCCTTGTTCTCTGCCAGCGCGGCCAGAAGGTGGAACCCCGGTACGTAGTCCGTCTTGCTGGCCCCGTGCAACAAGGACTCAACGCTTGACAGCGATTGCCCAATCTCGAATCCCGCTGCAGACGTTCCTGGTACAAGTGAAGCGTGGAGATCAAGCATATGCAGGTGTCAGGCTGTTTGACAGCGAACATTGTGCGACCTCTAGCGACCCACGGCAGTAGACATCAACATGACTTCTCCGAGCGCTTACGTTACCTTGAAAAATCACTCATTGAATTTTCCTCAAAGCACTTCCGCTGGCAGCCGCAGATCCTTGGGAAGAGGATGGGCACGGTCATAGCTGCAGGACGTGGCCTTCATGCTCGACGAGGTCACTGCTCAGATGAGGGCGCCGATGGCGGCTGATGTGTTTACCGAAAAAATATGAGCTAGAGTGAACCAGAATTGGCATGTCGACGCCATCCCCGAGGGGAGCCAGGCGGTTCTTTGGTTTGGAAACCCGTTTCGAAAATGGAAGTTGGTGGTGATCTGAGTCCCGAGCAAGAACGTGCATTCAGTGTGGCACTTCGAATGTGGTCCGAAGGGCTGATGCATCGTGACGATTTTTCGCTGTTCGTGGAAGAATTTTCGGTAGAAAGTCGAGATCCGCAAATCGTCCGTGCAGTGCCGCAAGAGATTAGGGATGTGATTCTCGAGGACGCTGCTAGAGCACTGGCTGGCCAAGCCCAGGTGCTGATCCTCCGCGATAGCGGGGAAAAAATCGACATTAGTGCAATGAGGCTCCAACTCGCGAAGATTTTGCTGGAGGCCGGTCTGCTAGATGCATCGCACTTGCCGTCCGCATGAGGGCCTGAGCCGAGACCGCTGCATAACTTCCCCAATGCGCGGCAGGCAGCGATGGGTTGCAATGCCAAAATCGCCACTCGCAGCCGACCGCCATAGCCGGTTGGTCGATTGGCTGGACGCATTCGAAGGCGTGGCAGTTGAACCGCCCCGGCCTCCATGTTTTCAGAGCGACTCACAAGACGAGATGAAGGCGCGCCTGCCGATGACGCGCCAGGCCAGAGCCCGCGGAGCAGAGGGGCGCGGGAGGCGATGCCTCGAAGCAGAGGCTCAGGGCCAAGGAGCTAGGCCAGCCGTGAGTGCGCTTGGCCGCCATCGGGGCTGTCCAGACTAACGCCTGCTTTTTACGTCCGTGGCGGGCAGTGTTATCGCGGCGATGTAGGTGCTGCCGGCACTGAGGCGGTGGTCGCCCTTATCGGCATGCAGCTCGTGAAGCTCGACCGAGCGAGTGCGTGAACGACCTTGCCGCCGGGCACCCCGCGTTATCTCGCCGACGGGGCCGCTCACCCCGCCGCGTCATGCCGGATGGACGCCGGGGACAGGCAAGTCCGCGGTATGTTTTTGTAGTGCGTGACAAGCCGCCTGCTGCGGGCTGCGGCGCCGTCGTATACGGGCGCCGCAGGGCCGCGGGCGCCCGCCGCACTCAAGCTGACCCGGGTGAGATCCAGCCGAGTCGCGCCAGCGTGGCGCTCATCTGCTCGTTGTGGTCTTGGCTTGTGACACGCACACGGCGGGCCGTGGCCGTTCTCGATGAGACGGTTTTGTTGGCAGCTCTTAATCGCCGTGCCGGCTGAGGAATTCCTTGCGGATGTCCTCGGGCAGCACGGAGTAGTCGTCCGCCGAGCCGTACCAGCGGGTGCTGGCCCGTCCGTCTTCGCGCGAGAAAAAGCCGGCCCACAGCTTCTGCGTCTTCAGGTCGATGACGATCAGCGCCATGTCGGCTGCGCAGTTGTTCGGGCGGCATTTGTTGACCAGCAGGTAGTCGCCGCTCTTCTTGACGGGAGCTTCGACGTCCAGCTTCGCCAGCGTCCCGGCCTCTGCGCGGGGCAGCAGCTTCTTGAGGGCCGCGCGCAGTGCGGGCTGGTCAAGGAGCCCCGCCTTGGTGGCACCGACCTGGTCCGACGGGTACTTTCCGTCCCAGTCGGTCAAGTGGCTCCAGGCGTCGGCAGCCCTTGCGCTGCCGCAAGCCAGGACGGTGACGAGCAAAAGCGCCTTGAGGAAACCAGACGACATCATCGACCTCATTTGTGGATCTTGTGGAAAGCCTGCATCGGGTGTTCCTTGTCCTGGATCAGGCAGGCCTCGCAAACCTTGATGGACTTGGAGTATCCCGGGCCGGTGCCGTAGCTCGTGTCAATGCCCGCGAGCTTGGTCTTGGCGATGTCGAGGTAATAGGTTCCGCACTGGATATTCTTGACCGGATCGGTCATTTCCGAGTGCTCGAAGTGCACGCCCTTGGGGGTGCAGCGGTTCACCATCTCGACCGCACCCTTGGTCAGCTGCATCAGGCCGGTGGCGGAAGACTTGGCGTTCTTCGCGGCAGGCTCGAAACCGGTTTCCTTCCAGATGAGGCAGGTCACGAATTCGTTGGAGAACAAGGTCGACCGGTTGTTCTCGGCGACCAGCTTGGCAATTTCCTCATAGGTCATGATGTGGCGTTCCCTCTTGGTTCTTTGCACCGACGAATGACGATCGGCGGCCTGGCGGCTCTCTGCGGAAGACGGCGGTCGCAGCTTCGGCCAAGGCGCTTGCCTGCCGGCGGACGGAGCGACGATCGCCACCCGCTACGGTAGCAGTCAGAAATGGTGCTCACCATCCCTAACTCTTCGCAGCGGCACCCACTGGCCATGGCGGCCGAACCCGCGCGGCGAGTCGAACTCGCACGGTGTGAAGTCCACATCCCCGGCTCACCGACCCGCCCTGGAGCGACGGGATGGCACGGCATCACTGCCGCCGTGATCGGCCGCGACGTTTCCGGGCGTTGCGTCGGGGCCGGCTGACGGTCGCACCGAACTGCCGGTGCCGCCCTCCGAGCATCGCGGGGCCGGTGGGGGGCTGGCGCTTTCTCCAGGACTAGCGGTTGGCCGCTTTGCGCGACGCTCCGGCCGTGTGTCGCCTGGCCATCAGCCCGTTGGCGCTGGACGAACGGCCACCCATCGGGGCCGATGCGCCGTTCGTGAAAAACGTCATGGGCGTTCACCTGATAAAATGGAAATATCTCCCACGTCGCAGTGGGCGACCGCATTTGAAGGTATCGACATGACGCAATTTGCAAAGACTCGTTGGGTGGCCGTGACGGCTGCGGCCTTGGCTGTGGCGGCCTGTGGCGGAGGTGGTGGTGGCAGTAGTGACGCCGCCAGCGGCAGCGAAGGAAGCCTGCGCCTGGCACTCACCGACGCACCCGCCTGCGGCTACGACGAGGTGAACGTGACGGTCGTGCGGGTGCAGGTGAACAAGAGCGGTACCGCCGACGCCGGCGACGGCGGCTGGGAGACGATCGAACTCGCCCAACCCAAGCGGGTGAACCTGCTGGAGCTGACCAACGGTGTCCTGGAAGAACTGGGCAGCACCCGGCTGCCCGCCGGTGCCTACCAGCAACTCCGCCTGGTGCTGGCCTCGAACGACAGCACCAATCCGATGGCCAATTCCGTCGTGCCGACCGGCGGCGCCGAAGTCGCGCTGGACACGCCGAGCGCGCAGCAAAGCGGCTTGAAGATGAATGTCAACATCCAGGTTGCAGCCAACCAGACTGCCGACCTGGTGCTCGATTTCGACGCCTGCAAATCGGTGGTGCCGCGTGGCATGTCGGGCCGCTACAACCTCAAGCCGGTGATCTCGGTGCTGCCGCGGGTGGCTGTGGCCGGTCTCGCGGTCGAGGGCTACCTGGCGGGCGCGCCTTTGGCTGGCGCGGCGGTGTCCTTGCAACAGGCCGGCACGGTGGCCCGCGCCACCGTGGCGGACAGCAATGGCCGTTTCGTGTTGTCGCCGGTTCCGGCCGGCACCTATGACCTGGTCATCACCGCCGAAGGGCGCGTGACTGCCGTCATGACCGGTGTGCCGGTGACGGCCACCGGCCTGACCGCCATCAACACCAGCAGCGCGCCGATCACGCTCGCCAGCAGCGACATGCGCGCGATCTCCGGCACGGTGGCCACTACCGGTTCCAGCGTGGTGCCAGACGCCACTGTCCGCGCGCTGCAGAACGTCGGCACGGCCACGGTCGAGCTGTTCGGCAAGCCGGTGGATGCGGATGCCGGCAGCTACAGCTTCCAGGTGCCGGTGCAGGCGCCGGTGGTGGCGGCCTACAGCCCGTCCGCGACGACCTACACCTTCTCGCGGGTGAGCGCCGCGGCTGCGAAGTACAGCGTGCAGGCGCTGGTGGCCGGCAAGCCGGCACAGGCTGCCGACATCGATGTCTCGGCCAGCGACGCGACGGCCGACTTCAACTTCGCGCCCTGAGGCAGCCCGAAGGCGCCCGCCCTGGCTGGCGCCTTCGATGGCGGGCCTGGACCAGGTGCGGGCCGAGTGGTCCCAGCCGGATACCGCGGCGCGCCATGCGCCGCATGCAGCCGGGGGCGGGCGCGCCTGCGCACTTGCACGCCCCTGGCCACCGGGCGCGGGCCGGCCCGGCGAGCTCCGCCCTGTCGGCCCTTGCACCATCGGTGGGCTGCTGCCTGAGGAGTAGGGCGGCACCACACGGGCGCCGGCCGATGCGGAGGCCGGTGCCCTTCGATCGCCTCGACGGCGGTCTGGCCGTGCGGCGATGCGCCGCAGCGCCCGCCGGCGTCCAGCCAATCTCCCACCCTTGGGCCTGAGCGGCGCTTCAGAACCCGAATTCGCGGACGACCACATTGCGTGCCGCGTCCGTCAGGCGGGACCAGGCGCTTGTGGCCGGCAAGGGCAGCACCGCATGTCCTCGCCATTGCCGCGGCGACAAGTCGGGCTGGTCCAGCAACTCCAACTCCACCCGGTAGAGCGGCTGACCGATCCACCAGCGCTCCGCCTGGCGAGTCGCTTCGATCGGTCCGCCATGGGCCTGGGCCAGGATGGGCTCCGCCAGCCACGCGCTCGGGTGCGGTGCCACGCTCAGGACCCGCGCCGGCCAGCGGCGCAGCGGTGCTGCATCGGCCACAAAACTCGCGCCATCGCCCGGCCGCAAGGCGTGCACGGCGCGCTCCGAGGCATAGGCCACCGCGCGCCAGCTGCCGGGGGTGGCGAGCTGCAGCAGCACCTGCTGCGGCGCCACCACTACGCCGGGTTGCACGGTGGCATCGATGTCGATCACCGTGGCGTCGAAGGGCGCTCTCGGTCGCAACTGCTCGATGTCCTGCTCCGCCGCACGGGCCTCGTCCTGTGCGGTGGCCAGTGCTTCCTGCAGCGACGCCCACTGCGATTGCAGCGCGGCGTCGACGCTGGCTGCGGCCACCTGGGCCTGCAGCTGGCGCACCCGCACCCGCGCGGCTTGCAGACGCTGCTGCAGCAAACCCGCGCTCGCATCGACCAGCGGCGCGCCCCGGCGGACGCGGTCGCCGCGGCGCACATGCACCGCCTCCAGCACCGCGGCACTGGGCAGCCGCAGCGACAAGTGCCGCGTGGGCTGCAGCACGGCGCCGGCACTTTCGTCGCTCGACAGTGGCACGAAGCCCAGGGCGACCAGTGCGGCCAGCACCACCATCACCGACCGCGCCCGGCGGGAGCCGCGCCACTGGCCGCGGGCGGCATGCCAGGCCTTCAGTTCACGCCACACCGGCTGGGCGATGAACCAGCCGAGCTCGACCGCGAACAGCAGCAGCCCCACCACCTTGATCGCGAAGTGATAGACCAGCCAGGCGATGCCGAGATACAGCATCAACCGGTAGGCCCAGGTCGCGAAGGCAAAGGCGATCATGGCCCGCCGCCAGCCGGGCGACAGCGCCTCAGGTGGCGGGCTGCGCCAGCCGAGCAAGGCACCGCGCAGCCACCAGCGCGCCATGGCGAAGCTGCGCTCGTGCAGGTTGGGCTGGTCGAGCGCGTCGCACAGCACGAAGTAGCCGTCGAAGCGCATGAAGGGACTGAGGTTGACCAGCAGCGTCGAGACCCAGGTCAGCGTGGCGACGATGAAGGCGGCGGTGCGCAGCGGGCCCGCGGGCAGGGCGGCCCAGGCCAGCGTGGCCCAGGCGGCGATGGTCAGTTCCGTGCGCACGCCGGCCATCGCCACCTGCAGGCGGGCCCTCGCGTCCGGCAGGCGCCAGACCTCCGAAGTGTCCGTGTAGGCCACCGGCCACATGACCATGAACGCCACGCCCATTCTGGGCACGCGGCAGCCATGGTGGCGTGCCACGAACGCATGCCCGAACTCATGGGCCAGTTTCACCGTGACCAGCGTCAGCCCGTAGAGCGTCAGGCCACGCCAGGACAGCAGGTCCACCGCCTGGCGCGAGAAGGCGTCGACGTCGCGCAGCACGGCGAGCAGGCCCAGCGCCAGCGCCAGAAGGGTGGCGCGGCTGAACGCCGGGCTGCCGAGCTTCTCGGCCCAGGGCAGGCAGCGCTGCAGCAGGCGGTCGGGGTTGTACAGCGGCACCCGGAAGAACAGGTAGTGATGCAGCAGCCAGGTGGCGGCCCGGCGCCAGGCCGGGATGGGCTCGCCGGTGCCGCCTGGCGCCGAGCTCGCCTCGACCAGTTCGTGGTGCCGGGCGAACGCAAGCACCTGCCGGACATGCTCCTCGTCCAGCGACAGCGTGGTCTGCCGGTTCACCTGCTCCGCAATGGCGGCCGGGGACGCGATCCACCAGCGTCGCAGCACTTCATAGGTCACCCAGTCGATGCGGATGAACCGGTGCCGCACCGGGTCGTGCAAGGTCCAGCTGGGCTGGCCGTCCGCCAGCGCGGGGCCGTGGTGCAGTTGCAGTTCCTCGCGCAGGGCCGGCCAGGGTGCCGGTGGCGGGGCGGACAGGGTGGTGCTCACCATCCGGTGGCCTCCCGCAGGGCGGCGAGCGGACGGCGGAGCATCCAGTAGGCCAGCGAGACGCGCTCCCCGTCGACATGCACCGTGCCTCGCGATCCCAGCCGTTCGGCGCTGGCGCCTTCGATGCGGCCGCGCAGCCGGTAGGCCAGCCCGCCTTCCGGGCGCGGCTGTGCCTCGAAGGCGTAGAGCGAGAGGTGCGCGAGCACCGGCGTGGCGGGCCGGCTGGCGAGGAAGAGCCGCATCGGGCTGCCGAGGGGCAGCTCCACGGCGTCGGCCACCGGCAGCCAGGCCTCCACTTCCTGGTCATCTGGCCGGGCCAGGCGCAGCAGCGGCTCGCCTGCCGCGATGGTGCGCCCGGCCCAGTTGCCGGGATCGTCGAGCAGGACCACGCCCGCGTGCGGCGCCCTCAGCTCGGTGCGGCGCACTTGCTCGCTGAGGTAGTCGACTTCCGTGCGTTTCTCTTCCATGCGGCCCAGCGCCACCGGCAGCTGGGCCTTGGCCCGCGCGTCGGACAACGCCTGCTGGCTGGTCTGGCGCCATTCGGCCTCGGCCGTCGCCAGCGCCTGGCGGGCGACTTGCAGGCGGCTGGCGGCGGCCGCGTCGTCCAGTTCGGCCAGCAGCTGGCCGGCCTTCACCGTCTGGTTGGGCTCCACATGCAGACGGCGGGCCATGCCATCGACGGTGGCGCGCAGCACCGTCGGTTCACGCGGGACCAGTTCACCCGGCGCGCGCACTGTCAGGCGCACCGGAAAGCACAAGGCGGCGAGCAACAGTGCGGCCACGATCAAGCCCTTGCGCTGGCGCCACGGCCGCCCGAGGCGGGCCCGCAGGGCCTGCCAGTCGACGATCCGGCGCGGTGTGCCGGCTTCTGCCGCTCGCTCCGTCAATTCCCACAAGCGGTACCAGCGCGCCAGCCACTCCACCTCGTCACCCGTCCACGGTGATTCGCGGCACAGCAGCAGGCCCTGGCGCGTGGCCGGCTCGCCGCCGCTGGCGGGCAGCCAGACCGCGTAGGGCGGCCACCATGAGGCCCATTCGTCCGCCAGCGGCCCCTCCACCTGTTCGGGGCCGAAGGGGCCGGGCGGGCCTGCCCGGCAGCGGGCGAGCAGGGCGGCCAGCCAGAGGCCGTACGGTCCCTGGGGATCGAGGTGGGACGCGCCCGAGTGGTGCAGCGCGCCGTGCCCTTGCAGCACCGCAGCGTGGTAGGGCAGGGCATCGCGGGTGCGGTTGAGCAACACGAAGCGCCGCTCTGCCGCCGCCGGAGCCGCCGCGGCGGCCGACAGCAGCTCCAGCAAGGCGGCAGGGCTGACGGGCATCTGCAGCGACTCCCTGTCTTACCCGCGCAGGCGCAGCGGCTGCCGCACCGAGTGCCATTCGCGTCCCTGGCCGGTTTGGGCCAGGGCCTCTCCGCGCAGCAGCTGCGAGGTGAGGGCGGGCCGGCCGAGCGAGCCTCCGCGCTCGGCGGACTTCACCCGGAACAGGACGGTGGCCTCGCGGCCCTGGGTGTCCCGGGCCGTCACCTTGAGCCGCAGATCGAGCTCCTCGCCGGCCGGTGGCTCGCCGATGAACACGCCGGCCTTGCCGTCGAAGCGCAGCCAGCGGGGCAGGGGGCGCCCGTCAGCCAGGGTGGCGACCAGTTGCAGCGACTCGTTCGCGTCGGTGTGCACGAAGGCATCGGCCGGCACCTGCAGGCGCAGCACGGGCGCCGCGGGCACCAGTTGGTCCTCGACGCCGCGGAACACCTGCAGGCTGGGCTGGGCGGCAGGCGTCACCATGGCCCTGAAGCCGCTTGACCGGGTGTAGATGTCGCCGACATCGCTGTGGTCTGCATCGAAGGTGCGTGCCGCCACGGTGGCGGCATATGCGGCATCGACCGAGAGCAGGTTGCTCGGCAGCGCCGATGGCAGCAGCGCCTGTGGCAGCTCGAAGGCCTGAGGCGGCGCGAAGGCGGCTGGCAGCGCCACCTCGACCGGCGCCGCGGGGAGCGGCCCTGCGGCTGGCACCGGCGCGGTTTCCGGCACAGGCAGGGGGGCTGGTACGGGTACCGGGGCCGGGGAAGGGCGGTCGTCATCCAACGCCGGGAAGCCAGCGTCGCCAGGGAGGTTGGCCTCGCCGCTGGTGTTCTGTGCCAGGTAGACGTCGCCGCTGCCGTGGTCGTCGATGGTCGCGGCCCCCGATGCCACTGCGCCACCGGTGGCCTGGGCACTGAGCGCGAAGCTGTGGGCGCCTTCGTCGAGGCTGTCGTTGGTGACGGCGGTGCGCACCAGCAGCCGGCCGTTGTCCTGCAGGGTGACCCAGCTGCCAGGCAGGTAGGCCACCCATGCATCGCCAACGTATACCTCCAGCCGAGGCAGCGCCGGATCGAGGCCGCCGTAGTCGTTGCCATCCGCACTGCCCGCGAGCGTGGCGAGCTGCACCCGCTGGTCCGCGGCGCCGGTGATGGTGAAGAGCACGTAGGGTGACGCTTCGTTGACGGTCGGGTTTGTCACGGCCAGCGGGCGGTCGTCGTCGCGCAAGGCGGCCGCATCCACCGTGCCGTCGGGCCGGTAGATGGTTCCGGTGCCATCGTCCTTGAGCGTGGCGGTGCCGGCACTGGCTGCGCCGCCTGCCGGGGTGGCGGTCAGGGTGAAGGTCTCGTTGTTGTCGGCGATGCTGTCGTTGGTGATGGAGGTGCGCGCCAGCAGCACGCCGCCTGCGGGCAGCGTGACAGCGGCGGTGTACGCCGTCCAGGTGGTGCCGCCATCGAGCGAGACTTCCAGCGCCGAGCCGCCGAAGTCGACCCCCGTGCCGGTGGCGCTGCCGGCACCCAGGGACAAGCTGAGGCTCTGGCCGGCGATGCCGGTGACGGTGAAGACGGCATGAGGCGAGCCTTCGTTGACGGTGGGGCTGCTGACGGTCAGCGCCCGGTCGTCATCCTTGGGTGCCGAGGGGTCGACGGTGCCATTGGGCCCGTAGACATCGCCGGTGCCATCGTCCATGATGGTGGCGGTGCCGACGCTGGCGGCGCCGCCTGCCGGCGTGGCCGTGAGCGTGAAGGTCTCGTTGTTGTCGGCGATGCTGTCGTTGGTGATGGAGGTGCGCGCCAGCAGCACGCCGCCTGCGGGCAGCGTGACAGCGGCGGTGTACGCCGTCCAGGTGGTGCCGCCATCGAGCGAGACTTCCAGCGCCGAGCCGCCGAAGTCGACGCCCGTGCCGGTGGCACTGCCGGCACCCAGTGACAGGCTCAGGCTCTGGCCGGCGATACCAGTGACGGTGAACACGGCGTGAGGCGAGCTTTCGTTGACGGTGGGGCTGCTCACCGTGATCGCTCGGTCGTCGTCCTTGGATGCCGAAGGATCGACGGTGCCATTGGGCCCGTAGACATCGCCGGTGCCATCGTCCTTGATGGTGGCGGTGCCGACGCTGGCGGCGCCGCCCGCCGGCGTGGCCGTGAGCGTGAAGGTCTCGTTGTTGTCGGCGATACCGTCATTCGTGATGGAGGTGCGCGCCATCAGCACGCCGCCTGCGGGCAGCGTGACAGCGGCGGTGTACGCCGTCCAGGTGGTGCCGCCATCGAGTGAGACCTCCAACGCCGAGCCACCGAAGTCGACGCCCGTGCCGGTGGCACTGCCGGCACCCAGGGACAGGCTCAGGCTCTGGCCGGCGATACCAGTGACGGTGAACACGGCGTGAGGCGAGCTTTCGTTGACGGTGGGGCTGCTCACCGTGATCGCTCGGTCGTCGTCCTTGGATGCCGAAGGATCGACGGTGCCATTGGGCCCGTAGACATCGCCGGTGCCATCGTCCTTGATGGTGGCGGTGCCGACGCTGGCGGCGCCGCCCGCCGGCGTGGCCGTGAGCGTGAAGGTCTCGTTGTTGTCGGCGATACCGTCATTCGTGATGGAGGTACGCGCCAGCAGCACGCCGCCTGCGGGCAGCGTGACAGCGGAGGTGTACGCCGTCCAGGTGGTGCCGCCATCAAGCGAGACCTCCAGCGCCGAGCCGCCGAAGTCGACGCCTGTGCCGGTGGCACTGCCGGCGCCCAGGGTCAGGCTCACGCTCTGACCGGCGACGCCGGTGACGGTGAACACGGCGTGAGGCGAGCCTTCGTTGACGGTGGGACTGCTCACCGCCACCGCGCGATCATCGTCCTTCGATGCCGACGGATCGACGGTGCCGTTGGGACCATAAATGTCGCCGGTGCCATCGTCCTTGATGGTGGCGGTGCCGACGCTGGCGGCGCCGCCTGCCGGCGTGGCCGTGAGCGTGAAGGTCTCGTTGTTGTCGGCGATGTTGTCGTTGGTGATGGAGGTGCGCGCCAGCAGCACGCCGCCTGCGGGCAGCGTGACAGCGGCGGTGTACGCCGTCCAGGTGGTGCCGCCATCGAGCGAGACCTCCAACGCCGAGCCGCCGAAGTCGACGCCCGTGCCGGTGGCACTGCTGGCACCCAGGGTCAGGCTGAGGCTCTGGCCGGCGATGCCGGTGACCGTGAACACGGCGTGAGGCGAGCCTTCGTTGACGGTGGGACTGCTCACGGTCAGCGCTCGGTCGTCATCCTTGGATGCCGAAGGATCGACGGTGCCATTGGGCCCGTAGACATCCCCGGTGCCATCGTCCTTGATGGTGGCGGTGCCGACGCTGGCGGCGCCGCCTGCCGGCGTGGCCGTGAGCGTGAAGGTCTCGTTGTTGTCGGCGATGTTGTCGTTGGTGATGGAAGTGCGCGCCAGCAGCGCGCCGCCTGCGGGCAGCGTGACAGCGGCGGTGTACGCCGTCCAGGTGGTGCCGCCATCGAGCGAGACCTCCAGCGCCGAGCCGCCGAAGTCGACGCCCGTGCCGGTGGCACTGCCGGCACCCAGGGACAAGCTGAGGCTCTGGCCGGCGATGCCGGTGACGGTGAACACGGCGTGAGGCGAGCCTTCGTTGACGGTGGGGCTGCTCACGGTCAGCGCCCGGTCGTCATCCTTGGAGGCTGAAGGATCGACGGTGCCATTCGGCCCGTAGATGACCCCAGTGCCATCGTCCTTGATGGTGGCGGTGCCGACGCTGGCGACGCCGCCCGCCGGCGTGGCCGTGAGCGTGAAGGTCTCGTTGTTGTCGGCGATGTTGTCGTTGGTGATGGAGGTGCGCGCCAGCAGCACGCCGCCCGCGGGCAGCGTGACAGCGGCGGTGTACGCCGTCCAGCTGGTACCGCCATCGAGCGAAACCTCCAGCGCCGAGCCGCCGAAATCCACACCTGCACCCGCGGCCGTGCCGGCGCCGAGCGCCAGGCTCAGGCTCTGGCCGGCGATGCCGGTGACGGTGAAGACGGCATGAGGCGAGCCTTCGTTGACCGTGGGGCTGCTCACCGTGATCGCTCGGTCGTCATCCTTGGATGCCGAGAGATCGACCGTGCCATTGGGCCCAAAAATGTCGCCGGTACCATCGTCCTTGATGGTGGCGGTGCCGACGCTGGCGGTGCCGCCCGCCGGCGTGGCCGTGAGCGTGAAGGTCTCGTTGTTGTCGGCGATGTTGTCGTTGGTGATGGAGGTGCGCGCCAGCAGCACGCCGCCTGCGGGCAGCGTGACAGCGGCGGTGTACGCCGTCCAGGTGGTGCCGCCATCGAGCGAGACCTCCAACGCCGAGCCGCCGAAGTCGACGCCCGTGCCGGTGGCACTGCTGGCACCCAGGGTCAGGCTGAAGCTCTGGCCGGCGATGCCGGTGACCGTGAACACGGCGTGAGGCGAGCCTTCGTTGACGGTGGGACTGCTCACGGTCAGCGCTCGGTCGTCATCCTTGGATGCCGAAGGATCGACCGTGCCATTGGGCCCGTAGACATCGCCGGTGCCATCGTCCTTGATGGTGGCGGTGCCGACGCTGGCGGCGCCGCCTGCCGGCGTGGCCGTGAGCGTGAAGGTCTCGTTGTTGTCGGCGATGTTGTCGTTGGTGATGGAAGTGCGCGCCAGCAGCGCGCCGCCTGCGGGCAGCGTGACAGCGGCGGTGTACGCCGTCCAGGTGGTGCCGCCATCGAGCGAGACCTCCAGCGCCGAGCCGCCGAAGTCGACGCCCGTGCCGGTGGCACTGCCGGCACCCAGGGACAAGCTGAGGCTCTGGCCGGCGATGCCGGTGACGGTGAACACGGCGTGAGGCGAGCCTTCGTTGACGGTGGGGCTGCTCACGGTCAGCGCCCGGTCGTCATCCTTGGAGGCTGAAGGATCGACGGTGCCATTCGGCCCATAGATGACCCCAGTGCCATCGTCCTTGATGGTGGCGGTGCCGACGCTGGCGACGCCGCCCGCCGGCGTGGCCGTGAGCGTGAAGGTCTCGTTGTTGTCGGCGATGTTGTCGTTGGTGATGGAGGTGCGCGCCAGCAGCACGCCGCCCGCGGGCAGCGTGACAGCGGCGGTGTACGCCGTCCAGCTGGTACCGCCATCGAGCGAAACCTCCAGCGCCGAGCCGCCGAAATCCACACCTGCACCCGCGGCCGTGCCGGCGCCGAGCGCCAGGCTCAGGCTCTGGCCGGCGATGCCGGTGACGGTGAAGACGGCATGAGGCGAGCCTTCGTTGACCGTGGGGCTGCTCACCGTGATCGCTCGGTCGTCATCCTTGGATGCCGAGAGATCGACCGTGCCATTGGGCCCAAAAATGTCGCCGGTACCATCGTCCTTGATGGTGGCGGTGCCGACGCTGGCGGTGCCGCCCGCCGGCGTGGCCGTGAGCGTGAAGGTCTCGTTGTTGTCGGCGATACCGTCATTCGTGATGGAGGTACGTGCCAGTAAGGCGCCACCATTGGGCAGCGTGACAGCGGAGGTGTACGCCGTCCAGGTGGTGCCGCCATCGAGCGAGACCTCCAGCGCCGAGCTCCCGAAATCCACACCTGCACCCGCGGCCGTGCCGGCGCCCAGCACCAGGCTCACGCTCTGGCCAGCCACCCCGGACACGGTGAACACGGCATACGGTGAACCTTCGTTGACGGTGGGACTGCTGACAGCCACCGGCCGGTCGTCATCCTTGGCCGCCGACGGGTCCACGGTGCCATTCGGGCCGTAGACGTCGCCGGTGCCGTCGTCCTTGATCGTCGCGGTGCCACTGGCCGCCAGGCCTCCGACCGGCCGTGCAGCGAGCGTGAAGGTTTCGCCGTTGTCGGCCACCGCATCGTTCGTGATCGAGGTGCGGACCAGGATCTGCCCCTGGGCAGGCACCGCGACCGCGGTCGTGTACAGCAGCCAGTTGAGGCCGCCGTCCACCGACACCTCCAGCCCACCGTTGCCGAAGTCGATCCCCCCGCCGGTGGCGCTGCCCGCCGTCAGCGTCAGCTCGATGCGCTGCCCGGCGTTGCCGGTCACCGTGAACACGGCATGCGGCGACCCCTCGTTGACCGTGGGACTGCTCACCGACAGCGGCCGGTCGTCGTCCAGTTCCGGATAACCCGGGTCCACGGCGGTGTTCGGCGTGCCGGTGATATTGCCGGGCAGGAACACGTCGCCGCTGCCGTCGTCAACGATCGCAGCGATGCCAACCGCTTCGCCACCACCGGTGGTGCGGGCCACCAGGCCGAAGGTCTCCGCACCTTCGTAGGCCGTGTCGGCGGTGATGGTGGTCCGCACCAGCAACTCGCCGCTGCCGGGCAGCACCAGCCCTGCACCGTAGGCAACCCAGGCGCCCTGGCCGCCATTCGCCGCCGGGTCGTAGACCTCCAGCGCCTGGCCGTGATCGGCATTGCCGGCGGTCCCGTTGCGCAGGCCGAGGTCCACCGACTGGCCGGCGGCGCCCGACACCTTGAAGATCACATGGCCCGATGCTTCATTCACCGTGGCCCCGCCCACTGTCAGGGGCCGGTCGTCGTCGCGGACGGCGGCGGAGTCATTGCTGCCGTCGGGCAACAGCACGTCGCCGCTGCCCTGGTCGGTGAGCGTGCCCAGGCCGGCGGCGCTGACGCCGGCCGCGTTGCGGGCAGAGAGTTGCAGGGTCTCGGCCCCTTCGTCGGCGGCATCCTGCAGCACCGCCACGCGCACCAACAACTCGCCGGAACCTGGCAGCACCACATAGCCGCCGTTGTAGCCCACCCAGTCGCTGCCGTCATGGAACTCCAGCGCGGGCGCCGTGTCGGTGCCCAGCGTGGCATGGCCGCTGCCCGTGCCGCTTGCGCCCAGGGTCAGCAGGGCCCGCTGCCCGGCAGCGCCCGAGACGGTGAACACCAGGTAGGGCGACGCCTCGTTCACCGTGGGGCTGCTCACGCTCAAGGGGCGGGGATCGGGTGACACGGTGATGGACATCGAATCGCTGTCCGCCTGCCCGGACGCGTCCGTCGACACCAGGGTCAGCCGGTCTTCGCCGCTGAAGCTGTTGCTGGCCTGGTAGCTCAAGGTGGCCAGCAGGCCGTTGATCTCCGCCTGCGTGCCGGTGAGGGTGAGCGATGCACTGCCGTTGCCGCTGACCTGGCCCGCGCCGCTGCCCACGCTCAGGCTGCCGCTGCGGACCGTGAGCGTGACCGAGGCCAAGTCGCCATCCACATCGGCCACCGAGACACCCGGGATGGCTGCCGCCTCGTAGTCGTACTGGCTGTGCGAAGGCGGCAGCGTGTTCACCGGAGCGTCCGCGGCGCCCCCCACCGTCACGGTGAGCGCGGCAACGCTCGACAGCCCATTGGCGTCGACGGCCTCATAGGTGAAGGTGTCGGTCAGCGTGCCGGCTGCAGCGAGTGCCTTCACGCTCGCGTTGTTGCTGTCGACGGTGTAGCGATAGCTGCCGTCGGCGCCGATCACCAGCACACCGTAGAGCCCGTTGAGGGTGGTGCCGCCGGAGCTGCTCGAGCTGCCCGGCGTCACCGCGGTGGCCGGCGCGCCGGCGCCGGCCGACGCACGCAGCACCGACAGGCTGTCGCCGGCATCGACGTCGCTGTCGTTGGCCAGCACATTGCCCGCCGGATCGCGGCCGGGAGCGGCCTGGCTGCTTGCCTCGGCGGTAGTGGTGTCGGCCGTCGCCGCTGGCGTGTCGTTGGCGCCCTGCACCGTGACAGCGAACGAGGCGACATCGCTGCCGCTGCCATTCTCCACGCGGTAGAAGAACACCTCGCGCAGGGTGTCGCTGCTGCCGCGCAAGGCCTGCACCGCGGCAGCTGTGTTGTCCACCGTGTACCGGTAGCTGCCGTCAGCGCCAATGCGCAGCGTGCCGTAGCGGCCCACCAGGCTGGTGCCGTTGACCTCGGTGCTGCCCGGCTGCACGTTGGTGGCCGTTGGCAGGCTGGTGGCGTCTTCCGACCAGACGCGCGTCAGGCTCAGCCCGCTGCCCACATCGGCCACCGCGCCGCTGGTGCCTGCGCCGGTGAGCAGGTTGCCGGCCGGATCCACCCCCGGCGTGCCGTTGGCCACCCCGCCGGCCTCCACGGCCACCACGGCGTCGGCGCGTGCGTCAGGCTCGGTGTCATTGGTGGTGCCTTCGATGGTGATGGACAGCACGGCAGAGCTGCGCAGGCCGCTCGCGTCCGTCATCTGGTAGGTGAAGGTTTCGGTGGCGGTCTGCCCCGCAGCCAGGCTGTTGTTGGTGATGTGGTAGGTGTAGCTGCCGTTCGCGCCCAGGCTGAGCACGCCGCGCTGGCCCTGGATGTTGCTGCCGGCGGCCATGTTGAACGTCAGCGCGGTGCTGCTGGACAGGCTCACCGCGGCGCTCAGCGTGATCTGGCCGGTGGTGTAGTCCACCGCCGTCACGGTCGGCGCGCTGCCCGCGCCGGTGCCGTTGACCGTCATGCCGACCAGCACCGTGCCGCTGATGTTCGACAGCGACAGCGTCGAGGACGCCGGCACGCTGGTGGACGACTGGCCCGTGGTGGTGTAGTAGTTGCTGCCATTGATCTGGCCGCCCGGGTTGGGCGCCCAGAACTGGATGCTCGCGCCTGCCGGGATGCTCACCGATCGGTTCAGCGTGATGGTGGTGCCCGAGATCGCGGTGACGGTCACGCGGTTGGCCAGGCTGGCCGGGTTCTTGTCATAGAGCACCGTGCCGTTGGCGGTGACGTGCAGCACGTCACCGACGTCGACGCCGCTGGTGTTGCCCGGTGTTCCCACCGAGCCCACCGTGATCTGGGTGCCGCTGCTGGAGCCGGTGGCTGCGGCGGTGGCGCTGGCAATCAGTTGCAGCACGGTCTTGCTGTCGCCGGTGTCCACGTCGTTGTCGTTGGCCAGCACATTGCCGGTCGCGTCCGAGCCGGGGTAGACCGCCGGCGTCGGGCCCGCTTCCTTGGCCACATTGCGGTCGTTCGCGGCCACCGGCGCGTCGTTGGCGCCGCGCACCGTCACGGTGAGGGTGCTGGTGGAGCTGGCGCCGCTCGCATCCTTCGCGACGTAGGTGAAGGTGTCGACCAGGGTGTTGCTGCTGTTGCGCAGGGCCTGCACCGCCGCCAGCGTGTTGTTGACCTGGTAGACGTAGCTGCCGTCGGCGCCCATCCTCAGGGTGCCGTAGAGGCCGCTGACCACCGCCGGGTTCGACGCGGCGCTGCTCGACGGCGCGGGTGCCACGCTGCCGCCGGCCGCCCCGGTGACGGCGCCGACCACCAGGGCGTCGCCCGCGTCCGGGTCACTGTCATTGGCCAGGACGTTGCCGCTCGGGTCGGTGCCGGGCGTGCCATTGGCGACGCCGCCGGCTTCCACTGCCGTGGCGGTGTCGCCGCCGGCCGAAGGCGCCTGGTTCACGGCGGTGACATTGAACACCACGGTGTTGGGCGTCGCATCGAGGTCGACACCGCCCCCGGCGGTGCCGCCGTTGTCGCGCACCTGGAAGGTGAAGCTGGCATAGGCCGCCCCGCTGGCGCCGCCCACCGGCGTGAAGACCAGGCGGCCCAGGTCGGCCGCTGCGATCTCCTGCCCGGCCGTCACGGCATTGCCGTTCAGGGTCAGCGTGCCGGCCGACGGCAGGCTGGTGATGCGCACCGATTGCAGCGCATGCGACGGGTTGTCCCGCGGATCGCTGAAGCCGAAGTCGCCGGCCACGAAGGTGTAGGAGCCGCCCTCGGCAAGCGTGATGCTGCGGTCGGCGCCAGCCGGCGCGTCGTTGACCGGCGTGATGCCGACGCTCAGGGTGCCGGTGGCCGTGGCAGTGCCGTCGCTCGCCGTGTAGCTCACCACCGGCACCGCACCACTGTAGTCGGCCGCGGCGGTGAAAACGAAGCTGCCATCGCTGTTGAGCGTCAGGGTGCCGACGCCGGCCAGCACGGCAGTGGCACTGCCGCCGCTGGCCACCGTATAGGTGGTGGTGCCGACCTTGAAGGAGGTCACCCGCAGCGTGTCGGCATTCAGGTCGCTGTCGTTGCTCAGGACATTGCCGCTGACACTGCCGTCTTCGGAAGCCAGCGCGCTGTCGTTGACGGCCACGGGCGCGCTGTTCGGCGCGATGAATCGGTTCATCGCCGAATCGACCGGGTCGCTGCTGGTGCCGTAGTTGGTGTTGCCGGTGAAATTGAAGCTGTCGTTCACCCGCAGCACGTAGGCCGAGTCGTCGCCGGTGCCGATGGCGCCGTCGGCCCCCGGTGCGTAGAAGTACAGGCCGTTGACCGTGCTGCCGGTCTTCACCAGCCGGCTCACCACGCCGCTGATGGAGCGCAGGGTGCCGCTGCCGTCCACATAGGACAGCGTGCCGGTGACGTTGTTGCCGGAGAAGTAGGGGTCGCTCGGGTTGCCCGAGGTGAAGCGGAAATTGCTGCCGGCCAGGGCCGAGGCATCGGTGCGGAAACCATTGGCTTCCTCGCTCAGTGAGGTCGGCGTGATGCGGTAGACCTGGGTGAAGGTGACCGACGCCTCCTCCACCGCGTAGGCCCGGCCGTCGATGAGCACGCTGGCATGGTCGTTTTCCTGGCCGATGCGCTCCAGCGCGCCGGCCGACAGGTCGAACCTCAGGACCTGGCTGGCGAAGGCCTCGCCCTCGTCGCCGGCGGTGTCGGCGCCGGCATTGAGCCGCGCGTCGATGGCATGCCCGGTTTCTTCCACCAGCACCCGGGTGAGGGCGTCCACGCTGGCGCTGCCCGCAAGCCAGTCGGCATTGAGCAGGACCACGGGCCGGCCCTGAGGCCCGTCCGCCGCAAAGGCGCCGAGCGCGCCGTTCAACTGGCCGCTCGACAGCAGGCGCAGCTCCAGGCCCCAGCCCTGGGCAGCGCCGGCCTGCAGGTCGGCCAGCGCGGACGACCATGCTTCACTGCGCGACGCCTCCCCGCCGTGGAACAGCTCCGCCAGCCGGGCGGCCGCATCGGGCTGCTGGAGGAAGGCCTGGACCTGCGTCGAGGCGCTCTCGATCGCCTGCTGCAGCTTCTGCCCCGCGTCCGGTGGCAATGCCGGCGCCTCGAGCACGAACAGCGGCGGCGCGGCGGGCGGGGCCGCCGGGGCAGCCGCCTCGGGATGGCCGGCTGCATCCTGCGCTGCCTCCGCGGCCGCCACCCGCTCGGTCGCTTCCACCACCGCCGCGGCGTCGAACATCAGGCGGGCTTCGAGGGCCCAGGCACGCGGCAGCGCGGAGGCCAGGGGCTTGTTCTTCCAGGAGGGCTTGGTCATGGGGGTCTCGGGAGGCAGGGGCGGGCAAAAGCGGGCGGGCGTGCGGCAGGCGATGTGGCAGGCGATGTGGCAGCGGGGATCAGGGGGCGGCCGGGATGATGAGCCGGCCGCTCATCCCGGCCATCAGCTCGGCGGGGCGGCCCTCGATCGCGGCAACCACCTTCACCGACTGGCTCACCGGGTCGACCCTTGCGCCGAGGCGCAGCACCCGCGCGGGATAGGTCTGGCCGGTCTCATCCACCGCTATCTGCACCGGGCTGCCGGCGCGCACCTGCTGCAGCCAGCGCGACGGCATGATGAACTCGACCTCCAGCACCGTGTCGTCAATGATCTCCAGCAGCGGTTGGCCGGGCTGCACGTATTGCTGCTCGCGCACCTTCTGCTCGGCCACCCGGCCGGCAAAGGGCGCGGCGATGCTGCACTTGCCCAGCATGACTTCGATCTGCGCGATGTCGGCGCGTTGCTTGCGGACCTCGCCATCGGCCTGCTCGACCTCCTGGCGTCCGGTGGCGTTCAGCTCCGCCAGCCGGGTCTGCGTGGCCAACTGCTTGGACGCCACGTCGAGCGCCACCCGGGCGCGCGCCAGCTGCGAACGCTGCAGGCTGCAGTCGAAGCCGATCAACTGCTGGCCGGCCTTGAAGCTCGCCCCTTCGAGAACACCGACACGCTGGACCCGCGCGCCGATCTCCGCCGCGATGGTGGTGTAGCGGCGCGGCGAGAGCTGGGCGCGGATCTCGGTGGAGGCCGCCCGCTTGGCCGGCGCGTCGACCTGGCCCAGGGCGGGCAGGGCGGCGGCCAGCGTCGTCGCCAGCGCCAGCGTCGTCAGCAGGGCCGCGGGGGGCCTGTGGGAGGCGGCGTTCATCGTTGCTGGCCCGCCAGTTGCGCACGTACGACAGCGGCGATCTGCTCCAGGCTGAGGTCGTCGCTGCTTTCGGGCAGCAAGTCGACGCCCAGGGTGGCGTGCACGCGGCTGTGCGCCGCATGCAGCTGGGCCAGCGCTTGATAGCGCCGCAGCAGGCTGACGATGGCGGTGGTCTGCGCAGCGACACGGTCGAGCTTGGAGCCGGCCTGGGCCTGTTCGCGGCTGGCCATCTGCCGGGTGATCTTGTCGTCCAGCACCCACAGGGCATCGGCGCGTTCGAACTGCCGCCTGGCGCCGGCCAGTTGCTCACGGGCGACGTGGACCTGCGTGATGGTGGCGACATGTGCGGCCAGCCGGCGCTGGTCGGCCAGGGCCACGCCGGCTTCGGCGGCGCGGCGCTGTGCCGGCAGCGACAGCAGTCCCAGCAGGTTGTAGGAAAGCTGCACGCTGGCCTCGCTCCAGGCATTGTTGACGAGGTAGCGGTCGGTGTCGTAGTGCGGGCCGATGCTGAAGCTCAGATTAGGGAAGGCGCGGGCGATGACCTTGCGCGCTTCGGTGGCCGCGATGCGGCGTTGGTACAACTGCTCCCGCAGGTCGGCGTTCTGCGCCAGGGCCCGTTCCTCCATGGCCGATGCATCCATCGTGAGCGGGTCGCCCTCGGGCAGCTCCTGCTGCGTGACCAGACGGGTGGGCAGTGCAGCGGGCGCATTGATCAGGGCCGCCAGTTCATAGCGTGCCGTGGCCAGTTCCTGTTCGATGGCCTCCAGCAGCCGCATGTTCTCGGTCAGCTGGCGCTGGTAGCGCAAGGCGTCCAGCGGCGAGCGCAGCTTCTCGGCCTCGGCACGGCGGGCGTCGGCCATCGCGTCGTCGGCCAGCTGCAGGCTGGCCTTCACATCGGCTTGCAAGCGCTGCGCGCTGGCCGCGCGCCAGAAGGCGACGCGCACGTCCTGCACCAGTTGATGAGTGGCCTTGCGCCGGCGTTCGGCGGCAGCCAGCATGCGGTCCGCCGCCTGCTGGGTGTTGTAGCGGGCCAGCCCGTAGTCCAGCAGGCTCCAGCTCAACTCGATCTGGGACACGGTGTGCTCGCGCGACTGCGAGAGGGTGGGGTCGGCTCCGGTGGGGCGACCTTCGAGGTCGGTGCTGATCGAGATGCGGTCCTTGTCGCGCGCGGTATAGCCGGCCGATGCCAGCAAGCGCGGCAACTGGTCATACCGCGACAGGTCGAACTGCTGGGCCGCCAGGGCCTGCTCCAGCAGGCGCGCACGGCGGTCGAGGTTGAACTTCAGGGCCCGCGCAATGGCCTCATCCAGGCTGAGGGTGGTGCCCAGCGGGGTGACGTCGCGCCGGCTGGCTGCCCGGTCTTGCAGGGTCTGTTGCTGCAGTGCGTCGGCATCCAGCGGCCGGGGCTGGATTTGCGCACAACCGGAGAACAGCACGGTGGCTGCCGCAGCGACAGTGGCTGCGGCGAAAGGGCGAGACGGCATGAAGGCTCCACAAGGAATGCGCCGGGACGCCGGCGGGGGGCGGTCGTAGCGGGGCACGCGCGGTGCGCGAGACAGGCGCGGGGCAGTGGGAGAGGCGGGGGGCAGAAGGGCCGGCAAGTGCGCTCGGTGGCCTGGACGGCAGGGTGCGCAAGCCGGGCGCCTCATGCCTGGCACCGGTTGAAGGACGGCGGGGCGCCACCCGTGTCCGCGGGGCGGTGTGGCGCGCCGGGGGGCCTGGCAGGGGGCAGGGCGGCTGCCCTTCGATCTTCGCCGGGAAGGCGAACTTCAGTCTTCGATGGGGGACGCTGGCTCAAGCAACACCTACTACTCGCTCAGAACCGCTCTGTTCTCGCAAACCGACCACAGCCGGCGGCTGCGTGAGAGGGGCCAGTATCTGACACCCAGGCGCTCTGTAAAGGAAAGACAGTCCGGGGAAATCCCCCTTTTTCACAAAGCCGGCCGGGAACCATCTGTCCAAGTCATGGCGGGCCGAGGTGGTCGCCGGAGCACGATGAGGTGCCGTCGCGCGTCGCCGGTGAGCCCTCCGTGATCCCGGCATCGGCGCGCGGAGCGCACCGGCGAGGCGCCACCTGCCGCCTTCGCGCCGCGACCCCCTCGGGCCGTCCGGCGGACCAGCTGGAGGGCGGCCCGGCGAGGTCGGAGCGCGCCACCGCGCTGGCGACTGCGCCTGTCTTTGCGCCACCCGTTAACCGCCAATGGCGCAGGCCCCGGCGCGCCGGGATGTCACAAGGAGGAACGTAGCAGGCAAGGGTAAATACGATGGTCTTGCGCTACAGGGGGTTTCACCGCTGCTGTAGATGGGGTGCTGGCATCGCCGCTCGAATTCGGTGGTGTGAATGGCCATTCGCGCCGGATGAGCAATTGAGCGTAGGAGTTTCGATTTGAAAGTCGTGAACGAAGAATACGCAGTATGGCTCGATAACATCGGAGACGAGATCGCTTACTGGGAGCATTACCTGCGAACCCGGGGAGGGGACTACCCGGACGATTTCCGGTTCCGGCTCAATCCTGACACCGAGGTCGGCAGCCGCGACACCCGGCTGGCCCGCCGCCTTTCCCTGCTGGCGCCGGTGGATATCTTCCTGCTGGACGTCGGTTCCGGCCCGCTGACGAACCTGGGCAAGAACGTCCCCGGGAAGCGGTTGCACATCACGGCGTGTGATCCCCTTGCGGATGTCTATAACACGCTCATCGACAGGTTTGATATCCATCCGCCGGTGCGCACGACATTCAGTGACGGAGAAAACCTGTCCCACTTTTTCCCGCCACGGCGTTTTGACGCCGTGCACTGCGCAAACGCGCTGGATCATTCCTACGATCCTCTTTCTGCTATTGTGGAAATGCTGAAAATCGTCAAGCCGGGCGGCTTTATTCAGCTGGGGCATTTTGAAAACGAAGCGGTGTCGGAGAACTACCACGGTTTGCACCAGTGGAATTTCACCGAGAGAAACGGCGACTTCGTGATATGGAACCAGAAGAGCGACATCTCCCTGACGCAGTTCTTCGGCGAGGCCGCTTTCGTCGATACGGAGCGCACGCCGTCGGAGCCCAAGAACTGGATCGTGGTCACGATCCGGCGCAACGAACTGACGGATGGCTTTCTCCAGGAGCGTTCGTCGACCCTGCCTCAGAAGTACCAGACCAGCCTGTTCCGGCATTTCGAAAAGCATCTCGGCACGGCGTGAACGCCCGCCAGCGCCTGGCCTGCGACGCTGTTCAGCGGGTCCAGGCCACCCTGGCAAGGTCGGCTGGCGGCAGCGAGCGCGCTGGACAGCGCGGCGCGGCCGTCCGGCGCGCGCGGAAGACAGCGGCGCCCCGGGCACTGCGGCGCGGCGGTCCACCGAATGTCCGCCGGCAGTGGTTCTTCGGATGCCCGCCGGCAGGGGTTCTTCATCAGCCTGCTTGCTCCAAGGTGTGACACCGTCACAGCGCCGATGTGGCACGCTCGCAAGCCCAGCGCAGCCGCCCGCAGCTGATGCAAGGCGGCTGCCAGCTGTTCACGGCGGGTGCCAGCGCCCGCCGCCCGCTCAACGCGGCGCCAGGATGGCGCCCAGCCGGTCCGGCACATTCGCCAGCCGCTCCAGCTTCGGATAGCGCAGCCCGCCGTGGTAGTCGAGCCGGGCGATGCGGTAGCGGTCGCCCTCCTGCAGCAGCAGCTCGATCGGGGCCGATCCGGCCGCTCGCGCCGCCGTGATGGCCTGCTGCAGCACTTCGGGCTTGTAGGCCCGCAGGTTGACGCCGACCAGCTTCATGCCGGGGGCCAGGCCCGCGCGGAAGGCCGGGCCGTCCCAGGCCACGTCGGCCAGCGTGCCGTCCTCGCGCAGGATCAGCCCAATCGAGTACAGCAGGTTCGTCACCTTGCGCTCGGCCTCGTTGGCCTTGAAGAAGTCGCTGGGCTTCTCGTCGTAGGCCAGCTTCCAGCCGCCGCGCGCCAGCCCGTCAAGTGGTGCCCCGGCGGCTTGCCGCGCGTCGAGCCGGGCGCGCAGGAAGCCGGCCCAGTCGTGCGGCTGCACCTCGTTGAGTGCCCGCACCACGTCTTCAAAGGTGTAGGTGAGCGGCTCGACGCGACCCGGGGCCACGCCGAAGAAGCGCTTGGCGAAGTCGTCCAGCGAGCGCTTGCCCTGCGACCGCTCGCGGATCAGGGTGTCGGCATCCAGCCAGACCAGGGCGCCTTCGTCGTAGTAGTCGTAGGTGCGTTGCCAGTTGGGCCAGTCCTTCGCCCGGTGTTCGCTCAGGATGGGCTCGTTGGTGGTGTCTTGCAGGCTGCGCCAGGCACGGCCCGACCGATGCTCGAATGCCGCGGCCACCTGGGCCAGCGCATCGCGCTCCTGCTCGGCCGTGACCAGGCCGCTGCGCACCGCCAGCATGCGGCCCCAGTACTGAGTTTGGCCTTCGTAGACCCAGAGCAGGCTGTCCTGCATCGGCGCATCGTAGGTCGGGGTCCAGAGGTCGGCCGGGCGCCGGAACTTGCCGTTCCAGGAGTGCACATATTCGTGGGGCAGCAGCTCCCGGTCGACGATGGCCTTGGCCCAGTCCTTGAAGTAGCTGGTCTTGACCGCGTTCTCGCTTGACTGGTGGTGCTCCAGGCCGATGCCGCCGAAGCTTTCGCTCAGGGCCAGCAGGAAGTCATAGTGGTCGAAGTGCCGGGCGCCAAACAAGCGGTCGGCCTGCTGCACCAGTTGCCGGTGGGCCTGCAGCTGCGTGTCGCTGGCTTCCAGTTGCTCGGCTTCATCGGCCATGATGTTGAGCGCCACCGGGCGGTCGCGCCCGGCGGCCTCGAGCTCGATGCGCTTCATGTGCCGGCCGGCAAACACCGGCGCGTCCACCAGCGTCTCCAGGTTCACCTCCGCATACCGCACCCAGCCGTGTTCATCGGCTTGCGGCAGCCGGCCGTCCGGTGTGCGCAGGGCGCTGGCCTGCTGCCAGCCCGGCGGCAGGCGCAGGCGGGGTTGCACGGCAATGCGGCGGCTGTAGTGGCCGGCCGGATACAGCAGCACGGTTTCCCACTGCACGCCCAGCATGGCCGGGGTCATCGAGGGGCGGCCGGTGCGCTCGCTCAGTGGCGTCAGGTGGACGAACTCGATGTTCAGCGTCGTGCCGCCGGCCGGCACGTCCACCAGGAAGGCAAAGGCATCGGCGGGATCGCGTGTCCAGGGCAGCAGGCGGCCTTGCGCGTCCTGGATCTTCAGCCCCCCCAGCAGGTTGACGTCGCCGGACGGCGCATGGGTGCCGGGCAGCCAGCGCGGGTAGCGCAAGGCCAGGCGCCCTTCGCGCGCGGGCAGGGCCTGGCGGACCCGCAGCACCCGGTGCTGCAGATCGGTGGCATCGACCTCCAGTTGCAGCACCCCGGGATAGGGCGTATCGCTGGCCGCCGGGGCGGGCACCGGCGCCGCCGGCTGGGCCGAGGCCTGCGCCAGAGCGGGCGGCATGGTGAACATGCCGGCCATGGCGAGGCCGACAAACGTGGCAAGGAGTTCAGGTTTCATGGAATGGGAAGACGTATGGCGCAGGAGCAGGTGCGAGGCCAGGGCGCCCGGTGGACGGCATGTCGACGATCATCGGCCACACCGCCCGGCTCCGTGGATCCGGCGCAAGTGAAAGAGGCGCAGGACATCGCAAGTTCTGTTCCATGTGACTGGCTCGCCGCTGCGACGACGCGAGGCGCCCAGCGCCGCTTATCTGCTGCCCGAACCTTGCTCCCTCTTGCTCGCGTCTTGCGGAAGGGAAGTGAAGCAAGTCGCCTGTGCGGCCCCGCGAATCAGGGGGGGCGGCATGCAAGCCACTGCCTAAATTGATCAGGTGAGGTAGGCATCGCTCTAAGGGGAGCTGACATGAACGCTCGTAGCGCCGGGACGTTGTTGGCCTTGGTTCTGATTGGCGCCAGTGGGCCAGCGTACTCAGGAATCACGGTGTACCGGGATCTCAACGCCTATCTTGCCGCCGTTGGCGGATCGTACAGTTTCATCACCTTCGAGGGCGGGCCGCCGTCAGCCGTCTACGTCCCTGGTGATCAGTTCAGCGACGATATGACGTTCGAGACGTGTTCCAAGCCAGGTGGAAACTGCTGGGACGGATGGGATTCGGTCATGTGGATCGGTGACGCCATCACGGCCGAGCCCGCCGGCACAGCGTGGAGGAGTGTGGACGGCGCGTTGAACGTCTCGCCCGATCACCATCCGACGATCCACTCTATTGGGCTTGACGTCACCGGAGACACTTCTTCAGTCAGTGTTGAGCTCTCCATCGTTGGTGAGTACTTTGACAGCGTGCATCTCAATGGAGAAACCGGCTTCTTCGGTATCGTAAGCGACCGCGACTTCGACATCTTCAGTGTGTCCCAATCGGGGCACTACGAGGAGGTAGGGCCATTCTTCCTACATCGTGTGGCAGTGCCGGCAACATCAGGCGCTCCCGTGGTTGGCACACCGACGCCCGCTGTTCCGGAACCAAGCGCTGCAATGCTGCTAGGCAGCGGAGTGCTGGCGGTACTTGCCTTCGTGCGAAGAGGGGCAGCGGCCATCGTGGCGCGTGGTGCGAACAAGGACCTGACGAAGAATCTGAGCGGCGCTCCGCCATATGACGGAGCGGTTCTGCTCAGTGCTGGCAGCAATGAGGTGGCGCAGCTTCAATCGCACATAGCCCACGCCATGCAAACCTGAGTGCACGGCCCGAGGGCCAGCGCCGAAGATGACAGGCGCTCTGTGCGCGGAGCCAGGCGCGGTGGTGGCCGTGGTCGCCGCGCCCTGTCGCCGTCCCTATGTATCGCGGCATTCAGTTCTTCCGACTGAGGTCGAGGAGGGAGACGTAAGATGGCCCATCGATCATTGATCGCCGCGTTAGGGCTACTGGGATTAGCTCTGACATCGGCTGTAGCGAGTCCTCCTCTATACAGCGCCATCTCAGGGCTTGCCCCTGGCGACGAGGCGAGGCCGTTGATCCCGGCGAAGCAGGCGCCAGGGCCGTTTCGTACCGGAGCCATGAACGAGGGCAAGATCGGTACGGGGTCCAACGCTACCGTTCCTCACCGATTTCGCCTGACCTCGCTGGACGGCGGCGCAGCCATCGACACCTACGCACTCAGCATCAGTAACAACGGCTACGTCGCCGGCGCGCGAGGCCCTGTGCTCTGGTCCCCCTTCAGGTACAGAAAAGGGCGCTTCGAAATCTTCTCGAGCATCGGCGGTGACGGTAGCATCGCTGCCGGCATCAACGACCACGGCACCATCGTCGGTCGCGTGCACTATGGCAGTTCGATTTACGGCTTCATCTACGATCACGATGACAGCCTGGACATTCTGACCAATCTGTCATGGGCTCATGCCATCAACAGCAGTGGTGCGGTCGTCGGAAGCATGGCGCGAGAGGGCGGTAGCGCCCCCTTTGACGACACGTACGGCTATGTATGGGTCAATGGAATCGTAACGCCCTTGGACCCTGGCTTTGCCACTGGATTGGTCAGCATCACCAGCGCCAACGACATCAATGACGATGGATGGATCACAGGCGAAGCCTACAACGCCGATCTGCAGCGGCGTGCGTTCCTGTCGGACGGCACCACCGTACGCGACCTTGGCGCGCTCGGCGGTTACCTCAGTGTAGGGCGGGGCATCAGCTCCAAGGGTCACGTTACCGGTGAGTGGATCGGTCCGGATTCTCCGATTCACGCCTTTTTGTATGACGGACGCGTGATGCGCGACCTTGGCACATTGGGCGGGCGGGAATCATGGGGATACGCCGTGAATGCTCGGGGTCATGTAGTTGGCCAGTCTTTGATGAAAGAAGGCGCAGCACACGCCTTTTTCTTCGACGGCGAGCGAATGCTCGACCTGAACGCGCTGGTGGATGCCTCCGCCGAGGGCTGGGTGCTGTACGGCGCTACCGACATTAACGACCGAGGCCAAATCGTCGGAACCGGATCTTTCAACGGCCGTACTCGTGCATTCTTGTTGACGCCGAGTCCCTAGCAGGCTGCTGAAATACTGCGCTGAAGCACCTACCTCGACCCGCGAGCTGATGGAGTTTCGGTAGCTGCCGTCGCGAGGAGTGTCAGAAGGGCCATTTCCGGGCCGGTTCGCCCCTGTGGAGGGCCGAGTTGCGCACCTGCGCTGCTCATCTGGCGCCTTGCAGACGGACCTGTCCCAGCGAGCGCATGCGCACCAAGTTGTAGGCCGCCATGTTCAGCACGAACAACTGGTCCACCTTCTTGAGTCCGCGCACCATCACCTGCCGGATCGAGCCGATGGTCTTGGCCCACCCGAAGGCCTGCTCGATGCGCTTGCGGCATTGCATCGACAACGCGTACCCGTCGGTCTGGGCGATCTCATCGGGCACCGCCGAGCGACGCCCCGACTTGTTCTGCGCCACATGAGGCTCGACCTTGAGCTGCTGCAACTCGGCGATGAACTGCGCCGCGTCGTAGCCCTTGTCTGCACCCAGCGTGATCTCTGCCTCAGGGTTGACCTGCCGGGCATCGTTGATCATGGCCCGGGCCGCCGCGCGCTCGGCATAGCCGTCTGCCTGAGTGACCACGGCATTGACGATCAGGCCGTGCCGGTTGTCCATCAGTGTGTGGCCCATGAAGCGCATCTCGCTGGCAGTCTTGCCCTTGCAATACAGGCGGCTGTCTGGATCGGTCTTCGATTCGTGCGTGTCGTTGCTGCGCGGCTGGCCCCGGAAGTCGCTGCCATCGTTGCTGCTGCCACCGCCCGCGTCGTCGTCGTCACCGGCCTTCTTGGGCACAAAGCTCTTGTGGCTGGCCCACGCCTGGATCAGCGTGCCGTCCACACTGAAGTGTTCCTTGGACAGCCAGTTCTTGCGCTCGGCTTGCGCCAGCACTTCGTTGAAGAACGCGACCACCGCATCGTGCTCGATCAAGCGCTGTCGGTTCTTGCTGAATACCGTGGGCACCCACACGTTGTCGTCCATCGATAGGCCGATGAACCAGCGAAACAGCAAGTTGTATTGCACTTGCTCCATCAGCAGTCGCTCCGAGCGCACCGAGTACAGCACCTGCAGCAACATCGCCCGTAGCAGCTTCTGCGGGGCGATGCTCGGACGCCCGCCCTTGGCGGCGTCCTCATACATGTCGGCGAACATGTCTTCAAGCTCGATCAACGCGTCGTTGACCATCGCGCGTATCGCTCGCAGCGGATGCGTGGCCGGCACGAAGTCGTCCAGCTTCTTGACGCTGAACAGGCTCTCGGTGAAGGTGTCGGGACCGCGCATAGGTGACAACAAGATTCAGGTTCGGGTGCTGGGTGACACTGTGCCGCATCTCCGCCAGGATGCGCTGCCGACGGCGAGGTATTTCAGCAGCCTGCTAGCGCGTGTTTGATCGGCCGCCGCATGTCGTGGCTTCCGCTATGGCTGGGAATGGGATACGACGGGAAGCGATGGCATATCACCGGCACGAACTGTCGGAGGCGAAATGGCGGTGCGGTTGCCCCTGCTGCCAGCGCGCAAGACGTCGGAGCAGTCCACTCTCCAGCTTGGTGTGTCCGGGCAGCAGCTGCAACGCGCGGAGGTTCTTCGTACGCCTGTAGACCGGGGTCGCCTTCGTGCGCCGGATGGAGTGTGTCCGCAGGCCGGACATCAAGGCCTATTTCCTCGACCCAACCGTGAAGAATTCGCGCGTATTGGCGAGTTCCCAAGTGGTCCGACCGCTGACACCGGCTGGGAAACAAAAAACCCCCCGCTCGCAACTGCGCCTCAGTGATCCATGCATGGGTTAAGTCGCGCGTCAATGCAGTGATCTCGAACTGCACCGGGTGCCCAGTCTTCTGCTGGACGACGATGGCGCGGCTGGCAACCGTCCCGCCGTGGCAGACATCTCGAAGTCGGAGGGCGACCAGGTCGCACGCTCGCAGCTTGCTGTCGAGGCCAAGGTTTAGCAGGGCGAGCTCCCGATTCCGGCGCTGGAGCTGCAGGCGCACGCGGATCGCCCAGATGTCCTTGAGCCGTAGCAGTGCTTTCTGGCCGGCCAGCCTGCCCTTGTTCCAAGGCGCAGTTCGGGCCAATGCTTGTTCCGAGGTGAGGTTGTCTATGCGCGCTCTCCTGACGGGACACCGGCGGCGGTTGCCGTCGGTACGATCAGGTGATCGCCGGCCTAGGTGTTCAGTCCCGGAGAGTCATGGTGGAATTCTGACGGCCCAACAGGAGGACTGTCTATGGCAGCAAGCCTTCACGGTTCAGCCCGCACAACGTCGAGAGTTCGAGCCGAGTTGCGAGCGTCGCAAGAAACGACTCGCGCACTCGCCGCCCGCTACGGCTTGAACGAGAAGACGGTGGCGAAGTGGCGCCGCCGCACCACCACGACAGACGCACCGATGGGTCCCCGACAACGACGTAGCGCCAAGCTCAGCGAGGCTGAGGAGGCCGCTGTGGTGGAACTGCGACGACGCACCTTGCTGCCTCTGGACGACATCCTCGGCTGTCTGCGTTAGCGCATTCCACAACTCAGCCGCAGTGCCTTGCACCGCTGTCTGGTGCGGCACGGCATACAGCAACTCCCTCGCAGCCAGGAGAAGGATTCCAAGCGGGGCCGCTTCCAAGAACCGTCCATCGGCTACGTCCACATCGATAGCTGCGAGCTGCGCCTCGCCCAGGGCAAGCTGCACCTGTTCCTGGCCATCGACCGGGTCACGAAGTTCACCTACATCGCCTTCTACGAGGCCGCCACGAAACTCAACGGTGCGGCCTTCCTGCGCGATGTGGTGGCCGCGTTCCCTTACGCCGTCCACACCGTGTTGACGGACAACGGCACGCCATTCGCAGAGCAGCCTCGCTACCGAGGAGGTATGACTGATGCCTATGGTGGCGGCCATGTATTCGAGCGCGTTTGCCGCGAGCACGGCATTGAGCATCGTTTGACCAAGCCGTATCACCCATGGACCAACGGGCAGGCCGAACGCATGAATCGCACCATCAAGGAAGCGACCGTCAAGGCCTTCCACTATCCGAGCTTCGGCGCGCTCAAAGCACACGTGCAGGCCTTCGTCACAGCCTACAACTTCGCCAAACATCTGAAGGCACTGCGTTGGCGGACTCCCTTCCAACCATCTGTGATGCCTGGCGCCAGGACCCTTTACCGTTCAAGTTCAACCCACACCACCTCATCCCGGGACCAAACACCTAGTTCGATGTTGAGCCGGTCCGCCACGACGGCCAGGGCGTCCATCCACCGGCGCGAGGCCGTGAGCCGGCCCAGGCCTACGCTCTTGCCGATGTCGCTCTACCCGCGGCGCTTGGCCCGCAGCCACATCAGATGCCGCTGCTCAACCTCCAGCCACTGTACCCACTGCATGGCCTGCAGCATGCGCTCGACGGCCTGAGGGGAGGGCGGCAAGGATAGCGGGCGGTCGTCATCCCGCGCAAGCGCCTCACACGGCGCCCAAGCGAACTGCGGCCAGCTGCTCCGATAGGCCTGCATCCGGACCGGCGGCAGCCGGCGTGCCGTGTCGGCGGCATCGGCGAAGTGCAGGGCCACGGCTTCGACGGTCCAGGGCTCAGCCATCGCTCCGTCCTCCCTTGCCGTAGAGCCGCTCGCCAATGCGGCGGACGATTTCGCGTTCGACGAAGTCGAGGCGCTCGTTGGCCTCGTTCACGACGAGGAGGCGTTGCTCACGCCAGCCGTGTTCCTTGACGACGGGGACGACGCACCGAGGTCACTGTCGACGCTCGATGTGTTGATGATCAAGGTGCTTGGCAAGGCCTTCTACTGGCAGCGGCTGATGAAGTAGGGCGAGGCGGTTTTAACGAAGGGCTGGCACGGCTGCTGATGCTCGATGCCGGCTGGGTTGCGGAGTCGCTGCGGCTCACCTTGCTGGCACCCGACACCGTCGAAGCGATCCTTGAGGGCAAGCAGCCCCGACACCTGAGTCTCCAGCTGATCCGAGGGCGCCGAGACATGCTGCCGCGGGCCTGGCAGGAGCAACGTCGGTTGCTCGGGTTCCCGTGCGGTGATCCGTGACAGAGCGGGTGGGGAACAGCGCGCCCTTTCTTCTCTCTTCGGGCGCACATGGTGGGTCCTCACAGAGGGCATCGCTCCACTACCGGCCCGGGGTGCGTGTCACTGAGCACCTTGAATCCGGCACATACACCGCTCAAGAATTGTTAGGATGTGCCTTTCCAAATACCGGTCCAGCTTAGGAGGTTGTCGGCATGCAAGATGTTCGACTTCCTCGCCTTCGTGCAAGGCTTCGCCCTCGGCCTCGGTATGTTCGTGTTCCCTGGGCCCAAGGACATTCTTGTCTTGCGCGAAGCCCTGAAACGTAGACCCATAGGCGAGCTCCTGGCTGTTTCCGTTGGAAGCGATGCGCTGCTCATCTTTCTGGGGGTCACCGGCATCTCCATCGCTCTTCGCGATGCACCCGCTGCGCAGCATGCGGCGATGTGGATTGGCGTTGGGTTAATGTTGTGGCATGGTATAGCGGCGATCCGGCGCGCGATCCACTCGAAGGGCGATCAGGCTGCGCGCGTCACCGAATCCGAGAGTAGTGGCCGAACTGCGCTCCTCGTGACGTCGTTCCTCAATCCGATAGCCTGGATGGACACTGTATTGGTCATTGGTGCAGCTGGAGCGCTGCTCCCCAGTCCTGCTCAGCTGAGCTACGGTGTCGGTGCGGTGTCCGCCTCAGCCGTCTGGTTCATCGGCCTGACCTGTGGTGCACACTACGCCGGTAGGTTGCTGACCAAGCCCGGCGCATGGCGTGTCTTAGATGGCCTCGTCGCAGTCGTGATGATCGTGTTGGCGCTGTACATGGCCCAAGGTCTCGTGTGAGCTTCGCGATCGAACGGCTACGACCGCCGGCACTGCCGGTGCAAAGCCGTCCGAGTGGTGAAGGGCCACGGTTTTCAGCTACTCCTGAACGATACTCAGAACAGGAAGCAGCCAAGCAAGGATTTTGCTCGAGAGGCACCTTCAATATTGACGTGCTCGCTGACTTCTTGCACCGAGAGGCGCGAACACGACGGTGAGCGGTCCGGCCCCATACTGCAGCTCTGCGATCAAGGCCAGCTCGTGCTCGATCAGCTCAGTGACGTTCTGCGGAATGCCCCGGGGTAGCGCCGCCCCGCGCCCTCATAGGTGAGCCGCCGCAGGTAGCCGGCCGGCGTCTCGCCTTTTGGCACGAGCTCCCGCGGGTGCTCGTACTTCAGCTCGTCGAGGGAGAGGGTGCAGCGGCGGGAGATTTGGAGCGTTTCGTCCAGCAGCTCCCTCGGATAAATCTGCGCCAGTCGCAGGCGCGAACGCAGTGCCGCTCGGCGTTGGGCTGCAGTTCGTAGCCGCAGTCGACCAGCGGCTTGCCGACCCGAATGGCGGTCAGCACGTCCTGCAGCGGCTTGCGTGAGCGCACGTGCATGTGGATATCGCCGGCCGCCACCATCCGTAGTCCGGTCCTGGGGGACACCTCACGGGCGGTGGCGAGCCAGGCCGCATCATCGAGCCCGTGCAGCAGCTCGATCGCCAGCCACGAGCGCTGCTCAAAATGATGGGCCACCCATTGCGCCTGCGCGAGCCCCGTATCGATTGAGGCACTTCGGCTCGGCACGTACAGCATCAGGCAATCGGCCAAGGCATCCGCCCGCCGATCGTTCAGGTGGGGCCGCTGGTACTCGCCCTTGGTGGCCTGCCCGGTGCTGGCCTAGCCGAGGGGTAGCAGCAAAGTCAGCAGTGGAACGCAGTAGCGCAGTGACATGACACGCCCTCCGGCACACGGTAGACGTTGACCAGCTTATCGGGACGCGCGCGGTGCGGCAACGTGCAGTGCCGCGGACTGGCTCCGTTGGCGCAGCATCACCGCGACGGTGGGCTGCGACACAGCGCTGGCGCGCGTGGTTGCGGTCTTCGGTGCAGCGCGCCTCATCATGCCTCTGCCTGTTCACCAACCGGCGTGGCGACCGCCTGAAGGTGCTGGTGCACGACGACATTGGTATCTGGCTGGCTGCTCGGCGGTTGAATCAAGGGGGCTTCGGCCCCCCCATGCCTTGACGCAGAACCCGGGGCGATTCAGGGGCGTTGCTTGTGGGCAGCGATGAATGACTCAGTTGCTGTGCGATGTGAGCAGGGGCCGCGCGAGGCGGGCGGCGCCTTCAAGCGTCTGCATTCACTTGAGGACGCTTCTTACGCCGTTCTCTCTCAGCTAGCGTTGAGGCTAAAGCACTAGCTGAAGTTCTAATGTCCGCGGTCACTTTTGGTTGTCGACTTCGGCATTGATAAGCCATGAAGCCAATTTTTCTTTTCTTGTTCAACCACTTAGCAGATCCCGCAGTTCGGGAGCACCGCACTGGCACGCGTGTTGCGTGAGAAGGGAACATGAACGAGACGTTGAACGCCAAGGACAGCTGAGCATCACTTTCAGTTTCGGGCGCGCTGGCACAGAAGGGAGCGCCACTGCCAAAAATGATTGACATGCCGGCAGCCTGGGTAACACCAGGTGCAGCAGGCAAGTTAGTCGGCGAGCACGATTGAGGATGCAGGTGCTGGCTCCGATGACGGGTCTGTCACTGGCGCGCGTTTCCAATCGCCGACGATGCCATTGGCTAAAAGCCGTGGTTGCTGCATTGATGCGGGTTCGAATCCCGTCGCGTCCACCAATTGATCACCAAGAGAAATCCATGAACTACAGCATCGAACAGCCCGAAGGCGGCGTGCCGATCAAGATGTGGACGCAGGGCGTCCCAGTGGAGCCGGAAGCCAAGCAACAGCTCGCCAACGCAGCCAAGCTGCCCATCGTCTTCAAGCACATCGCGGCGATGCCGGACGTGCACCTGGGTATCGGTGCGACCGTCGGCTCGGTGATCCCGACGCTGAAGGCCATCATCCCGGCCGCGGTGGGCGTGGACATCGGCTGCGGCATGATGGCCGCCAAGACCACGCTTCGCGCTGAAGACCTGCCAGACAACCTTGGCCCGCTGCGCTCGGCCATCGAGAAGGCGGTGCCGCACGGCTCGGCCCCCAAGCACCGCGGCCGCGACCCGGGCAGCTGGGAGAACCCGCCCGAGACGGTGGACCAAGTCTGGGCCACGCTGGCTGACGAGTTCGACACGCTGTGCGAGCTGCATCCGCGTCTGAAGAACACGAACAACCGCAAGCACCTGGGAACGCTTGGCACGGGCAATCACTTCATCGAGGTCTGCCTCGACGAAGCGGGCTTCGTCTGGTTCATGCTGCACTCCGGCTCGCGTGGTGTGGGCAACGCCATCGGCACGCACTTCATCGAGCTGGCCAGGAAGGACGCGGAGCGCCACCAACGCAATCTCCCCGACAAAGACCTGGCCTATTTTGAGGAAGGCGCGCAGTACTTCGGCGACTACGTTCGTGGCGTGTCGTGGGCGCAGAAATTTGCGATGAAGAATCGCGAGGTGATGATGGCCAACCTGATCGCCACCGTGCGCTCTGTCATCGCTCAGCCCTTCAAGGCGCATGTCGAGGCAGTGAACTGCCACCACAACTACGTGCAGCAAGAGCGCCACTTCGGCCAGGACGTGTTCGTGACCCGCAAGGGCGCCGTGAGCGCCAAGCGCGGCGAGATGGGCATTATCCCGGGCAGCATGGGTGCACGCAGCTACATCGTCCGCGGCCTGGGCAACCCGGAAAGCTTCGAGAGCTGCAGTCACGGCGCAGGCCGCGTGATGAGCCGCACCAAGGCCAAGAAGATGTTCACCGTAGAGGACCATGCGAAGGCCACCGAGGGTGTCGAGTGCCGCAAGGACGCCGACGTGATCGACGAGATTCCGATGGCCTATAAGGACATCGATGCCGTCATGGCCGCACAGGGCGACCTGGTGGAGGTCGTGCACACATTGAAGCAGGTGGTGTGCGTGAAGGGATAGATGGGTGAGGGCTTTGTGCCCTCAATGGCCCATCCGAACGAAGCTTCAAAGAGCAGGCGCAGTCAGGGGTACAGCGACGCTGGCCACTTTCAGCACTGAACTTCTGTCGAAGACTGCTCTGCAGCGATCGGAATCAACGGCGCGACCAACGTGCGGTCGTGCACGAACTAGAACGCCAAGGGATCCGGAACTTGGCCCACACTCGACCAATCAAGGAGGGGAAATGCAACACAACCACGATGACGGCGAATACCGTGAATTCCTGGCCCGCGTTCAGACACGATTTCTGCAACGCATCCAAGACGGTGCGCGGCCCGTTTTCCTGACCGATGCTGAAAACCTGTGGGCTCAGTATTTAGACAGCTTCACCGACCCGGTGCGTCGGCAATATAAGAACTGCTCGGCGTGCCGCAAGTTCATCGAACGCTTCGGCAGTCTAGCCATCGTTGAGGAAGATGGCTCCATCCACTCGGCCATCTGGCATGAGGAGGACGCACTAGACGAGTACACGCAAGCTGTAGCGGCTCTGGGTAAGGCCGTGCGCCGCGCCAAGATCACAAGCCCGTTCCTGAGCCGTGAAGCCGTGTGGGGGTCATCCGAGGCCGGAGGTTGGCTGCACTTTGCCGTAACGCCGCCTGCGGCCATGCGCTACAGCGGCGCCATCCTGACACCCGTGCAGGCCATGGCCGAGAAGCGGGAGGACTTCAAGACGGTCATGCACGCGCTGACCGAGTTCACGCAGCCCATGCTCGAGACGGCCGTGGCGCTGCTGAAGTCAGACCACCTCTACAGCAGCGAGCGCGTGCTGGGTCAGGCGGAGTGGCTCCACAAGTTGCACGTTGCTTATGCGGCGGCGAGCGGTCATGGAAAGGCCGCGGTTGTGTGGGCCGCGACTGCCAAGGCCCCGGCGGGTTTCTGCCACCCGCGCAGTTCCATGATCGGCACGCTACTGGAAGACATTGCCGCCGGCTTGGAGTTCAACGACATTGCCAAGCGCTTCGCCGACAAGATGCACCCGCTGCGCTACCAGCGCCCGCAGGCGCTCCCGAGCGCCGGCAACATCGCGCAAGCCGAGAAGCTGTTCGCTCAGCTGGGCCTCGCGCCGGCCTTGGAACGTCGTATTGCCCGCCTCGACGAGATTCCCCTCGTCTGGGCGCCGAAAGCCGAGGAGCAGCCCTCGCGCGCCAGCAGCGGCCTTTTTTCGCACTTAACACCGAAGAAGGTCGCACAGGCGCCCACCGTGGACATCCCCGCCATCACTATGACGCTGGAGAAGTTCCTGCGGGAGGTGGCAACGACGGCTGACACCATGGAGATCGACCTGGGCGGCGGCAATCACGGCTTCATCGCCCTGACGACGGCCGTGAATCTCGATGCCCCTACGCTGTTCCAGTGGGATCACCCGTTCTCTTGGTACGTTTGGCACGGCGGCGCGCCGGTCAGCCAGTACGGGCTGGCACCTGGATGGCTGAAGGTTGCTGGCATGACCCGTCTGCCAGCTCGGTGGAACGACGACGGCCAACGATTCAAGCATCACGGAGACGGAATCATCATGCTTCTCGCAGGCGCTCGAGAGACGCGGCAGGCCGGCGCGGCGTTGTTCCCTTCATTGCTGCGCTCGGAGCTCCACGGGGTGCGGTCGACCATCGAGGCGCACTCCAGGAGCGCGCAAATGCATAACCTCGCGGAGGGCAGCGCCATCGGCTACGACCTGCGGGAGGGCAGTGGCTCTTATCCGGCAACAGTACGTGTCAGCACGGCAGGTCGCGTGCAAACCTACAAGATCGATCGGTGGGACTGATCGCGTGATACAGAGCACGGTGTGTGGGATTCGCAGACATCGTTTCACTAGGATGTGCGCATGGATGCTGACGTTCGACAGCGGCTGCGATGGATCGACATGTACCTCGAATGCGGGGATGCGGGCTATGTATGTCGACGCTGTGGCATCTCCCGACCAACGCTGCGGAAGTGGTACAGACGGTACGAGAGTGAAGGCCTGGACGGTTTGAAATTGCGTAGCCGGCGACCGCGTTCGAGCCCCGTCAAGGAAGCTCACCGAGAGTCATCGAGAACGGCTTGCGGACGAGTTCATCAAGTTCCGTCCAATCCCTCCTCGTTCACCTCACCTCAACGGAAAGGTCGAGCGCTCGCAGTTGACCGATCTGGTGGAGTTCTGCAGCCGCCGTGCCCCCAAGGATCCACGCATTGCCCAGCTGATCGAAGAATGGCAATTCGAGTACACCTGGCGCCGTTCGCATGGGAGTCTGAAGGGCCGAACACCGGCTGAACGGGTTGGCGAACTGGCAGCACAGACGCCCCTACATGAAGAGGTCGCTGCTCTATACGACTGCTCCAAGGAACGCCTTCGCTACAGCGCTTGGAAGACCGACCAGATCGTTGCCGGCTTGCCCTCTGCCCGCTCAAAGCGGAGCGACCAAGCAGGGGGTGGCGTCAAGCCAAAAAAGTGAAACGATGTCTGCGAATCCCGCAGGCGCTTCGTTCCGATTCCGTCTGCCAGTGGATTGCCTGCACAGCTCCCTCGGTAGGGACTGAACGAATGGCAGCGCCCGCGCAAGGTCGCCGCGAGCCGGCAGCATGCCGCCACGGCCGCTCCAAAGCAGGCGGTTTCGGTCTCCTGGTCATGGTGGACGTGCAGGCGCGACAAGGCTCACCCGAGCGCTACTGCGTTTGACCTGCGCGCAAGCGGCCACCGCGCCCAGGCGACGCAATTGCGCCTCTGAAGTGATGCCGGCCGGACACAACGCCTGATGGGAGGATGGGCCAAGGTCGGGAAATTGCTCGAGTGGGCTCGTGCGAGGCAAGGCAATATGCGGCTCTGGCCGCCCTCACGCTTTGAGCGGACGCTTGCGGACCTCTCGGTCGTTGACGGTAACATTCGCCTTTCGGTCGACGTCACGACCTCCGAGGAGACACGGAAGATGCCTGCAAGAAAGATCGCAGTGATGCTGTGGGCCCTGATGCTCGCTGGATGCGGAGGTTCGGGGTCGTCCGACGCCGGAGGAGACGGCGGGGAGAGTGCAGCAACGCCCCCGGAGGCTCCGGCCCCAGGGTCACCCCAGGCCGGCTACTCACCCCCCACCCAGTATGCCGACGACTATTGCACCACCGGCAACTACCCGGGGCAATGGACCTGGGACCCGGCGCTCGTGCGGAAGCAGGATGCGCCTGCGACTTCCGGTACCCCGCGCATCGAGCAGGTGCGCAACGGCGTCGTGATCGCCACCTACACCTCGCTGGGTGGCGACAAGGGATACTCCAAGCCCAACAGTGCCGACGGCGGGGACACCTCGGTCGGCCCGTTCCGGCGCCAGCCCTACCTGCAGTGGAGAAGCGGCGACCTTTTCAAGGTCTATCCCGCCGTCTACAGCGGCCGCGACATGCAGATCTACTTGGGCCCCAACGCGGTGAACGCCTCTGACTATTCGGCGGGCATCTTCAGCGTGCCGGAGAACATCACGATCCAGGGCGTTTCCGTCAACGGCGTGCGGCCCGTCATCGTCAATCCTCCTACGGGCGCCTCCAACTCCACCTATGGCCAGTCACTGGTCTACATCGAAGGCCGTTTCAACGCCAGCGGTGTATTGGTGAAACCCGCCACCAACATCACCATCGAGAACATCGACATCGTCGATGCGGCCGGCGGCGGCAACATCGGGAAGGCGGGCATCTACGTCAACGGCGCCAAGGACCTGACCCTGCGCCGGGTGCGCATCGCCGGCTTCAAGCGGCACTCGGCCAACGGGATCTTCGCCACCGGCAACAACACCGGGACCTTGCTGCTGGAGAATGTCGAACTCGATGGCAACGGCGGCGCGAGCGGGCCTGAGCACAACGCCTACATCAACGCCAGCAAGACGGACCCGGGCTTCACATTCCTGGTGCGAAACTCCTGGAGCCACGACGCCTATTACGGCCACGCATTGAAGTCACGCGCCCAGCGCACGGTGGTGGAGGGCAGCTATCTCAGTGGCCAACGTGCGGCGGCGGGAACGCAAGCAGAAACCTATCTGCTGGACGTGCCGGACGGTGGCATCCTCGAAGCGCGCAACAACATCTTCGTCAAGAACCGCTCCGGCAACCAGTCGAATGGCGCGTCGCTCACCTTCGGGGTGGAATCCGCTTCCAGCACCCGGGCCTGGGGCCTGACCGTTGAACACAACACCTTTGTCGCCTTCTCTCGCTACTACGACGACGCCGGCCACGAGTTGTTCCCGCTGTTCATCGGCAGCCGGGCGCTGGGGGACAAGCGCATCGATGCGAACGTGTACGTCGGCTACTGTCCGTCCAGCAATGCAACGAGGAACGAGAGAGGAACCAACGCGGCCATCCTCGGGTTCAACGACATCGATTTGTCGTTCAGGCCGCGAGCGCCGCAGCTCACGGGCAACGGCAACATCGTCGGCAAACCGTCGTACGAGCACGTGGCCAACGGGGCGCAGCGCCGGACCCATGCCTTGGGGGCGAGGGACTGACCTTTGGCAACATCGGCCCCGCTGCCACCGACGAGCGAAAGCCGATCCCGGGCACTTACGAGCTGAGCGCCAGGTGGCTGGCGAGGCAGCGACTCATTGATTGCGGCTGGCCGTTGCTTCCTGCCCGGCTATCCAACGGCCGCCCCGCAACGGGCCGTCCTCGGTCTGCAGGGTCTTGGCGCCAACGCCATTGCGATGGGTCCCTGGCGTCTTCTGGCTTCGTCGCCCCGGGGCGGGTAGCGCCGGCGACGGGACGGCTCTGCGCCGAGCGCTCGCTCGATCAAGGCCTTCCTGAAGGCCATCCAGACGGCCTGGACCGCCTCGGCGCTCATGGGGCCATTGACGAACTCATCATCATCAATAAGTTTCTTGAAGATCGCCTGCAACTCCGCCGGCAGCTCCTTCTTGCTTGGTATACATGCTCCTGGTCGCCATGCTAAGCCTCACACACGGAATTGCTGACAGGCCCCGTGCCACTACATCTGTCACGGCTGTTCCTGACGGCACGCCTTGAGTTGCTTTGCCAGTGGCTTCGGGTGTCGCCGCTTTCTGGTTGGGGCGGTGCGCCGCCGGTAGCCGCGCTCGCGGCGAAACACTCGCCTCGCTTCGGCTTTTCGCGGATTGCTTCGTCTTCGAGCCGACACGCTGCAGAACCCGTCCGCACACTCGTTCGATGCGATCGCAGCGGGGCTGTGGAGGGGCTCCACGCGCTGCATGTCGCAGAATGGAGCTTCCGTATGGAGCGTGTACGCCACAACTCCGGCCGTCACCACGTCAGCACCTCGTCTTCAAGCTCTGACAGACGGCAAACCTCGGGCACCGGCCACGGCGCCTCTTCCTCTTCTTCACGCCAGCGGGTGCGCCCCGAAGGCTTGCCATCCCGAGAGTCGGCGCCTGCCGCGGCGCCGGCACAGACGGAGCCGCGGCTCATCAACCGTCGCATGGACAGCCTGGCCCGGCTGACGCATTCCTACACGGCCGAAATGGCCAACGGGGAGCGACCCAATCCGGTGGTCACCGCGGTGGGCCTGCAGCAGAACGCCACCACGAAGGACTACCGGCTGGCCATTGCGCACAACACGCAGGATGCCCAGCAATCTGCCGACGACATGGCGCGCCTGAAGATGGTGCGCGACGTGGTCATCGGCCGCACGTCCTCGGCGCAGACAGCCGCGGTGCTGGCGCCTACCAGCGGCCTGCCGCAGCGGTCGCACCAAGGCAACATGGGCGCAACCGACCGGTTGGCCAAAGACCTGCGCAAGCTGCGCTCGACCTATGAGGGCAACGACGACGAGCGCGGCGGGGCACGGCTGAACCAGGCCTTGCACAACCTGTTCGGCACGCGCGAGGCGCCCAAGCCCATCAACGCCGTCAACATGACCATGCCCACCTCGGGGCGCGGTGTCATCCACGGCGAGACGGCCTTGTTGGCGCAGAACGTGCCGAGCCCGGTGGGCGTGAGCAAGCTGTCATGCGGCGATTGCGACGACTACGCCGCCGAAGTGGGGCGCAGCAACGACTTGCGGGGCAGCCACGGCCAGCGCTTTCCGGGGTGGCAGCACCCGACCACACGCCAGGTATCGCGCAATCGAGTGATCACTGGCGCTTCGCAGTACGCCAACGACTCGGACTCCGACGCGTAAGGCGCGGCGCCGCACGGCGCCCTCATCCCGATCCAACCATCAAGTTCCGAGGGCGGCGACCGACATGCCGCCTTGGGCGAGGTGTTGCCTCATGAAGATCGACTATTCCGCTTCGGTCCCGCGTCACGTGCCACCGCCCGGCACAGGGCCGGCGGGCCGGACGGGGACGACCGGTTCTGCCAGGAGCGCCACGCCGACCGCCCCGGCCCCTGGCGCGGGCCATGACACCCCGCTGAACGCCCTGCCGCGCAGGTCGGTGCCGCCGGGCAGCGAAACTCCGTGCGAGCGCCCCCGGGTGGAACTCCCCGTGACGCCCGCGACTCGCGACGCGGCGGCGGCGACCGGCGCGTTGCGGCCGGACCGCCTCGAGTTCGACCAGAAGACGCTGAATCTCGAAGAGGGTGCCAGGTTCAAAGGCGGCGAGCGGCCCCGTCACCCTGGCGGCGAACGGTATGCGGTGCTGAGCTATGTCCAGCCGGGCACCGGCAAGGCCCCGGTGGAGGTCACCGGCCTGATGCAAGCCGGCGGCCACAAGTTCGACGTCTTCAACCACGAGACGCACGCCAAGATCGGGGAACTCGCGGTGGTCTGCACAGCCTCCGGCGGTTCTGCATCCAAGGTGGGTGTAGACCCGAAAGAGGCGACGCTGAAAGGGGGCATGCCGCGCGGCGGGCGCATCGTCATACGCGAAAGCCAGACGTCAGCCACCGGCTATCGCCTCGACAACGGGCTGCCGTGCAGCCGGGACGGCCGGCCCACCGTGCGACAGAGCCAGACCTCGGCCACCGGCTACCGCACCACCGGCGGGCTGCCGTGTGACGCCAACGGCTACGCTACCGTGCGAGAAAGCCGGGCCTCGGTCACCGGCTTCAAGACAGCCAGCGGTGTACCGTGCAATGCAGACGGGCATCCGGTGTTGAGGGAAAGCCGGTTGTCGGTGACCGGCTTCAAGAACACGCAAGGCCTGGCATGCGACGCCGACGGCCACCCGGTGATGCACACCAGCAGC
The DNA here is from genome assembly GCF_030419005.1 of Eleftheria terrae. NCBI lineage: Bacteria > Pseudomonadati > Pseudomonadota > Betaproteobacteria > Burkholderiales > Eleftheria > Eleftheria terrae. Next base: position 61,051 of record NZ_CP106953.1, read on the forward strand.
AGTTCGGCGACGGGATTCCGGTTGAAAGGTGGAGCGCCGTGCGACGTAGACGGTCACCCGGTGCTGCGCGAAAGCCGGGCGTCGGTGACAGGCCTCAAGAACCTGCAGGGCATGGCCTGCGATGCCGACGGCCATGCGGTGATGCACACCAGCAGCACCTCGGTGACCGGCTTCAGGACCAGCGCCGGGCGGCCGTGTACGGCCGACGGGCACCCGGTAACGCGCGACAGCGATACATCGGCCACCAAGTTCAGGACGCTGGACGGCGTGCCGTGCGACGGCAACGGCGCGCCGGTACGCCACGAAAGCGCAAGCTCGGCGACCGGCTTCAGGTCGAGCAACGGGCTGCCATGCGACGCCGACGGCTTCGAGACCGTGATCCGCAGCAACTCCTCGGTGACCGGCTTCCGGCTCCAGAACGGCCTGGCCTGCGACGGAGACGGCCATCCCCAGGTGTTCGCCAGCGCGATCTCGCCCACCGGCTTCCAGCATCTCAACGGGGCGCCGTGCAATGCGGCCGGCAGCGCCGTGCCCGGCATCACCGCCGCCGACCTCGACAAGAACCGCCCGCAGCGACTCGATTGCCCGCCCGCGCCTGCGCACGCGCTCTATCCGAAGCGCGTGGCGATGATGGCCCAGTACAGCGGTGAAGAAACCGGCCGGGTGTGGGGAACGCAGGTTGCGTATCTCAACCGCTCTGAACGTCGCGCCACGAAACTGACGATTGATTCGAGTTCGGGCCTCATCTACGATGCGGCCGGTCAATTGTTCGACACCCGCCACGGTGGCACCGGCCTCGAAAGGGGCCATGCCATCTTCGTGATGGACCACAACGGCGAGCTGTACGCCTCGTGTGACAACGTAGTGGGCAAGTTCCACCACTCCTCCTTCCTCGCGGGCGCACCGGTGGCCGGGGCCGGCACCATGAAAGTGATCAACGGCCAGCTGCAGGAGCTCACGCGCCGCAGCGGGCACTACCGGCCCACCGAGGGCCAGCACCATCAAGTGGTCGACAACCTGCTGCGGCAGGGCGTGTCCCACTTCAACTCACGTCTGGACGTTTGAGTACATGAACGCACCCCTTTTCTTGCGCATCTCTTTGGCCCTGATGGATGAGATGGCCGACCCCTTGCAGTTCTCCGGGCTGACGCCTGAAGGACGCGAACGGTTCCAAAGCGGTTATACCGAGTCCGAGCTGGCCGGCATCCGCAGTGGCCTGGACTTCGCCTTGGAGAACCCGGCTTACGACTTTGCCTCCCTGGTGCCGGGCATCGAGTACTCGAACGCCGAGATCCTGGCATTCCTGACCAAGCTGCACCGGTCGCTCTGAGGGTTCGGCGGGGGCGTGAGCTCCCCTGTCAAGTAGACAACTCATCACTGAAGCCTGAGACATTTGCGATCCTGGACAGGAGCTGCCCGCGGCGGCAGTCCTGTCAGCGCGTCGTGAGGCGGACGCTCTGGACTGCTCCCGGTTTGGTAGACAAAACCTGAGCTCACGCCGCGGCGAGTTCCAACGCCTCGGGACTGATGCCGCCGAGATGGCTGTGGCGGCGCGACCGGTTGTAGAAGACCTCGATGTAATCTGTCCTAGAGACTTGATCTGACAGACAAGCCGTCAAGCGACGGCCGTATCGGTGTGAGGTGTCTGCTTGATCTGATCCAGCTGTTTATCGTACGCCAGCGTTGCACTCTCGATAAAGGTCTGCAGCGGCGTCTTACCGTAGCAGTACTTGCCCGAGTGCGTCCGCTCGGCGTTGTAGCTCTGCATCCACTCGTCAACGTCCACCTGCAGTTCGTCCAGCGAGTTGTACAGCTTGCGCCGGAAGGCGCTGGCGTAGAACTCGTTCTGGATGGTCTGATGGAAGCGCTCGCAGATCCCGTTGGTCTGAGGCCTCTTCGTGCGCGTGCGCGTGTGCTCGATGTTCTCCAGGTCCAGATACAGCGCGAACTCGTGCGTCTCCCGGTTGCCGCAGTACTCGCTGCCACGGTCGGTCAGGATGCGCAGCAGCGGCACCCCGTGTTCCTCGAAGAACGGCAGCACCCGGTCGTTGAGCATATCCGCCGCCGTGATCGCATGCTTGCGGTCGTAGAGTTTGACGAACGCGAGCTTGCTGTACGTGTCGATGAAGGTCTGCTGGTAGATGCGCCCTACGCCTTTGAGATTGCCCACGTAGTAGGTGTCCTGCGAGCCGAGGTAGCCCGGGTGCTCTGTCTCGATCTCGCCGTGCGCTTCCTTCTCCTGCTTGGCCTTCTCCAGCGCACGGACCTGATCCTCTGTGAGAATCACGCCCTCCTGCGCCACCTTGGCCGACAGCGCCTTCAGGCGCAGTTGGAAGGTCTGCAAGTCATGGCGCAGCCAGATCGTGCGCACGCCGGCGGGTGATACGCTGATGGCGCGCTTTCTCAACTCGTTGGCAACGCGCACCTGGCCGTATGCCGGCTGCTCCAGCGCGAAGTCGATCACCGCTCGCTCGATGATGGGGTCCGCCCGGTTCTTCAGGTTGGGCTTCTTGCGGGAGATCTCTGCGAGCGCCGTTTCTCCGCCCGTCTCGTACAGTTCCTTGAAGCGGTAGAAGCTGTCTCGGCTGAAACCCAGCACCTTGCATGCTTCTGATACGCTGCCCAGCGTCTGCGCCAGCTTCAATAGCCCGATCTTGTTGCGAATGATCTTCTCATCTTGTGTCATCTGACTTCCTTGAACGCCCTGTCGGGCAAGGGTAATGTCAGATCAAGTCGTAGCTATGACACATGGGCTTGATCCAGTCGGCTAGGCTCAACGGCATCGACCCCTGGCGCTACCTACGCGACGTCATGGAGCGGCTGCCGACTCACCCCGCTGCTCGCATCGCCGAGTTGCTGCCGCATGGCTGGACGCGACCCTCGACAGAGTGATCGACGACCGTGCTCTGGCTGGCATGTGATAGCCGGACGCGTACGGCCCAGCCGTCAATGCGCAGCCTGCTATGCAGCATTCGGTAGCCGTGGCGGCGATGCTGGCCGGCGAGCTCCTTCAACTTCTCTCGCAGGGCCGCATTGCCGTCGTCGCGGGGTCGGTAGCGCAGCGTGCTCGGGCTCATGCCCATCAGCTTCAGCGCGCCTGGCGTTCGCTCAGGCCCCGGGCCTGCAGCTGCCGCACGACCTCGCGTCGCGCCGACACGGCAACTACTTTCCCTTGAGCACCTCGCGCATCGCGTCCACTTCGAGCATCGAGTTGGCCAACAGCTTCTTCAGCTTCGTGTTCTCGGCTTCCAGCGCCTTCAGGCGTTGCGCGTCCGACACCTTCATGCCGCGGAACTTGGCTTTCCAGGCGTAGCAGCTCGGTTCACTGAAGCCGTGCTTGCGGCACAACTCCTTGACCGGCAGCCCTGCATCCGCTTCGCGCAGGAAGCCAATGATCTGCTCCTCGGTGTATCGCCTCTTCATCGCTCCGATCTCCACACGGAGGCAGCGCACGATGGCCTCGCGAGACTGCTGCAGGGTCTGGAACTGCTGCTCGTTCAGGCACTCGTCTCGGAACTTGCCGTTGAAGCTTTCGATGTAGCCGTTCTGCATGGGCCTGCCGGGCTGGATCAGGAGATGCCGTACACCATGCTGGATGGTCCAGGCGATGAAGGCACGGCTGGTGAAATCGGGTCCGTTGTCCAGTCCTGGCAGCGTGGGATAGCCCCGGAAGCGGGCCGCACGGTCCAGCAACCTTGTGACGTACTCGCCAGAGATGCCATAGTCGACTGTAATGTCGACGCACTCGTGGCTGAAGTCGTCGGCGACCGTCAGGCACTTCTGTCGCCGGCCTGCGGACCTTCTTGCGCTTGCGCTTGCGCACCGCCAGGCCGGCCGACGCGTAGAGACGCCATACCCGCTTGTGATTCACGCCGTGGAACTCCGGACGCAGCAGCTCGTGGATGCGGCGGTAGCCGAACCGGCACCGCTGGTGCGCGACTTCGCCAATGGGCGCAGCCAGCGCCTGCGTCCGCGCATCGACTTGCGGCGGGTGCGGGTAGGCTGTCGCCGGAGAGCCCCACGAGACGACACGCGCGGCGCTGCGACAGTGGGTGCTCTTGAACCATCCTGCGGACCGCCTCGCGATTGGCCCGTGGGGCTAACGCTTTACCCCGAGCACGCTCTTGAGCGCATGCATGTCCAGATGGGCCTCAGCCAGCAGCTTCTTGAGCTTGGCGTTCTCGGTACCGGGATGTGGGACTGGCTGGACTTGATGCAGCACACAGCGGAATGGGGCCGCGAGAGCGCGGGGCCGGTGGGCGGGTTCGCCGGCTCGCCTCCCTCACGGGCCTGCCCGCCCGCGCCTGGCGCGTCGCACGGGTGCGGCGCTGCGGCCGCAGCGATGCACGGCTCAGGCCGGTGCCGGTGCCCAGTCATACTGCATCTGCCGTGCCGTCGCACGTGCCAGGTCCTCGCCGAGGATGCGGCCCACCAGGTGCAGGCTCATCACGATACCGGCCGAGATACCGGCGGAGGTCAGCAGCGCTCCCTCGTCGACGAAGGGCACCGAGTCGATGACGTTCAGTGCCGGGAAGCCGGCACGCAGGTCGTCCACGTCTTCCCAGTGGGTGGTGACGGTGCGGCCGTCGAGCAGGCCCAGCCTGGCGAGGATGAAAGCGCCGGTGCAGACCGAGGCGGTCACGGTGGCCGCTGCGGCGGCCGTGCCCACCCACTGCAGCGTCGTGCTGTCGTTCAGCGGCTGCGTGACCACACCGCCCGGCACGATCAGCAGGTCAAAGCGCGGCGCGTTCTCGAAGCCGTAGCGTGGCAGCACCTGAAGACCATGGCGTGCCACCACCGGGCCGGTGCCGGCCGCCACCGTGGCCACCTCGAACACCGGCGCCGCTTGCGGACGACGGCGCCGCGCCAGTCGGGTCGCCACCGAGAACACCTCAAATGGCCCGGCGAAGTCCAGCACTTCGACCTCGGGGAACAACAGGATGCCAATCTGCAGGCTGCGGCCGGTTTCCAGGACGGCGGCCAGGGTGGCGTCAGGGGAAGTCATGCATCAGCTCCGGAAGCAAGGGGATGGGGCACAGCGCCCACGGTGGAAGAAAAACGTTGGCGCCATTCGCCTGGCGAGACGCCGAGACGGCGCAGGAAGACCCGGCGCATGACATCGCCGCTCCTGAAGCCGCAGCGCCCGGCGACCGCCTCGATCGAGGCGCCCGGTTGCTGCAGCTCGCGCTGCGCCCGCTGCAGCCGGGCGCGCTCGACGAATTCACCGGGGCTCATGCCGGTCTCGCGGCGAAAGACGCGGGCGAAGTGGCGGGGGCTGATGCAGGCCCGCCCGGCCAGCACCTCCACCGAGAGGTCGGCCTCGGGATGGGCCAGGGCCCATTGCAGCACCGCCTGCACACCCGCTTCGCCGGCGCGCTGCGCCTCCAGCTCTGCGCTGAACTGCGATTGCCCGCCGGGGCGCTTGAGGAACATCACCATCTCCTGGGCGGTGCGCAGCGCGAGTGCGCGGCCGTGGTCCTGCTCGATCATCGCCAGTGCGAGGTCGATGCCGGCCGTCACGCCGGCCGAGGTCCATACCCCGCCGTCCTCGATGAACAGCGGGTCGCTTTCCACCCGCACTGCGGGATAGCGCTTGGCGAGGCGCGCAGTCCAGTTCCAATGGGTGGTGGCCCGCCGCCCGTCCAGCAGGCCGGCCTCGCCCAGTAGCATCGCACCGCTGCAGATGGAGCCGATGCGGCGCACCCGGGGCGCCATGGCCGCCAGCCAGTGCACCAGCGGCCCCCGCTCGCAGGCGGCGGCCACGCCGCTGCCGCCGGCCACCAGCAGGGTGTCGATCGGCCCGGCATCGGCCAGGCCGCGCTCGGCGACCAGGGCCAGGCCCGACGAAGCCCGCAGCAGCCCGGGCTGTTCGGCCAGCACCTCCACCCGGTAGCCCACGCCGCCGAGCAGCGCCGCGTTCGAGAACGCTTCCAGCGGGCCCACCGCATCCAGCAGCTCCATGCCGGGGTAGGCCAGCATGGCGATGGTGCGCCGCTTGCGGGCGGCAGGGTCGGATGGGGTGTGGAAGTTCGTCATGCCGCTATCGTGCGGCGGCTGTCACTTGTCCGCAAGGACTTTGATCCGACGATTTCTGCCACGGTGGCCGGCCGCGGCTGCGTCATCACGGCGGCGGCCGGGCGGGCGTCAGGGCAACAGGTCGACCTCGACCAGCACCGGCAGGTGGTCGCTGACGATGCCGGTGTAGGCGGCCCATAGCCTGACCTCGGCGTCCTGTTCCAGCTTGTTCAGGGCGGTGACCAGCTCACCGAGGTCACGCAGGCGCTGCTCGATCGGCCGCTGGCGGCGGCCCCTTGGGGCACGGACCGAGGTGGACGGCGTGTCCTCGCCGTCGGTGTCGTCGATGTCGTTCAGGTCGCCCAGGTCGCCCAGGTCGTCGGGGACGTCCGGCAGCTCGTCGTCATCGACGGCAATGTCCATGGCGCTGGGTGAAACGGCTGCCGTGGCAGCCTTGCGGCGGGTGGCGGGCCGCGCTTGCGGCTTGGCCTTGGCCTGCCTCCTGGCCTTTGCCTTGTCGGCCTTCTGCTGCTTGATGAGCGCGTCGGCATACGCCGTCAGTTCCTTGAGCACCGGCGGCAGATGGTGAAGCACCTGGCTTGCCGGCGAAGGGGCAAGACCGCTGAAGAACGAAGCGGCCAGGCTCGATGCGAACCAGGACTGGCGCCGCCATAGCTCGTCGACCACCGCCTTGCGATGCTGGCGCAGCAGCCAGTCGGCATACGGGATGCGGGCGGCGTGCGACTGCAGCCAGGCCTCGCCGTCCGCCAGGGCCGACCTGATCAGGTGAACCACCCCCGTGTAGGTGCGCACGATCTGCTCGACCAGCACGACTTGCAGCTCGATGGTCTCGGAACCGGTGGCGGTTGCCACGGTGATCTGTTCCTTCAGCAATTCGTTCGTGAAGAAGGTGAAGGCGCTGCAGACCACCGCGCTACGCACCTTCGCACCGCCGTCGAGGAAATCGAAGGGCTGGTACACCGCATCGTAGGGCGCCGAGAACCTGGCTTCACCCTTGGCGATGCTGAGTGCCCGCTTGAGGGTGGTTTCCGGGTGGGAGCCATCGCTGCGGCAGCGGCGCAGATAGCCGGCCGCCCCCATGTCCACCAGGTGCTTCACCCGCAGGGTGGTACGACGATCACGCGCCGGTGTCTTCCGCTTGCTGCCGCCTTCCTCCTGCACGAAGGGCGCGGTGATGTTGAAGTCGCCGACGATCAGGGGGGCCGGCTCGTGGCCGGCCAACAGGCGGGCTTCGTCTTCGACCGTGAGCAGCCGCGCCAGCACGTCGCTCTCGACCTTGTAGGCCGGGTCCATCGCCTTGATTTCCTTGGAGCCGGAATAGCGGTTGTGGTGCAGTGCAAAAGGCACCGACAGGTGCGCCGCGACAGGAAAGCTGATCTTCATCGCCGATCGACCGGCCAGGACATGGCCCGGCGTCTGCGAGACCAGCAAGTCCCGGTTCCTGCCGCCGTGGAGCACGCCATACAACCCTTGGGTGTTGTAGCCCAGGTCCTCGAAAGGCGCGCCGAAGAAGGCCTGCAGGTGCGATGGCGAATACGGCCGATACGCCACGCCGTAGGTTTCGGCATGCGGCTTGGGCACCAGGCCCAGGCGGATCAGGCCGTACACCAGCAGCTCGCCGTCACTGGCGGTGAAGACCGCGCCGTTGTCCTGATCGTGTGCCTGCAGCGTCACGGCCTGCCGGGATCCCAGGAGCAGGCTCAGGGCGACCAGGTCTCCTGGTTCGCCCGCGCTGTTGAGCCACAGGCACTGCTGCGAAGGCAACAGGTGTCCCGGCTGGCCCGGCGACGATGCGGGCAGGACGTCGCCTTCCCCCACGGAGCCGAGCCGCCGGTGCAGCAACCAGGCCAGCAGCGTCCACTGGACCACCTGCGCCACGCCGGCCGCTGGCGACGGGTGAATCCAGCCGTCCTGGAGTTGCCGCGCGGCAAGGATGGCTTCACGCACCCGGCCCAGCTCGGTCTCCGGCGCGGACAGGAACTGCTCGGGCGATTGGATGGACTCGACCAGGACCTCCCGGACCAGGCTCAGGTGTTCCTCCTGCCAGGCCGGCGGCTGCGCCCCCTCGAGGTGGCGGTCGCACCACAACGCGAGGATGACGAGCGCCTTCTCCGGATCATCGAGCACGAGCGCGGGCTGGCTGAGGGTGTTCAGGCAGTCGGAGGCCTGCCACAGCAGTTGCAGCCCTCCTTGCAGCGCCGGTCCGTCAAGGACTGGAAAGCCGCTCGGGCAGATGCGATAACCCTCGCCCACCAGCATCAGGGCCCGCAAGGTCTCGACATCGGCATCGAACAGCCGGGGCGGCACCTGCTGCGGCAGCTCGGACAGCCCGTGTGTGGCGGGGCTGACCAGCGGTTCCACGCTGCGCCGACCGGACTCCCCACAGTCGACCTCTTTCTGGTGCCAGCGCGCTGCCAGCCGCGTCATCACCTGGCCGACGTCGGCCCCGGTTTCCATGATCAGCAGCGCATCGATGCCCAGCCGGAAGGCGCAGTCGGCGGCGATGGCCATGCGGGCCTGGTTGCGCCGGGAGTCGATGGGCTGTGTGCCGGCCGGCCGGGGATCGTGGGTGAAATTCTCCAGGTTCCACACCAGCGCACGGAAGTAGCGCGGCATCGGCGTCTGCACCACGTTGTCCAGCGTGGGAGCCACGGCCGTTGTCTGGGATGGCTGAGGAACCCGCGGTAGCTGCAGCTGCTGCTTCAGTCGGTCCCGGCGGGGGCAGACGCTCGGGTGTGTCTGGGAGGGCGGCTGGCTCAAGGCAAGTACGTCGAGCGACGCCAACATCTGCAGCGCCGCGTCCGGCGAGGCGGGGCAGTCGCACAGCTCCATTGGCTGGCCGCCCGTCTGGAAGGCCGAATGATGCGGGCCGGGGCGGGTCATGGCGCCAGCCCCTGTGTCGCGATGTGCTGCGCCAGCTGGTTGAGCTGCTGGTGATGGGCGTCCAGCGCATCGCGGGTGCGCTCATCCAGCTCCCCGGTACAGGGCAGCTCCATCAGGCGTTGGAAGCGCGCCAGTGCGAGGCGGGTGGCCTGTCCCAGCTCGCCGGCGTCGCCCGCGCAGGGAAAACCCAGGTTGCTGAGGCGGTGCTGCACGCCGGCCAGGGTGGATTTCGGGTCCAGCCCGCCGAAGACGAGTGCCAGTTCCACCTCGTCGAGCTGCAGGGTGCCTCGTTGCGCAGTCGTGGGCAGGTGGTGCCGCAGCACGCCATCGGCGTCGGTCGTGCCTTCCAGCAGCCGGCCGTCGACCACCAGTCGGTATGGTCGTTGCCGGCGCGGCTCGCCCCAGGCGTCGAGCAGCTGGAGCGTGAAGTGCATCGGCACCCCGCGGCGGCGGAAGCGGTGCCGCCGGTCCGTCGCGGCCGCCACCGTCTTGGGCGTGCGTTCGGGCACCGTCAGGACATCGCCTGGGTTCAGCACATCCATGTGCTCGCGCCGCTTGCGCAGCTCGGCATTGGCGGGATGGGACCACAGGGTCTCGGGCGCGAAGCCGGTGGCGCCGGCAATGCGCACGACGCTGTCGCCTTCGGAGATGGTCACGGTGCTCATCGGAATCGCCTCCTGCACAGGGGAGCGGGATCGGGTGGGTACGGCAGCGCAGCGGTGCGCTTCAGCGCACGGCGGCCGATGTGGCGGCCGGCGGCGGGCGGCTTCTTGCGAAATCCCAGGCGTCCTGGTCGAGTGCCGGAAAGGAGACGCGGCACATGCCCGCCGTCGGGAGGTGGTCTACCCGGGCTCGGCCGTCGCGGTCGAGGTGGCCGCGGACCTGCTCGCCGGCCGGCGTGGTGATGCAGTACTCCTCGCCGGGAATCGGCAGGTCGTCCTCGCCGACGAGTTCGATCTCGATCCAGTGCTGGGCCGGCCCACCGTGGTCTTCATGAAGGCGGCTGCCGAGCAGCCCGGAAGGCGTCAGCGCGCTGGACGAACGAACCGGCGCCACCGTCGGTGCAGCCCGCGGGATCGCGCGTATCACCCGCAACGGCGGCTCGAGCAGGCACAGCCCGCCGCAAGCGACCTGCCATGCGGCCTTGGCGAGGATCTCTTGGTCCGGCAGCCCGTGCACCGGCTGCCCTGCTTCATGAAGCAGGGCACGCAAGGCCAGCATGTCCTCGGGGTGCGCCTTGCAGGGCATCAGGCGGCTGAGCGCGTCCTCCAGGTTCCCGGGGCTGATGCAGTGCCATGGGCGGGGGCCAGGCGCCGGGCCCGGTGGGGTGTCGGGGCGTCGCGGGCAAGGCCCTGCCGTACCCGGGCAGCGACGAATTTCGACCTGGAGCGAAGCAAACCGCAAGCTCTGCATGGCGCCTCCATCAAGCACGACGCATCGTCGCTGCACACCGCCGAGCGATGCCACTCGCCTCACCTCGACGCGGGCCAACACCGGCATGCCGGCAGCCAGGCCGTTGTGGCCCTCGGACACAGCCACGAGGCGACGCAAGCGCCAGCTGTGGATGGCCAGGAGCTGGATGCGTTCGTATTGCGCCGATGATTCTGTGAGGGCGTGTGGCGCGAGGCAACACTCGTTCTAGGGGTCGGCCGCAATGCACGCGCCTGGCGCCATGCGGGGGTCGGACGCCGGCCGTTCACCGGCTCGATGCTTCAGCTGTGATGGGCACGGTGCACAGCTTCAGTGGCCGTTCCCGGCCACGCCTCGACCGGCGCTTGGTGCTGCCGGCGGCCACCGCGCTCGAGCCCGGGGGCGTCAGCCGCGATGTCTTGCGCAAGGCCTGGATGGGGCGACCGGTCGTCACTGCTGCGGGCGCCAGGCCCGCCGGGCGGCATCGGCACTGACAGTCAGCGCGACAACAGCGCGCCCCAACATGGCGGCGAGGCCGCGTGGCCTGGCCTTGCAGTGAGGTACATGCCAGGCGCGGGCTCCTCCATCTTGAGGACGCGCATCCCCAGCGGGGTGGGGACGGGAACCGGGCAGGCGCCCTAAAAAGGTCGGCGTGAATTCAAGAAGGCCCGCCCCATGCCCAGCTCCAATCCCAGAATCCTCGCCCCGGTATCGGCTTGCACGCAGGAACTGCGCGTGCAAGGCCAGCGAACGGGGGCGCTTGTCGAGATCTTCGCCTCACCCAACAACATCTACGAGACCGTCTTCAGCGGACGGGCGGGCGGCCCCGACGAGGTGGTTGCCCTACGGCGCCCCCTCAGGGCGGGCGAGACCGTCTTTGCAACGCAGGCGCTGCCGGGCGAGGCGGCCGGCAGCTTCGCGCCGACCGAGACGGTACAGCCCGAGCCGGACCCGGCCGAACTTGGCCCCATCATGGCCGACAGCCACCTCCACTGGTATGCCAGTTGTGCTGCCTTCGGCAACGGCCTGCCGGGCGCCCGGGTGAGCATCGACGTGGCCGGGCCGGTGCGCCTCGGCGAGGCCACGGTGGATGCAGCCAGCGGACGGGCCCGTGTCGGCTTCGCCGAGCCGCTGCAGGGCGACATGGAGGCCACGGCAGTGCAGGCGCTCTGCGGACGCAGCGGGCCCGTCCTGGCACTGCCGTCCCCCGACCTTCCCTATACCGTGCCGGACGCCACCGGCGGGCTGCGGCTGCGGCCTCCCGTCATCCAGGGCCCGCTGCACGATTGTGAGCGAGCCGTGCGGGTGGAGGGTGTCTCGGAGGGCGCGCTGGTGCGGCTCTATCGCGATGGCGAGCACCGCGCCACCGCTTGCTTCGACAGCTCCGGGCTGTGGTATCGCATCGAGCAGCCCTTGAAGCAAGGTGAAAGGATTCATGTCGATCAGTACTTTCCGGGCCGCGAGCTGTCCAGCCCGCCCTCGGCCACCCTGCCGGTGCTGCCCGCATCGGCGGTGCCTGCGCCGGTGCTGGTGGGGCCGGCCTGCAAGGGGTCGACCGCCGTCAGGCTGAGCGGCCTTCGCTATGGCGCCACGGTGCGCGTGGTACAGGCCGGCAAGAACCGCCTCTTCCAGCACGCCAGCCCGGTTGCAGAAGTCGAAGCCTGGGACGCCACCTGCGACATCCCGCTGATCGAGCCGCTCGACCCGGTGCGTGGCACGCATCTGCTGGCCATCCAGAGCTTGTGTGGCCATGACAGCCCGGTCTCCGCCGCGCTGAAGATCCACCGGCTGACGCAGGTCCTGCCGCCGCCGAAGCTGCAGGCACCGCTGTATGAGTGCGGTCGCGCCGTGCGGGTGAGCGGGGTCCACCGTGGCGCCCGCCTCGAGGTGGAGATGAGTTGTGCCGCCGCGCCTGGCTGGCGCCTGCTCGCCGCCCAGCTGGTGTACTCGACCTCGGCGGACATCGGCGTGGCGCCCGCGCTGCGGGCCGGGCAGCAAGTGCGCGTCCGCCAGGTCGGCTGCGGGCAGACGGCGCTGTCGGCCGTCGAGAACGTGGCAGCACTGCCCGACCTGCCCGGTCCCCGGGTGCAGGACTGTGGCGACCACTTGCACCTGACGCAGGTCGTGCCAGGCGCGCGCGTGGAGGTGTATGTGAACGCGCATTTCTTCAAGGACGTGCGCAGCGGTGCGTCCGAGGCCTTCATCGACCTCGATGCGCCGCTGCCGGATGGCGTGAAGCTGACGGCGCGGCAGCTGATGTGCGGGCGCGTCTCCGGTTTCGGCCCCGAGCTGGTGGTGCGCTCGGATGTGGTCAAGCGGCAGGTCGAATGGGTTCGCACCGAGCGGGTCTGCCACTGGAGCGGGCCGGGGAGTTCGAGCGATTCGGCCGCGGCGGGCATCCTCGGTACCGACCTTGGCATCGTGCTGGACCACGACAGCGGCGACGGCGGGCTCTACCTCTTCCTGGGCGACACCCACATCGATGAGGACGTGGTCGACGATTTCCCCGAGAACGGAGACGCCATCGCCTTCCTGGCCAGGGTGCCGCAAGGCGGGCCGCCCTTCCTGCGCTATGTCCACGATATCGATGACGGCGAGCCTCGACCGCGGGTGTTCGGCATCCACAACGTTCGGCAGCAGGAGTTCGAGGTGCCCACCGGCGCTTTCAGCCATGCCGGGAAGATGTACGTCTTCGCCTCGACGGATCATTTCACCGACGAACCGAAGACGGCCGGACTCGGCAAGGACCCGCACTTCATGGGGCGCTCGGTGCTGGCCAGCTCCGCCGACGTCCGCACCCTGTTCCAGGTGGTGCCCGGGCATGGCGACATCTCCAACGCCAGCCGCGATGCGCAGGGCGAATTCAAGTTCATCAACATCGCCGCCGCCAAGATCGACAACGACCGCTGGCTGCCGAACCTGCCCGCCAATGCCGAGCCGGGCGGACAGGGGCTGATATTGATGGGCTCCGGCCGCTACCGTGAGAGCCAGCCGGTCCTTGCCTACGTGCCGCTGCCCCCGGGCAAGGACCCGGCCTTCGACTCCTGGCGCTACCTGGCGGGCCGCGGCCATCGGGTACCGGGGGCCGGGCCCTGCGGCGTGCCGTTCTGGGTACAGGACCAGGCCCGCGCCGTGCCGTTGTGGGACGACTCGGCACATGCACTGGGCAACAAGGGGGTGGTTGGGGAGTTGTCCCTGGCGTATGTGGAGGCGCTCGGCCTGTGGATCGCGCTCTATGGCGGCGTGGTGGCGCGCACGGCGGAGCAGCCCTGGGGCCCCTGGTCGGAACCCGTGCCCCTGTTCGACCGGGCGCGGGACCACGACGGCCTCGACGAAGGCGCGCGCTTCATCCACCCGGACGGCGGCACCTACGGGCCTTACATCATCCCCCGCTTCACCGAGTACGACCCCCTGACGCGCCGGGTGGTGGTCTACTATGTGATGTCGACCTGGAACCCCTACCAGATCGTGCTCATGCGCTCGGAGCTGGCGCCGCGTTGTGAATACGAGCCGCGCTTGCGCTGCCCCGGACCTGGCTGAAACGCGGCCGCCGTGCTGCCGCGGCTGGCCCCGGCGTGCGGCGCACAGCCGCCTGGCCGGACGGCGCGACCGGCTGCCACCACCCCCTGACCCGGGCCTTGCCCGCTGGCCGGCGGCATGGCATCTTCCGACCCAGGTGGCCGTCGTCCCCGGCCCTGCAACAGATCCTGAAGACATGCCAGATATAGGAAAGATCGTCGCCGAACTGGAAGAAGTGAGCCGTTCCGCACGTGAGATTGCCAGCCTGCTCGCCACCCTGGATCTGCTGTGCGCCCAGATGGTCGGCCTGGCCCGCCAGGGTGTGCAGGAGCCGCCCGCGGCCGCGGGCGCAGTGCAATCGCTCCTGCCCCTGGCCCGCGCTGCGCACACGCTCACCGCGGTGGGCTGGGGCCGCGCCAGCGTGTGTGGTGACCGGCTCGACGCGCTGGCCGCCGAACCGCTGGGCACCGCCTTGCCGCCCGAGCAACTCGACCAGCTGTCGAACAAGCTGCGCCATGCCGGTGCCGATGCGCGCGCCACCTGCTCCACACTGGAAGTCGCTGGCCAGGCGCTGGAGCGCGCCATCGGCCTGCTGGAGTGCCGCGCCGGCAACGACGAAGCCGCCTGGCAGGCCAGCCGCGAGATTTTCGAAGGCGTGATGTCGCGCCTCGGCGCACGTCCGCGCGGGTCCTCGGGCAACGCCTGAGCCACCAAAGGCCAGCGAGTGCTTGCACCGTTCGCGGTGGAACGCCCGCGGTGCCGGGGCCACGCCCTGCGCGCGCTCGCCAGGGCCCGTCGAGGCGGTACGCCCGGCGGCAGCCCGCTCCCGCTCACTGCACCGGGCTGAAGGCCACCTGCTGCGCCTCCATCGGCGTGACCCGGGGGGCCAGTCGCGCATAAGCACCGACGGTGACGCGGCCCAGCACGCGCACCGGGCGGGCCGCCTCCGGAAGGCGTTGCAGCCCGTCGGGCGCCGGCGCATTGCCGAACATCTGTGCGAAGGCGGCTGCTGTGAGCAACTGGTCCCACACCAGGTGAACACGGGGCATGTCGCCCGGGTTGTCGGCCCCATGCACGCAGCCCTGGTTGAAGTAGTAGAGCGTGCGCGGCGAGAAGCGGTACAGCGCACCTGCCAGCATCATGCGGGCACCGCGGGAGGTGCGCAGCGGCAAATGGAAGCGGGCGCGCACGGCCGGCGTGCCGGCCTGGCTGATGAACAGGCTGTGCTCCTCATGCGGCGCCAGCCCCGCGCCCGGACCCAGCCAGTTGACCCGGAAGTTGATGGCCTGCTGGAAGCTACCCACAAAGGCCGCCAGGCGCGGATAGCGCTGGGCATGGTGAAAGGCCTTGCCGCGGCAGGAGAGATCGTGGTCTTCGCTGAAGTCGGCGAAATCGCCGCTGCGGTTCCAGAGGCTGAACTGCCGCACTGCGCCGCTCGGCCGCGTCCAGTGCGTGACATGCTCGCGTTCCTGCACGTCTGAACTGGGCTCGGCCTCGCAGAGCCGGTCCACCTCCTCTCGCAGGGCCAGGCCGAGCGCCCGCTCCAGCCGGAACAGGCGCAGGCAGCTCACCCCGCCGCGGTGAGCATCGGCATCGCGAATGCCGGACAGCAAGGCTTCAGCGTTCATGGTCGAGCAGCGGGCAGCTGCGCCACAAGGCATCGTCTTCGATGCGGCCGGGGCACCAGGCCTGGCGGGCCAGCTGGGCCAGTGGCAGCACCCGGTCCTGCAGGCACAGGGGCAGCGCGGCGGGGCTGGGCTGGCCAAGCGCCTCGTAGTGGTCGGCGAACTTGCTGCCGTCGCCGGAGGGCAGCTCCCACAGGCGCACCCACAGCGCCGGTATGCCATAGGCATGGGCCACGATCAGCCCATGCAACGAGGAAGACATGAGCCACTCGCAGGCCACCACCTGGTCGACCACTGACTCGATGTCCTGCTGGATGTCGATCAGCCGCAGGCCGTGACGCGCCACCGCTGCGGTGTCGAGCCTGGCCCGGTCGGCAAAGTGCGGCACCAGGCCGATGCCGCGCCGCTGGACAGCGGGCGGCGTGTACAGCCGCGGCAGCAGCAGGCCCGGATCGCCCAGCACTGCCGGGCAGTCAGCGCCGCAGGCGAGTGCGCGTTGGCGGGTGCGTGGCCCGCGCACGGCGAGCCAGCGGGCGCCGGGTGCCAGGGGCTCGTCGCGCTGCATGATGCCGCAGCCCCACACCGTGTCGCCGGGACCCGCCAGCCCGGCGATGCTGCCCGTCACGAACAGCTTGGGTGCCGGGTGGTCATGCATGGCGAAACGCGGATAGTGGCCGGTCAGGCGCCGGATCAGCCAGGGCGTGAGGGCGTCACCGAAATTGGGCCGGCTCGGGATGCGGCACCAGAACGCGGTGGGCGGCAGCGGGGCGAGCGCGCTCATGGCGCCGCCTCGGCATCCGCAGCCGCGTGAGCCTCGGCGGCCGACAGGGCCGCCTCGATCTGCCGCCTCAGGGCAGGCGCCAGGCCGCCCCAGCTCCAGTGCCAGTCGCAATGCGGGGCCGGTGCGCCGGCGGCGCCCGCCGACCGGAAATCGAAGTGTGCGGCGTGATGCCGGTGCGCGTAGCCGCCCAGTGCATTGAACTCCGAAAACCCGCGCGGCGGCTGGCTGTTGACGTAGCGCTCGATCGGCATGCCGTGCACCCGCAGGCAATGCTCTCGCAGCAAGGGGTAGAGCCAGCGGGGATAGACAAAGGGCGGCTGCTGCATGAAGTCGAGCACCGGCGGGGTGCCGAGGAAGGCTGCCGTGGCGGCTTGCCATGGATAGTGCCGGCCCAGCTCGGCCACCGGGCGCGTGAGCACCGTGGGCCGGCCGCCGGGCGCAAGGTCTTGCGGCCGGGTGCAGCGAGTGAAGATGCAGTCGGCGTCCACATGCACGATGAGATCGGCTTGCACATGCAGGTCGGCCTGGAGCTTGGTGGCCTGCTGGCCGAGGTAGTCGTCGCGCTGGTCGGGCACCACCACCAGGCGGACGTGGTGTGGCAGGGGGCAGCGGGGCAGCCAGGCCAGGCTGGAGCGTGGCAGCGCGACGACGGTTTCACTGAAGCCGCGGCAATGGCAGGCGATGGAGCGCAGGCACAGCTGCAGCCAGTCCAGGTCCTTCCAGTAGCTGCGGATGAAGAGCGCGCTGTCCATCGCCGCAGGGGTCCCCCATGATGAGGATGCGCAAGCATCGGGTGGTGACTAGACTAAACCCATTGCCTCTGCGAGGCAAACCGGAATCACCTGGGGTGCCGATGATGTCGCTGTCCATGCAAGACCGGCAGGCCGCGGCTGCCGCGGTGCTGTTCAGCACCGATGCCGCCACGCTGATGCGTGTGCGGGAGCCCGGTGTGCAGGCCGTCATTGTCGAGCCCGCCGCGCATGCGGATTGGCAGGCCGAGGTCGCGGCCGCCGTCGAGGGCGGCCGCTTTGTCATTCCCCGCGCGACGCTGGTCGCGCCCCGCTGGGAAAGCCTGGCGCATGTGCTGGAGTCGCATCTGCCGCAGGTGGGCCTCGCCTTCGAGACCCGGCTTGCGCTGATCGATGACCTGGTGGCCCTGGCCGAGGCGCTCACCGCGATCGCTGCCTGCCACCGGCTGATGCTGCGGGTGTTCACCGAGCCGCCCACAGAGCATTGCGGCTTCCACCTCGACACGGTGGCGCCAGGTTGCCCGCCCTACGGGCTGCTGAAGGTCTACAACGGCGCAGGCACCCGCTATGTCGATGCGGCCGATGTCCGGTCGATGCGGATGTTCTACGACTACCTGGCGCTGCGTGAGCGCCTGGTGCGCGAGCGGCATCTTGCGCCGGCCGGGCAGGCGCAGGCGCTGCAGGCCCGGGCCCGCGCCCTCGATGCCGAACTGCCCTTCCTGCGGCCGGCGGCGCCGGTGCAAGTGGTGCCGGCCGGGGCCACGGTGGCCTTCCGGCATCTCGATGTGCGCGAGCATGGCAGCAATCACCCGAGCGATCGGGCCTGGATCCATTGCTCGCCGATGGCCGGTGCGGCCCGGCTGGTGGCCAGCTTCACGCCGCTGGATGCGGCCGGGGCCCGGCAGGGCTGATCCACAGGCCCGCCTCGGCGGCGAGCGTCGCATCCAGTGGCCGCAGCAGCCCCGCCAGGCGCCGGCCGGCCTGCGCCGGTCCATGGTGGGCGCGGAACCAGTCGCGCGGCGCCGTCACCCGCCCGAGCAGCCGCAAGGCTGCCTCGACCACATCCTGCTCGTCGTCGAAGAAGTCGCCGGTGTGTCGGTTCACGTATTTCCAGCCACCCAGGATGGCCCGATGCACCAGCACCGGGCGGTCCAGGCACAGGGCTTCCGCGATGACACGCGGCGACGGATCGAGCGCATTGGGGCAGAACACGAGCCGCGCGGCCGCCATGGCGGCAAGCAGTGGCGGCCAGTCGAGCCGGTCGACCTGCGTGATACCGGCTTGCCCGCACAAGGCACGTTCGGCCCGGCCCACCACCAGCGAACGCAGGCCCAGCTCCAGGTGCAGGCGGGGCAGGCAGCGAGCGGCCAGCGCGCCGTTCTTGGCCGGCGCCTGCCAGTCCTCGGCGGCGCCGACGTAGACAACGTCATGCAGGCCGGGTGGCGCGGCCCGTGCCGCCTGCCGCGCCACCCAGGTCCAGTCGGTGAAGTCGGAGGCACTGAGCAACGCGCGGGGCGTGGCGGCGGCAAGGTGGTCGTCGGGCTGCCGGAAGCAATGGCACCAGGCTTCGCAGACCGCTTCGTAGTCGAGCCCGTCACGGCTGTCACGGCGCGGAAAGTCGAAATAGCTGCTGACGCCGACGAGCCGGGCGCCGCAGCGCCGCAGTTGTGCAAAGCAGTCGTGCTGCGGCGGCGAGACGAGCGGCCCGTGCAGCGCCACCCAGGCGCTGGGGGTGCCGTTGGCAAGGCACACGGGCTCGAAAGGCCAGCACAGGTCGGGCGGCATCATCACCTCTCATCAATTCTGTTCAGACATGAAGTTGAAGGTGCAGGAGGACTGCCTAGACTTGGGGAGCGCCGTGTCTCCGTCGGCGAAGGGAGTGCCACCATGATGAACTCGCGCAAGCATTTTCACGATCCCGGCAACCGATCATGCCGCATCGACATCTTCGATGAGCTGAGCGGGCAGGCCCTGGCCGCGGTGCGCCAGTTCGCACGCCGCATTGGCGCTCCTCACTTGGTCGATGAAGTGGTGCTGCCCAGCCTGGCCGAGGGCGATTGCCAGATCGTGGCTGCCGTGCGCGACCGGCCGTGGCCGCCCTGGGGCCTGGGAGCCCGCGAGATCGTTGCCCTGTGCATGACCCAGTCGGTGGCCGATGCGAGTTATGCCGTGTCACCCATCTACACCTTGCCGCAGGAGCTGACGAACGTGGGCATGATGAGCGCCGTCTACAAGGAAGCGCTCGACCAGCTCGCGGTGCGCCCCCGGGCCGAGCTGTGCTACCTGGCGGCCGAAGACTCCACGCTGGCCGATGACGTGTTGTGCCATGCCGGGTTCGAACGCACCGAAGATGTCTTCGTCACCTGGCAGTCGCGCTACAACACCTATCGTGCGCCGGTGCAGAAGGTGCTTGCTGCGCTCTCGCTCGAACAGACGTCCTCACCCGAGTTGCTCGCCCATGCCATCGAGCCGGCGGCGCTGCGGGAGCAGGCCTTGTTCCACCACACCATCCACAACGGCTCGCTGGCGGAATGGGCCACCGGCGAGAGCCTGCGCTCCGAGCTGATCCGGCTGGTGCGCGGAGGACACTCGGGCAAGCCCGGTGGTGTGCCCGGCGGCACCGGGCGGTGGGAATGGGTCTTCGACCCCGAGATTCGCTTCGCGGTGAGCATCAACCACTTCCTGGGCGCCGAGCGCGACCGCCTGCTGGCCTTCGTTCTCGAAGCGCAAGACCGCTTCCGGCCGGCGACGGTGGATCGCGGGCAGGGCCGGCAAGTGGACGAGAAGCTGCGCCGCGCCAGCACGCTGGACGACCTCGGCGAGTTCGCGCCGCACTTCGAAAAGGCCCTGCTGGAAAACCTGGAGCCGGCGCTCAAGCGGCTGCAGCACCCGGGCTTCCCGGTGGGCCGCATCGAGATGCAGGTGACCGCCAGCGGCGACGGGGACTACTTCCGCCTGCATGCCGACACCGACGCGACCGACACCCGCGAAATATCCTTCGTCTATTACTTCCACCGGGAGCCGCGGCGCTTCTCGGGCGGCGAGTTGCGGCTGTACCAGAGCAAGCGGGTGAATGACCAGCTGATCCCGGCCGACCATCCGCAGACCCTGTCACCCCGCCAGGACATGTTGCTGCTGTTCCCGAGCACCAACGACCACGAGGTGCTGCCGGTGCGGGTGCCGAGCGGCGAGTTCGCCGACTCGCGTTTCACGCTCAACGGCTGGATCCATCGCAAGGCCTGAGGCGGGAGCACTCCATGCGCATGCTCAGCCTGGCCTGGGGCGCCGCCCAGGCCGCCGCGATGCGGCCGGCCTGGCGCGCCATGGTGTCGCTGGCGCCGACGCCGCTGCCGGGCCTGCTGGCCCGCCAGTGGCTGCTGCATGCCCATGCCGTGCAGGCGCAGTACCTGTTCAGCGACGACGACGCGGCAGACGCCTTCCTGGCCTGCCCGGGCGCCGATCTCGCCCATGCCCGCTTCCAGCAGCGGGTGGGTCCGGCACTGGCCGAGCCGGCGCAGGTGGCGCGCGGGCCGGCAGGTGCCGCACCGCAGCAGCCCATCTTCATCATTGCCGCGCCGCGCTCGGGCAGCACCTTGTTGTTCGACCTGCTGGCGCAGGCGCCCGGGGTGCAAACCCAGGGCGCCGAGGGCCAGGGTGCCGTCGAGGGCATCGTCGGCCTGCACCCGCAGCACCGGGGCTTCGCCTCCGACCGGCTCGACGAGACCGATCTGACGCCCTCCGTGCTGGCCTGCCTGCAGGCCGGCTGGGGCTTCGGCCTGCGCGACCGTCAGGGCCGCTCCGGCTTGCCGCCAGACGCTTCGGCGTCCCGTGGCAGGCCGCGCCTGCTGGACAAGACCACCGAGCACAGCCTGCGGGTGGCCTTCCTGGCACGGGCGTGTCCGGACGCGCGGTTTGTCCTGCTGCATCGGGATGCACGCCAGAATGTCAGCAGCCTGATGCAGGCCTGGCAGCATGGCGGCTTCTCGCGCTGGCATGAGCTGCCGGGATGGCCGCCGCACGATTGGTGTTTCCTGCTGCCGCCGGGCTGGCAGGCGCTGCGGGGCCGGTCGCTGCAAGCGGTGGCGACCGCCCAGTGGGAGGCGGCACAGCACTGGAGCCTGCACGACCTGGAGATGCTCGACGCGGCGCGCTGGACCTGCGTGGACTACAACGAACTGGTGGCACAGCCTGCGCCGGTGATCGAGCGGCTCTGCGCGTTTCTCGATCTCGAGGTGGACGCCACCCTGGCGGCAGCGTTGTCGCGGCCGCTGCCCGTCAGTGGCACGGCCATCAGCCCGCCCTCGGCCATCAAGTGGCGCAGCAATGCCGGGCTGGACGTGGCCGCCCTCGAAGCGGCAACGCGGGTCACCAGCGCACGGCTGCGCAGCTTGCACAGCCTGGCGCCCGAGCCACCGCCCGCGGCTGCCCCCTCCCAGGTGGTTGCGGCGCAGGCGCAAGTGCGCTTCTCCTGCCCGCTGGCGGAGGTCGAGCCGCTGTGGAGCGAGCCGGGCACGGATGCGCTGGCGGTGCGGGCGGTGCAGGTGGCACCGAGCTTCCGCTTGCAGCTCGGCTCGACCATCCCGCTGGGCATGGGGGCCGCGGCACGTTTCCGTGAGCGCTTTGCCTGCGAACAGCCGGTCGTCTGGACACGTGACCCCTTCACGCAGGCCTTGCGCCCCTACTGGGTGGAAAGGCAGCAGGCGCGGTGGTTCGCCGCGCTGGCCCCCGGTGAGCCGCCGCCGCCCGCCGTCCCGGCGCTGCTGGCGCGGTTGCGAGGGGCCGGCATCACCGCATCGACGGCCGAGCACCTGGCGGCCGAGCAGCAGGGCGCCACACGGCGGGAAGCGCTGGCCGCCGCTTTTGCCGAACGCGGCTACTGTGTGGTGCCTGGTGTCGTGGCGCCGGCCCACACCCGCGCACTGGCCCAGTACTACCGGGCCCTGGTGGCAGCGGGCGGCTGGCGTGGCGGCGACGCACAAGTGGCGCGGCGCCATGGCTGGCACAACGAGAGCGTGGCGCGCTTCTTCCAGCACCAGCTGACCGGCTTCATCGGCGCGCTGGTGGGCGAGCCCGCCTGCGCGTCCTATGCCTACGTCTCGCTGTATCAGCGCGGCGCGCGCCTGGCGCCGCATGTGGACCGCAAGCAATGCGAGTACACCCTGTCGCTGGTGATCGAGGAGCAGGGGGGGCGCTCCTGTGACTGGCCGCTGCATTTCCTGGCTGGGCCAGCGGCCAGCGCGGTCACGCTCAACGTCGGCGACGCGGTGCTCTTTCGCGGGCATGACCTGCCACATTGGCGCGAGGCCCCGGCGTGCGAAAGCCTGTCATTGAGCACGCTGCTCTTTCACTACGTGCCGGCCGATTTCGCCGAGACCCTGCAGTGACGGCGGCGCACCCGCACCCGCACCCGCACCCGCACCCGCACCCGCACCCGCACCCGCACCCGCACCCGCACCCGCACCCGCACCCGCACCCGCACCCGCACCCGCACCCGCACCCGCACCCGCACCCGCACCCGCACCCGCACCCGCACCCGCACCCGCACCCGCACCCGCACCCGCACCCGCACCCGCACCCGCACCCGCACCCGCACCCGCACCCGCACCCGCACCCGCACCCGCACCCGCACCCGCACCCGCACCCGCACCCGCACCCGCACCCGCACCCGCACCCGCACCCGCACCCGCAAGGCGGTGCCAACACGACCACTGGTCGTGAAAGCGCTTTCAATGTCATTGAAATGGCGGCAGCATTTGAGTGCCTGACGCAAGCACGAGCCCCTGCAGGCTGCCTGCCGTGCCCGCATGCCTGCCGGCATGCCGCGGCGCGGCAATGTGGCCGGCTTTGGCCAGGCGGTGCCGCGCCGCTTCGCACGCACCGTGCCCTGTTCTCGGACGCCGTGGCCCGGCCCTGCGGCCGGGGCGGGATGTGCGCCACGCAAGGCGCCGCTCGACTTCATCAATGACGACAAGACGGGAGATCTTCATGGATCCATTCCACATCCCACACCGGCGGTCGCGCCTGGCGCGACTCTCGCGGGCCGGCCGATGGGCCGCCTGTGCGGCCGCGCTCGCGGCGCTCGCCGCCTGCGGCGGCGGCCAGGGCAGCGGCGAGTCGGCTTCCGCCCTGGCGGCCGGCAGCACGCCCGACGAAGGCCGGGAACAGGCCGCCGCTGCGGCTGCAGCGGCGCCGCGGTTCAACTATGCAGAGGCCCTGCAGAAGTCCATCCTCTTCTACGAGGCACAGCAGTCCGGCAAGCTGCCCAGCTGGAACCGGGTGAGCTGGCGTGGCGATTCGCGCCTGAACGACGGCGCCGATGTCGGCCGCGACCTGAGCGGCGGCTGGTACGACGCCGGCGACCACGTCAAGTTCGGCTTCCCGATGGCGTGGACGGCGACGCAGCTGGCCTGGGGAGCCTTGCGCTTCGAGGCCGGCTACAAGGCGGCCGGCCAGTACGAGGCACTGCTCAACAACCTGCGCTTCGTCAACGACTACTTCATGCGGGCGCATACCGCGCCCAACGAGTTGTACGTGCAGGTGGGGCAGGGCGGCACCGACCACAGCTGGTGGGGACCGGTGGAGGTCTACCCGCTGCCCGCGCCCAGCTACAAGATCACCGCCACCTGCGGCGGCTCCGACGTCGCGGCCGAGACGGCGGCCGCCATGGCCGCCGCTTCCATGGTGTTCAAGGCCAGCGACCCGGCCTATGCCGCCCGGCTGCTCACGCATGCCCGGCAGCTCTATGACTTTGCCGACACCGTGCGCGCAAAGTACTCCGACTGCGTGAAGGACGCTGCCAGCTTCTACAACTCCTGGTCCGGCTATGCCGACGAACTGGCCTGGGGGGCCGCCTGGTTGCACCGGGCCACCGGCGACAAGAGCTACCTGCAAAAGGCGGAGTCCTGGGTCGGCAGCTTCGGCACCGAAGGCCAGTCCGGCCACCTGCCCTACAAGTGGACGCATGACTGGGACAGCAAGCACTACGGCGTCTATGTGTTGCTGGCCGAGGCCACCGGCAAGGCGATCTACACCAACGCCATCGAGCGCAACCTCGACTACTGGACCACCGGCACCAGCAACGGCGAGCGTGTCGCCTACACGCCGGGCGGCATGGCCTGGTTACTGCAATGGGGCTCGCTGCGCTACGCGATGAATGAATCCTTCATTGCTCTGGTGTATGCCGACATCGTGAAGGACGGCGCCAAGAAGCAGCGCTATCGGGACTTCGCCGTCCGGCAGGTCAACTATGTGCTGGGCGACAACCCCCGCAAGAGCAGCTACATGATCGGCTTCGGGCAGAACCCGCCGCGCCATCCGCACCACCGCACCGCGCACGGCTCCTGGCTGGACAGCCGCGCCACACCGGCCGAGCACCGCCATGTCCTGTACGGTGCCCTGGTCGGCGGCCCCGGTTCCGACGATGCCTACGAGGACAACATCGACAACTTCACCACCAACGAGGTGGCGACCGACTACAACGCCTCGCTCACCGGTGTGCTGGCCAAGATGAACGAGCTGGCGCCGGGCAGCGCCCCGCTGCCCGACTTCCCGCCGCGCGAGCAGCCCACCGAGGACGAGTTCTTCGTCGAGGCTGGCATCAACAGCTCGGCGGCGCACTACACCGAAATCAAGGCCTGGCTCAACAACCGCTCCGGCTGGCCGGCCCGCCATGGCGACAAGCTGTCGTTCCGCTACTACGTCGACCTGAGCGAGCTGGCGGCCGCGGGCCGCTCTCCGGCCGACCTGACCCTGAGCACCAACTACTCGCAGGGGGGCACGGTGTCCGGCCTCTTCCGTTGCGGCAGCAGCCACGTCTACTATGTCCTGCTCGACTTCACCGGCGTCGACATCTACCCGGGCGGCCAGTCGGCCCACCGCCGCGAGATCCAGTTCCGCCTCTCGGCCCCCGCGGCAAGCACCTACTGGAACCCGGCCAATGACCCGTCCTATGCCGGCCTGGGCGCCGGCACCACGGTGAAGACGCCCGCCATCCCGGTGTACGCCGACGGCAAGCGCATCTACGGCCAGGAACCGGCCGCCTGCAACGGCACGCCGGTGGTGCTGCCGTCGGCGCCGCAGTCGCTGGTGGCGACAGCCGCGGCCAGCGCCATCACGCTGAGCTGGGATGCCGCCGCCCATGCCACCGGCTATACCGTGCTGCGCTCCAGCACCGGTGCGGCGGGCAGCTTCGGCCGCATCGGCAGCACCACGGCCACCCGCTACACCGACAGTGGCCTGGCCGGTGCCACCACCTACTACTACGTGGTGGCCGGCACCAATGCCGACGGCCAGGGCCCGGTGAGCGCGGCAGCGTCTGCCACCACCACGGCGGCGCCCACACCGGCGGTGCCGGTGCTGAATGCGGCCGCCGGTGATGGCAGGGTCAGCCTGAGCTGGAGCGCCACCGCCCGCGCCACCGGCTACCTGGTGCAAAGGGCGACCGCCGCCGCCGGCCCGTTCAGCACCGTGGCCACGCTGGCGGAATCGGCGCGCGGCCATGTGGACACCACGGTGACCAACGGCCAGGCCTACTGGTACCGCCTGGTCGCGACGAATGCATCAGGCCAGGCGACCTCCACCGTGGTGGCGGCCACCCCCGGTGGGGTGGCACCCGGCGGCAGCTGCAAGCTGGTGCTGGATGCGAGCAACGACTGGGGGGCCGGGCAGGTCCTGACCGTCCGCCTGCTCAACACCGGCACGCAGGCTCTGTCCGGCTGGCAGGTGGGCTGGACCGGGTCGCAGGACTTCACAGTCCAGAACAGCTGGAGCGGTGTGGTGACCACCAGCGGTCGCACCGTCACGGTGAAGCCGGCTGCGTGGAACGGCAGCATCGCCCCGGGTGGCAGTGTCGAGCTGGGCCTGCAGATCGCCTACAGCGGCGCCCGGCCGCTGCCGACGAACGCCAGTGTGCAGGGGCGCAGCTGTGCCGTGTCGATCGTGACGGGCCGCTGAAGCGGCCGTCCCGCAGGGCGCGGGACGGCGCCGGGCCGGCATCGCAGCGATGCGGCCCGGCGCCACGCGATGGGGGTGGCGCCTGCAGAGGCGCCGCCCCGTTCTCGTTTCCCCGCCTGCATGCGGTGCCAGGCGCCGCCGCGCCTGTGCCGGCACGGCGGCGCTCGGCTCAGCGCTTCTGCCGGCGCCGCGTCCAGGCTGCCAGGCCGGCCAGGCCCAGGCCGAACAGGGCATAGGTCTCGGGCTCGGGCACCTGGGCCACCGTCAGGATCACGTCGTTGCCGGCGTAGGACACGGTCAGCCGGAACAGCGAGGGGTCGAGGTTGCTGGTCACGCTGGCGAAGGAGCCGCTCATGCCGCCTTCGATCGTGAGGAAGTGAAAGCTGCCGAGCACCGCTTCCTCCGCCTCGAACGCGACCTTCAGCTCGCCACCCAGCTTGGCCTGGCCCTTGACGAACAGCCGGTCATACAGCTCGGCGCTGTCGATGTCCAGCAGCAGGGTGCCGGTCAGCTCCGCATGCTGCGTCACCAGGTGCCCCGTGCCGACCTCGTCCTGGGCACCCGCGCTGTAGACGCCCCGTGTCAGCGCGACGCGACCGGCATCGATGGTGCCGCCCAGCCAGGTGGCACTCCAGTCGCTGAACCACTGGTCGTAGCTGCCGGTGCGCAGCGTGCTGCCCGCGCCCACGTACACCGTGCCGCCGTTGCCGAGCCCGTAGCCGAGGCCGCCCGGGCTCAGCGTGGCGCCGTTGAGCACCGAGAGTGAGCCCCGGTTGGAGCTCAGCTGAGACAGCGCGTCCACGTCGCTGCCTTGCCAGGGATTGACGATCTTGGCCTGCGGGCCGTCGAGCACCACCGTCGTGCCGGCGTCGATGGTGTTGATCAGGGCCGGGCGTGTGCCGCTCTTGGTGCTGCCGAGGTTGAGCGCCAGTGTTCCATTGCGCACGACATAGGTGCCGCCGCTCAGCAGACCGCCGGCGAACTCCTGTTGGCTGTACTGCGCCAGCGGGCCCCAGACCACCAGGCGCCCGCCGTTCGTCTCCAGCGTACCGGTGTTGTTCACCTTGCCATTCAGGCGCAGGGTGCCGGCATTGACCGCGCTCACCGTGCCGCGGTTGTCGAAGTCGGCGGTGATGGTGGTCTGCCCGGCACCCGTCTTCAGGTAGCGGCCTTCGTTGAGGAAGGACGCCACCGAGATCATCGTGGCCCGCGGGTACCACCAGCCGTTGGCGTCGAGCTCGTAGGTGCCGACGCTGTTGTGGTCCTCGAAGGTGGTGCCGGCCCGCACCCGGATGCTGCCGGTGCCGGTGATGTCGGCGTTGCCGTCCCAGTGCACACCCCCCTGGAAGTCGAAGGCGGTGTTCATCTTCTTGGTCGGCGGCGGGGCGCTGGTGTCGGCCCACCAGTAGCGCTGGTTGTTGCTCAGCGTGGTGCGGCCACGCACGGTCACCGGGCCGGTCGTCGTCACGTCGCCGTCGGCCCAGTCCATGATGTCGAGCGTCAGCTTGCCGTTGACCCGCACGCTGCTGAAGCCATAGCCGAGGGTGCGGCCGTCGCTGTCCACAT
This sequence comes from Eleftheria terrae, assembly GCF_030419005.1. NCBI lineage: Bacteria > Pseudomonadati > Pseudomonadota > Betaproteobacteria > Burkholderiales > Eleftheria > Eleftheria terrae. Next base: position 88,572 of record NZ_CP106953.1, read on the forward strand.
ACTCATAGGGATCGGCGATGCGCAGCGCGCCGATGTCCAGGTCGCGCTGAACGAAGAAGGCCGCTCCGTCCAGCACCTCGACCCGGCCCTGCCCGTGCAGCCGGGCCCCGGGCTGGACGCTGTACTGGCCACCGCGCAGGCGCATCACCCCTTCGTTGTAGACGGTGCCCGCGAAGCTCATGCCGCCCTCGAAGTCCGGGTACTGGTCGGCGCCCACGAACTCCAGGCTGCCCTGCTTGGCGATGTTCCACTGGCCGGTGGCCGTCGAGCCGGTGCGCGAGAAGGCGAACCGCGCCTTGCCCCCGTCGAGCACGTTCAGGGTGCCGTTCTGCTGCAGGTCGCCGCGGTAGGTGGACAGGCTCATCTCCGACGCAACATCGATGCGCCCCGTGTTGAGCCAGGTCGCTCCAACGTAGCCGCTGAAGCTCCAGCGGCCCTGGTCGATCTGCATCGTGCCGCTGTTGTGGTAGCCGCCCGAGTACGACTCCACCAGCGTGTCGGCGCCACCGGTCTTGCGGTAGCTGCCGGCATTGGTCACCTGGCCATACATGAGGTTGAGGTGATGCAGGCCGGTCCGCGCCTCGTCCAGCACCTGGCCGCCGGCGCCGAAGTGCAGGTCGGCGTCGCCGGAGATTTCGGAGGCGCCGTCCTGCCAGCGGGTGGTGCCATTGAACGCCAGCTGGCCGCCATAGGAGCCGGCGGACAGTTGCGGCCCGGCCAGCACGGTTTCGCCGAGCACCGTCAGTTGCGGGCCGGTGGACGACGTGCCGCTGTCCAGGCGACCGCCTTGCCACAGGAAGCTGTCGACGGTGAGCGTCGCGGCGGTCGGGCCGTCGACCGTCGCCGGGAGGCCGCCCAGCGAGCCGCCCAGCAGCTCCAGCCGGCCGATGCGGGAGCCGGCGCCGGCCAGCTCCAGCGAGCCGCCGGACAAGCGCAGCGTGCCGGTGCCGTGGAGGGTGGCGGCCTGGAAAGCGCCGTCGCGCACAGTGGTGTGGCTGGCGCCGAGCAGCACTGCGGTGGAAGGCGAGGCCGGCAGGCCGGCCGACCAGTTGCTGGCCAGGTCCCAGAAGGCCTTCTCGGGGCCGGCCTGGCCGGTCCAGCGGGTGTCGAGGGCCATGGCGCCCCCGGCGTGCAGGAAGAGCTGTGCCGCCGCCGCGGCCAGCACGGCCCGGCGGGGGCCGCTGCGGCACACGCGCCGCATGCCGGGCGACAGGCGCGGCCGAGCGAGCGACGCGAGGTTGCTTCTCATATCAAACTCCTTGAAGTGCTGTTGTCGTTGGCATCGGCTTGCTGCCGCGGATGAGGCGGCGAGCGGCCGGCACGCAGGGCGCGACCACCGATGGCGTTCGTCGCCGGCGCTGGCCGGCGAATGGGTGCAAACGCGACGCGAGCATCGCCAGCCGGGCTCCGTTGCGGCGGCGAAGTTGCAAGAGCCGGTAAGGCCGGCTGGCCCTGCAGCGGGTTGTCGCCCGGCGCGGCGGCGGCGCCTCCTGCCCGGAAGCCCGTGCGAATCGGGGCAGCCCTTCGAGAATTGCCTGGAGCCGCCTGGCTTCGCGGGCGGTCAGGGGGCCCGGGGCACCACATCGCCCCCTGTCCACGCGTCGCTTCAGCACTGCACAAATTGTTTGCGATGTGACATGGCCCGCGGTGGCGCCGGCGCGACAGGGGCGCTCGCCGGCACAGCGGGTGCGGCGGTGGCTGGTCGTGCCGCCGGTCGCGCCGCTGGTTGGGCATGACCCGGCCAGCGTGCGCAGGTGACCTCGCCGGCTGATTGCCAGGCCGCGGCTTCCCTGCAACTTTGGGGATGCCAGGGGCGTGTCCCCCGCCTAGCATCGAAGCACGGTCAATCGCCCGCATCGCCACTGGCGGGCCGGCGGAAAAGGAGGGCCCTGCAGCATGATGCCGGCGGCCAAACATGGCGATCCGCAAATGGGCGTCGACGTGCACCTTTGCGTGGTACCGCCTTCGCCCTCGCCGGTGCCGCTGCCGACGCCGCACCTGTCGGTGGTCTTCGACCCCTTCGACTACCTGCCCTTCATCGGCGCCACCGTGTCGGTGTTCGGCATGAAGCGGGCGACGGCCGGCACCGGCGCCATCGTCGTCCACATCCCGCCGGGCTTTCCCTTTGCGCCAATCTTGCCGGAGAAGGACGATGAGCTGTTCATGGGCAGCTCGACCGTGCTGGCCGACGGCGACCCGTTCTCCTACCTGGCCCTGCCGGTGCTGGGCTGCCAGGTGGCCGGCATGCCGAGTCCGCCGCGGCCCAAGAAGCGGCGCGTGCCGATGCCGACGCTGCTGCCCACCACCTTCAACCTCGCGATTCCCACCACGGTGAAGGTGGGCGGCCCGCCGACGGTTTCATTGATGGGCCTGGCCTTCAAGGGGCTGTTTGCCGGACTGGGCAAGCTGGCGAAGTCGAAGTTCGGCAAGGCGCTGGGCGACCGCTTCAGCAAGTTCCGGCAGAAGGTGTTCAAGAACATGGACCCCGGCTTCCTGAAGTGCAAGGTGTTGCGGGCCGAGCCGGTGAACATCCTGAGCGGCGAGGTGGTGGTCGAGCAGGCCGACTTCCGGCTGCCGGGCGCGATCGCGATCGAATGGGTGCGCAGTTACGGCTCCAACAGCCGCCACCCGGGCAGTTGCGGCCACGGCTGGGAGACGCCGGCCGACTCGCGGCTGGAGATCGATTGCGCCGACGGCAGTGCGATGTTCCGGCATCCCGGCGAGGGCCCGGCCCTCTTTCCGGTGCTGCCGGGCGCCGCCGGCGAGGCGGGCGCCGTGCTGGAGCTGATGGACGGGGCGCGGCTGAGCGACCACGGCGACGAGTTCCGCGTGCGCACCAAGGGCGGGCTGGTCTACCGATTTCCCAAGCAGCGGCAGGTGGTGTCGACGGACGGCCTGTGCGTGTTGCCGCTCGGGCGCATCGAGGATGGCTGCGGGAACTGGCTGGACTTCCAGCGTGCGGGTAACCGGCTGCGCTGCCTGCGCGACTCGGGCGGCCGGCACTTGATGTTCGACCATCACGACGGGCGAATCTGCCGCATCCGGCTCTCGGTGCCCGAGACCGGGTTCAGCCACACGCTGGTGAGCTATGAGCACGACGCCAGCGGCGACCTGGTGGCGGTGCATGACGCGCTCGGCCAGCCCTATCGCTTCGCCTACCAGGCACACCGCCTGGTGCGGCACACCAACCGCAACGGCCTGTCCTTTCACTACGAGTACGACCGCAGCCAGGACGACTGGCGGGCGGTGCACGCCTGGGGCGACGGCGGGCTGTATGACTACCGGTTCACGTACTGGACGCCGACGCGCGAGACGCGCATCACCGACTCCCTGGGCCATGTATGGACCGTGCAGTGCGACTCGCGCGGTTTGCCGGTGCTGGAGATCGACCCCCTGGGCGGACGCACGCTGTTCGAATACGACGAAGCCGGGCGCACCACCGCAATGGTGAACCCCGCCAACCACCGCACCGAATACGTCTACGACCCGCGCGGCAACTTGCGCCGGCTGGTGCGGCTGGACGGCAGCGTGCTCAGCCTGGAGGTGGACGAGCACGACAAGGTGACGGCCACCACCGACCCGCAGGGCGCCACCTGGCGGCAGGTGTGGGACTCGCGGGGCCGGCTGCTGCAGCGCATCAGCCCGCTTGGCGCGGTGACGGTCTACGAGCATGACGAGCGGGGGCAACTCGTCGCGGTGACCGATCCCTGTGGCGGGCGGACCGGCTTCACGCACGATGGGCATGGCCATCTCACCGCCGTCGTGGACGCGCTCGGGCAGGCGACGCGCTTCAGGCGTGACGAATTGGGCCGGGTGCTCGAGCGCACCGATGCGCTGGGCCGCACCACCGGCTACTGCTACGACGCCAAGGGCCGCCTGGTGGAGGTTCACACCGCCGGCGGCGGGCGCATCCGCTGCCGGTATGACGCCGAGGACAACCTCACCGACCATGAAGACGACACTGGCGCTTGCAGCCACTTCGACTACATCGGGCTCGGGCAGATCAGCCGGTGGCGCTCGCCGGACGGGCAGGCGGTGCACTACCACTACGACAGCGAAGAGCAGCTGGTTGGCGTGACCAACCCTCGCGGCGAGACCCACCACCTGCGCCGCGACGCGCTGGGTCGGGTGGTGGAGGAAGTGGATGGCTGGGGCCAGTCGACCCGTTTCGCCTTCGACGCCGCCGGCCGCTTGCTGCGGCGGGTGGATGCCGAAGGGCGGACGGTGGACTATCGCACCGACCCGCTCGGCCGCATTCGCTGCAAGACCTTGCCGCATCCCGACCGGCCCGGGGAGGTGGTTGAGGAGAGCTACGATTTCGATGCCAACGGCCGGCTGGTGGCCTGCGCCAATGAGCACGGCCGGGTGACGCGCCGCTTTGATGCCGAGGGCCGGCTGGTCGAGGAATGCGTCGGCGGCGTGACGGTGTTCAACCGCTACGACGCGGCGGGCCGCCGGCTCTGCCGTGAAAGCAGCACCGGCCATACCGTCTCCTATGCCTGGGACCCGGTTGGCCGCTGCACGTCCATCGGCATGGACGCCGCCGCACCCGTCCTCATCGAGCGGGATGCGGCTGGCCAGGTCCTGCAAGAGACGCTCGCGCCGGGCTTGCTGCGGCACCACCGCCATGACGGCGAGGGGCGGCGCATCGCCCTGGGCGTCAGTCACGATGGCGATCGGCTGTTCGACGCCCAGTATCGCTACGACACGGCGGGTCGACTGATCCGACGCAGCGACAGCCAGCTGGGCACGGACGCCTATCGCTACGACTCGCTGGGCCAGGTGTGCGAGCACCTGGACCCGCTCGGCCACCTGCAGCGGTTCGTGCACGATGCGGCCGGCGACAGGATGGCCTTCCGGGTCGTCGCGCCTGCCGAGGTGGAGGCCGCCTGGCACGGCCCCGCCGAGGGGCGCGGGCCGGACGGATGGAGGCGCGAGGGGGGCTGCGACGGCATCACCTATCGCTTCGACCGCGCCGGCCACCTGGTCGAGCGGCAGGCACCGCCGCCTCAGCCAGGCGGCCCGGCCGGGAGCACCGTGGTGCTCTGCTGGGATGCCAACGGGCGGCTGGTGCGCAGCGAGAAAGCGGGGCGGGTCACCCGCTACGGCTATGACCCGCTGGGGCGCCGCCTCTTCAAGGACACCGCTGGCCAGCGCACCTGCTTTGCCTGGGACGGCAACGCGCTGCTGGCCGAGTGGCCGGCAGGCGCGGTGGCCACGACGTCCGACCGGCCGGCTGCCTCCATCCCGCCGCCGCGGGAGCCGCCCACAGCGGCCGAAGGCGGAGGCCGCGGGCCGGCACCTCGCGAGTACGTCTACTACCCCGACACCTTCGTGCCGCTGGCTCTGTGGGAGGCGGGTGAACGCTACTTCTTCCACAACGAAGCCAATGGCGCACCGAGCCGCTTGACCCGCGGCGACGGCCGGTTGGTGTGGGCGGCGCGGTACCGGGCGTGGGGGCGTGCACAGGTGGTGTGCCAGGCGCTCGTCAACCCGCTGCGCTTGCAGGGGCAGTACGAAGACGAGGAATCCGGCTTGCACTACAACCGGCATCGCTACTACGACGCCGACGCCGGCCTGTTCGTGTCGCGCGATCCGCTGGGCTGGGCGGTGAACACCAACCCCTATCGCTTCGCCGCGAACACGCTCACCTGGATGGACCCGCTGGGCCTGGCGGCCTGCTCGCTGGACGATGCCAGGCGGCTGGCGCAGGGCGTGCCGGACGAGTTGAAGCAGGTGTTCAAGTGCAAGGAATTCGCCGAGAGCCTGAAGGCGGCGATGCAGCGGGAGGGGCTGCATGCCGAAGAGATCATCCTCAAGTCGGACACCGGCATGATATGGTCCGACGCAGCAGGCAAGGTGATATCGACCAACGGCGATCACGTGGGCATCAAGGTGGGCGACCAGGTGTTCGACAATCTCAACCCGCAAGGCAAGCACATCGACGCCTGGATGGATGACCTGGGGGTGGGCTTTCCCGGCATGCGGCCGCCGCGCACCGCGCCTTTCTAGCGCCAGGGGATGGCATGAACACGATAGAACTGATCCAGACCATCGCGCGACGCCCGGGCATGTACGTCGACCCCGCGTCGGTGGACAGCATCTACGGCTTCATCCAGGGCTTTCACTTTGCGCGCAGCCTGCATGGCGGGCTCGACGCCCGGGACCACTGGTTCGCCGAGCAGTTCCATCCCTGGTTGCAGCATCGGCACAACCTGGCGCCGATGGCGACCTGGCGGGACCAGGTGGCCCGCTTGGCCGAGATGCGGCAGGCCGCACCCTGGTCCACCTTCATCGAGGAATTCGACCGCTTCCTGCGCGAGGGCGGGGAGCCGGCCGCTCGGGCGTGAGCCCGGCGGGCGGCCGGGACGGCGCCTGTCGCTCCTGTCCTCAGGGCAGGAAGTGCAGCTTCTTGATGAAATGCACCCGCTCGTCCGGGCCCTCGCCGGCGACCCGGTCGCGGTTGGGTTCCTCGGCATAGCGCAGCACCACCTTGCGGCCCTTGAGCCGTGCCTTCAGGCGGTAAGACTCGGTGCGCACGTCCTCGTCGAACCAGTCGCCGCACTGCTGGTCGCAGTAGGCCACGACCCTTTCGGCACCTTGCCCCTGCACGATGAGCTGCAGATCGTCGGTGCCGCCGCCGTCCACCAGCGTGCCGGCGAGCGTGGCGGCCGTGGCAAGGTGAGGAAGCAGGCAGCACGCGAGTGACCAGAGGATGCGGGGCAGGTGCATGGCAAGAGGGGCGGGTTGGAGGACCGGCGCTGTGCAGCAAATGCGAAGGGCCGATGGCCGGCCCCGCTCATCGCCGCCGTTGTCAGTGTGGAGGCTGCTGTGGCAGCGGCAGCGGCGATATTGTGGCATCCCCGCAGCCGGCCCCTCACGCGGGTCCGCGGCAGCAACGTCCGGTGGGCCCGACGCCCGCTGCCGGGCTGACCGGCTGCGCGAGGCGCTTCCCAGCACTGCCCGCAGGAGCACCGGGGCGGCGTGGTGGCGCGTCCACCGGGGAGCGGCCTCAAGTGGCCTGCAAGGCGCGGCGCTTGATCCCGCGCCAGCCGATCACCGCCACGCCGGCCATCGTCAAAAGCACCGTGGACGGCTCCGGCACCGGCGCATAGACATGGCTGCCCATGGCCGTCACGGACTGGATCACACCGCTGGTGCCGACCGATTGCAGCTGCCCGAAGCTGAAGCCGACCGATTTCTCCAGCGGACTGCCCAACTTGCCGTAGTCCGCATTGACGGGAATCAGCACAAAGCTGGTGGTGCTGGTGACGAACACGAATCCCGTCAGCTTGGTGCTTTGATAGTCGTGCTGGACGTTGTGGTCCACGATGCTCGGGAAGTCGGGGACCGGCACGGTGAAGAGGCCGCCATAGGAGCCGCTGCTGACCACCGATGCCAGGTCGAGGCCGATGATGTTCCCCGTGCTCCCGTTGCTCAGCGCAGCGGTCCACGGCGCGAGGTAGTCGTGCGCGCTGGCCGCGCCGCCCACCAGGAGCAGGGCGGCGGCGGCCGCCCGGTGCAGCCAGGCGAAGAGCCCGGCTCGTCGCCGTGGGGCCGCGCCGGGCACGCGGGCAGAAGGCGATCGGTTGTCGAAGGGGCGCTGCATGAAGGCTGGAATCACGTGCATCTCCTTGATTGAGGATGGGGAGGCATGGCGGCGCCATGTCCAACCGGCGGCTGCCTCCCTTGGCCGGGCAGCGGCAGTTGCCGAACCCCGGCCGTCGCGCTGGAACGTCGCCGGTGCGCCGGCCGGCGCGACAGCGCGAGCGTAGGTCGGCGGCTGCATGCCTGCCCCCCTGGCTTGAGGGAGCGCGTAAGCCCGGATGGCGGCGGCCGCTGCTTTGCGCTTGGTGAGCGGTGGCTGGTGGCCGCGGGCAGTGCCTCGGTGCGGCGGCTGTCGATGACAGGCCCCTCGCGACACCGGCGCCCGATGTGGATGGCGGGCCGCACTTCATGCTCACTTCACCCGGGCTGCCTAGAGTCCTTGCATCGCATCGCATCTCCTCCACACGCCGTGATCTCTTCCTCCGACCTTCCTCGCCAGCTCGAGAACCCCCGCATTGCCGGTGCCTATGCGCTGCTGGCCTTGCTGCTGCTGGTCGCTGCCTTCTATCGCCTGTTGGTGGTCGGTGCGCTCAAGGCGCTGGTCGCCCCGTCATGGAAGGCGCGGCAATGAGCGGCCGGCCCTTGCACCCAGGCAGGCTTGTGGCGCGGTGGCCGGCCCGCCTCGGCCGCACCGGCGCCGCAGCAGCCGGGCGCCGCTTGCAGCGGGCTGCGCAGCGCCGTAGCGCGTGCCTTCCCGAAAGGCAGCGGCCCGGCGGCGCCTGCACGGGCGTGGAACGCCGGGGGCGGCTGGCCCGGTCGGCAGTCGCCGCCTGGCCGGCCCCGGCGCTGCGCTCGTTTCGCTGCAGAGGCCGGACAGCGCGCGGCCGCCGGCGCGAGCGCCGGCCAGTGCTGCGCAGCGTGGGGGGCCGCCGGCCCGCAAAGCGAGTTGCTCGTGCCGTGCAGCCATGGCCCCGGCGCCGACCTCACTCCCCCCGGACAGTGCAAGTGCGCTGAAGCGCTCGCGATGCTGACCGCGTCGCAAGCAGGCGGCCCTCGTCACCGCCAACCCGGTATCGGCAACCGCCGTCCGGCGGGTGCCTCGTGCGCCCGAGGCCCAACCCGCGGTACGGCCGGCTGTGGCGCGGCGGGGGCGGGTCGGGCGACAGCCATCCGGAGTGCTGCTTTCGTGACGGTGGGTGAGGGGCCGGCGGTTGGCGTGCGACCGGATCAGTCACACGCTGCGGCGGCTGTCTCGTCCTGCCCGCGGGCGGCCGGCGTTGCGCGGCAGCCCGCGCGCTGGGGCGAGGAGCCACGGTCCCGCGACGAGCGCAGTGCGTCGGGATAAAGGGCCAGCAGCCGCGCCATCACGCCGTTGGTCCAGCCAAAGCCGTCCTGCCCCGGGTACTCGCCGCCGCCGCCCGGCCGTTGGGCTTCCACATCGTATTTCTCCATCAGCTTGCCGGTGTCCCGGTAGACCCGGTCCACCGACTGCATCCAGCGGGTCGCCAGCTCGCGTGCCAGCGGCGCATGGCCGTTCTGCCGCAATCCGGAGATGGCCATCCATTGCAGCGGCGACCAGCCGTTGGGGGCGTCCCATTGCTGGCCGCTGTCGACGCGGGTCGTCGCCAGGCCATAGGGGCGCATCAGCTGGCCCTGTACCGCCCGGGCCACCCCGTCAGCCTGGGGGCGGCTGGCGATGCCGACGAACAAGGGCAGCACCGTGGCCGCCGTGAGTGCCACCTGGCGTTGACCTGAGCGCCACTGGTAGTCCACGTAGAAGCCGCGCTCGCCGTCCCAGAGATAGCGGTCGATCGCGGCATGCCGGCGCAGCGCGAGCGTGCGGTAGTGGCGGGTGCATGCCGCGTCCCGGGCCCACCGGCAGCCTTCGCTGATGGCCGTTTCCAGGCCGTACATCAGGCTGTTCAGGTCCACCGGGATCAGCGAGGTCGTCTGGATGGTGGCCAGCGTGCGCCCGTCGGCGAACCAGCGGCTGGAGTAGTCCCAGCCGCTTTCGGCACCGGCGCGGAGGTCGCGGTAGACCTCGTCCTTGGGCCGTGGGCTGGCCGCAGCGGTTTCGACGTCTTCACGGTAGGACTCGTCACGGGGCGTGGCGCGGTCGTCCCAGTACCGGTTCAGCACGGCGCCATCGGGCATCACGACGACGCGACGGTGGGCCTGCCCGGGGGCGAGCCGGTCGGCGCCGTCCATCCAGAACGCATGCTCGCGCTTGAGCTGGCCGAGGTAGCGCGCATAGGACTGGGCGCGCTGGTCCGCCGCGGCCGGGGTGTCGCTCTCTTCGTCCGCCCGGCCGAGCAGGCCCACCATGCGGTGGAAGAAGGGTGGCTGGGATCGGCTCAGGTAATAGCTGCGGGCCCCGTTGGGCACATGGCCCCAACTGTCGATCTGCGAGGCGAAGTTGTCGACCAGTCCCTGCGCCAGGTCGCGCCGCCCGTCCTGCAACAGGCCCAGCATGGTGAAGTACGAATCCCAGTAGTAGATCTCGCGGAAGCGGCCGCCCGGCACCACATAGGGCGCCGGCAGGGGCAACAGCGAGCCGCCCGGGTCGGGCCGCGGAACCGCGGGGCGTGCCAGCGCGGCCCACAGCTCGGTGATGTGCTTGTCGATCGGCGGGCGCTGGTTCCGGCCGCCGTCGCCCGGCGGTGTGGCGGGCTCCGGTGGCAGCGTGAAGTTCTCCTGCACGAAGGCCTTCAGCGAAAAGCCCGGCCGGCTGCGCTGGGCTTCGTAGTCCCGCAGGATGTCGGCCGGGGCGCGGCGTGCCACCGCATCGGCGAAGGTCTTGCTGTCGGGGAACAGGCGGGCCATCTGCACGTCGACGAACAGCGCGCCGTACTGCTGCGACGGCGAGAGCGGCGGGTCGGCACGGCCGCCTTCTTGCGCGGTGGCCTCGCCGCCCAGCAGGGCAAGGCTGAGGCAGGCGGCAAACAGGCCGCGCAAGCGCCGCGGCGGCCGGCCGCGGTCGGCGGCATGGCACGGGGCGGTTCGGCTGCGGCCAGTGTCGAGCTGGATGAACGGAAGCGAAGCGGTGACAGGTGAATGGACGGTCATGGGAGCCCCTTCGGATTGGCCTGCGGAGCATTGAGCAACTGCTGCGCCTGCAGTCCTTCCGCGGCCGGATTCCGGGAGGCCAGTCCGGTGCTGTCGCCCGGCGCGGCGGTGCCACGTCGGCGGCCCTGCAGCGCCGCTGAGGCGGGCGGCTCCCGCGGGCTGCCGCGCTTGCAGCAGCTGCGCCGCGATCGGTGCGGGCCTCATGCCGCCTCATGCCGGGCAGGGCCAGGTGGCCCTGGGCCCGCGCGCCGGCACGCGGCCGAGGTGCATCGGCCGACAGAAGACCACCATGGCCCCAGCGCAGCGGCCCTTTAAACAGCCCTTAAACCGGGCGCTGCATGATCGAGACACCGCTGGCCGCCCTTCCGGGCGGCCGCGGCCGAAAGGGCTCGACCTTGCCGCGCGACCTCCCGTTTTCACCTTCCCTCCGGCGGCTTGTGCTGGCCGGCATCCTGATCACCATGGCCTGTCTTTCATTTTCGGCATGCGACAGCCTGCCGGCTTCCTTCGAGTCGCCGCAGCACCGCGGCGGACGTTTTCACAATGCCGAGCCGGGCCAGCCGCCGGGGTGGGCCACATCGCTCGCCATCCTGTGGCGGCTCGCGTTCGACAAGCCGGCCGACACGGTGCCGCCCGAAGCGGTGCCAGTGCAGGCGCTGAGCGCCGCCCAGCTCGAGAGGGCACCTGACGGCACGCTGTACCGCCTCGGGCATTCCACGCTGCTGATGAAGCTGGCCGGCCGCTACTGGCTGACCGACCCGGTGTTCTCGCGCCGTGCCTCGCCACTGCAGTGGGCGGGTCCCGAACGGTTCCATGCACCCCCCATCGACATCGAGCAGCTGCCGCCGATCGAGGCGGTGGTTCTCTCGCACGACCACTACGACCATCTCGACCATGCTGCCATCCTCCAGCTGGCGCCCAAGGTGCGCCGCTTCATCACGCCGCTGGGCGTGGGGGACCGCCTGGTGGCCTGGGGCGTCGAGCCCGGTCGGGTGACGCAGCTCGACTGGTGGGGCTCGGTCGAGGTGGCGGGCGTGCGGCTGGTCGCCACGCCGGCGCAGCATTTCTCGGGGCGCGGGCTGCAGGACCGCAACCGCACGCTGTGGGCGTCCTGGGTGTTCCTGAGCCCGGACCTGCGCCTGTTCTTCAGTGGCGACACCGGCTACCACGCCGGCTTTCGCACCATCGGCGAGCGCTACGGTCCCTTTGATCTGACCCTGCTCGAAACCGGCGCCTACGATCGCCAATGGCCCGATGTGCACATGCAGCCGCACGAAACCCTGCGTGCCCACCAGGACTTGCAGGGCCGATGGCTGCTGCCCGTGCACAACGGCACCTTCGACCTGGCCCTGCATGCCTGGGACGAGCCGCTGGAGCGCATCGTCACACTGGCCGAGGCCCAGGGCATTGGCGTGCTGACGCCGATGATGGGCGAAGCGGTGTCGATGCACCGGCCGCAGCCCACCACGGCCTGGTGGCGTGCGCTGCGGCGGGCCCCTGCGCCCGCGGCCGGTGGAGCGGCGGGCCGCGGCTAGCGGGTGGCCGCCAGCTGCTGCTGTTGCAGCGGTGCCAGGCGCGCGGCTTCATCGGTGGTGAGCCGGAACGACTGCAGCGCGCTCATCGCCTCGGCCCGCACCTGCGGGTCGGCCTGTGGGTTGAAGCTCAGCTCCAGCAGCTGGGCCTTGGCCTCGGCCGAACGGATGCCGGCATCCACGGTGGCGCCGATGGCCGCGATCTGCACTGAGGGGTCGGTGTCCGACACCGCCTGGCGGAGGATGGGCTCGACCGAGCTGCTGCGATCGGCCAGCACCAGGGTGGTGACGCTCTCGCGCCGCAGCTGGGGATCGGTGCTGCCCACGTATTGCCGCAGTTGCTGCAGCACCGCCTCGTCGGCATGCAGGGGATCGAGCCCGCCAGCATCGCGCAGCGCGGCCAGCGCCTGGGCCACCACCTCCGGGCTGCCCTCGGTCAGCACCGCCTGGCGTGCCGCCGCGGCGACCGCCTTGGGCGGATCGGGCAGGGACGATAGCAGCTCGAAGGCCTCGCGCCTGGCCTTCAGGTCGGGGCTGCGCAGCAGCGATTCGGCGGAGCGCTCCAGCAGGGCAGGCCGGGCCTGCGCGAGTGTGACGGCCAGGAACTCGCGCAGCTCCGGATCGCTGCCGTTCTGCATCATCTGCGCCAGCATCGCGGCAGCGAACCTGCCGTCGCGCTGCACGCGCCGGATCAGCTCGTCCGGGTTCATCGCTTGCAGTGCGCGCCATCCGGATTCGCTGGTGGGCGCAGCGCCGCTGGACGCAGCGAGCGTCCCATCCGGGACGGCGGTGGCCGCCGGTGCAGCGCCCTGCAGTGATCGGCCTGGCTGGGTAGCATCGCTGGAAGTGGACGCATCGGCGGCTGCCAGTTGGGTGGCCGGCACCGGGGCCACCGGCGCCTGTTGGCGGCCGATGGACAGGCCCAGCACCACGCCGGCGCAGCCACTGATGACGGCCGTCGAGGCGAAGGCCAGCCAGTGTCCCGACCTTGTGCGTTGATAGAGGATGCCCATGTTGTCCTCATCGTTCGAGGGAGGAGGGAAGGCGGCCCTGCGTGGGGCCGCCGTCAGCGGGTCACATCAAGCGCCCAGTATCACTTGATCTTCTTGTAGCGGTAAGGCTTCGCGGCATGGCTGCCCACCTTGAAGTTGATCGAGCGCTTGTGCTTGGTGGCACCGACACCACCGCGCTGCTCCAGCGTATGGAACACGGTGTGGGCCTTGTTGGCCCAGCCATCAAAGATGACCACGTGGCCGTTGGCGCCAGCCGTGCCCGCACCCAGCGTCCCCACCACGTCGCCCTTCTTCAAGCTGCTCCAGTTGATGCGCTTCACGTACTTGGGCAGCGTCACGGTGTTCGGGCTTTCGGGCAGGTGCAGGGCCATGGCGACGAAGCCGGAACAGTCGGTGCGGTAGCGCCTGCCTTGCGGGTCCCGGTAGTACTTGGACATGCTGTACGGCACGTGCTTGTTGATCCAGTACATCGCGCGGCTGCGTACCTCGGAGCGGCTGATCGGCCCGCCCACCTTCGACGCGGCAAGAGCCTCGGCGACGGGCGAATCGGACGGCTCGGCCAGCAGCTCTGCGCTGCTGGCATTAACAGTCAGGTCCTGTGCCTGCACCGCGGCCGGGGTCAGCAGCGCACCTGAGGCGCTCAATGCCGCGATGGCCAGGGCGCGCATGACGCCATATCGGTTCATGAAGCTCATCGGATTCTCGTCCTTCGGAATGGTGGTGGAAGAGCCGCAAGCGGTCGCGGATGCGGCCGTTGCCATCGATGGAATACGTACAGCCTTCATTGCGGGGAACCTCCTTGTGGTTGCCAAAGACAGTTCCTGTGCAGCGCTCTGTGGTCCAGGACTTCACGCAGCCGAGCGGCCGGACGTGAACTGCAGCCCATGTGACGGGGTCGTGCACAGGGAGTTGCTGCTCTTCGCCGGGGTCCTATACCGATTGGCGAAGCAGCGAGGCAAGCCTAGAGGATCGGGTCCCGGATGGGTACTACGGCGTCCCGTAGTGCGGCCAAGAGATCAATGGCGGTTCAGGCCGAGGTCGCGGCCAGGGCCAGGCGGTGGCCGTCGAATCCGCTGTGAATGGACTCGCTTGCGGCTGTTGCTGCAGCACGTCGGTGCCTACCCTGCAGCGATGACAATGAGCCACGGCAAGTCATCAACGCTGACAGGCGCATGAGGCGAGCGCCACTCACATGAGCGACACCGGGCAGGCAGCCCATGGCAGCCGGGCAGCACTCAGAGGCGCGGTTCACCCTGGCCGTTCACCAGCAATGTCGGCCCGGGCGGCAGGGTGCTTTGCACCTGGTGCGGAACACCTTCGAAGCGGTAGCTCACCTCGTAGTACTCGGGCTCCTGGCGCGGGGGCGCCGTAGTGCAGCGGGTGGTTGGCGGCTCATCGTCACGCGCGATGCGGGAGCCGATGACGGCCCCTGCCACCGCTCCCCCGGCGGTGGCGAGATCGCGGCCGCTGCCGTCGCCCACCTGGTGGCCCAGGATGCCGCCGATCAACCCGCCCACCACGGCGCCGGCAAGACGCGAAGGGCGGGATGGCGAGCGCTCCACCCAGCAGCGCTCCTCAGGGCGGGCATAGACCGCACGCACCGAATCCACCGGCACCTGCACCAGCACCTCGGAGGGCCGGCGACGCCAGTCGTAGACGGGCAAGGGGGCGGGACGGGCACGGTCGTCGTCAAAGGTGTGGTGGCGCTGCAGCCGGCGCACCGACGAGAGGCGGTCGTTCAGGCCCATGGCGGCCAGGTCCGGGTAGCGGCCCGGGGCCAGCAGGACACATCGGCCGCTGAAGTTCACATCGTCGCAGGCCTCCCAGCGGCCTTCGAACACCATCACCGAGGAGGCCCGGTCGTTCTGTCCTTGCCGGCGGAAGTCGCGCACCTGCGACGAAACGCCGAAGCGTCGTCCATGGAAGCCCCGGTCCTCGAAGAACACGATGTCGCTGCCTGCTCCAGGCGGGTAGGGTGGCGGCGCGGCCCGGCGCCGCACCGGGCGGGCGGACGACAGGCGGTCGTCCATGCCCATCGCATCCAGGTCCGGGTAGTGGCCAGGGGCCAGCACGACGCAGCGGCTGCGGAACGCGGTCTCCTTGCAGACCTGCCAGGGCTCGTCCTGCACCACCAGCGACGATGCGCGGTCGTTCAGGCCGAAGGCGCGGAAGTCGGGAGCTGCCTCGCTGACGACGGCTTGCGTGCCGCGAAACCCGTCGCGGCTGTATACCGTGAGGGTGGCCGATGCGTGTCCGATGGACAAGAGCGAAGCGATGGCCAGCGCACGTGGAAGAAGGGCGGACATGGGACTCCTGAGTGTTGTGATGCCAGTGCGGCCGGAAGGTCGGCAGCACCTGTGGTCATCAACGCCTTGCGAGCCCCGAGGGTCGACTGCTCCCATGTAAAGTTAAGCGAAGCTTCATGTCGCTGGGGCTGCGGGCAAGGTGGCCCGCTCCGCTGTCGAGCGGTGCACCCGCACGCCGCCAGGGCAAGGGATGACGACCGGGAAGCAGGGGAATCCCGGCTCTTCCTCGGCGGTTCCTTGACGTGATCCCGTGGCCGAGGGTGCAGCCCGGCATGGCTGCCAAGTGCAAGCCCACCTTCGTCCCTGCATCGGTTCCCGACAGGTCTCGACATCGCCATTGGCGGCCTTGCACGGCGGTGCACTGCCGGACGCCGCCCAGGCACTGGCAACGCCCGTGAGGCACGAGGTCCGCGGCCTCACCGGCGTCTGCACCTGCTTTACTTCAGGAAGCTCGGCGTGATGAGCTTGCCCATCTCCGCAATCACCTTGGTGGGGCCGTTGAACTTCATCGCGTCCCAGGAGATGGCGGGCACCCGCTTGCCGGGGTTGTGGGCGAGGCGGTCGGCTTCGCCGTCGTCGCAACCCTTGAGTCCCCAGCGCAGGGAGTCGGCGCTTGCCTTGGCCGGTGGATTGGCCGGGTTGTGGCGGATCAGCTTCTTCTCCAGGTAGGAGTTGTCCTGGATCACCATTTTCGTGCCGTCGTAGACGCGCGTCATTGCCTTCATCTGGGTGACGCTGCAATACACGTTGCTGACCATCGAACGGGCGAACAGATAGTGCTCGGCGGCAGCCGCGTTCTCGTCGGTCGAGTTGCCCGGCAGGTTGCGCCAGTCCTTGATCTGCCGGAACGCGCATTCGTTGCGTTCTGGCACGGTGGGCGCCGCCTTGCACCGGTCGAGATACGAATCGATCCAGCCTTGCACGACAACATCATTGACAGCCATGGCGTCTCCTCAATGGGTGGGGGTGAGCTGCGATTGTGGGAAGCCCCTGTCACCCGGCATCTCCCCAGAAAGGGGGCATGTACCGCATTGATGGGACAACACGACGCGCACCGGTGCGCCCGTGTCCAGCTGAGCAGCGCGTTGACTCCGGGGTGCTGATGCCTGGAGGGCCCGGCGCAAGTACGTGGCCCCCTGGCGGGCTGCTGACGTCAAGCGGCTCAGGGCGCTGACTGGAGAACAATGGCTGAACGGGGTAGGTGGCAGAAGCCGAGCCAGACGTCGGGATCTCCGAGCAGATGGACGCACGGATGTCGGAAGGGCCACCGGGGCGGCGGCATCTGCCGGCCTCGTGCGCGCAACAGACGCAGGGCCCGGCGGCAGGGTTGGAGCATGTCGAAGAAATGCGGCCCGAGCGGTCGACTGGCCCGCACGGAACGGCGCTTATTCGCCAGCAAGCGACCGCTGCGCCGAGCTGCGAGCGGCCAGGCATCGACGCATCATGCGGCGCCGAATCGCCGGCTTCGTCGCATCAACTACTTCCAGAAGATTGACAAGCTCTCTACCTATCCGCTATCCGCTCGAGGCCACTGATGCTCACGGCAAGCCGCTGCGAGTCGGCAGTGCGGTCATCTTGCCGTCGGTGGCGTCATGCGCTGCGGGGCTTCCCCTGGAAAATCAGGCGCGCTTGAACACGATGGTCGGCCAGCGTCGTCGTATCAGCCGGTTCGATCGTGCCGGCTTCGCATGGCTGGGTTTCATTGACGGGGATGATGATTTTTGTCTCTTCCCGGGCGAACTGGCACCGGCGTAGAGGCGTTCGGCGCGCTTGGGGAGACGGTTCGCAGCTCGCCGGCCAAGCACCCGGCGGTGAAAGCGGCCACCACGGTCAACGAGGCATGGAGCTCAAGCTTCGCCAGCGACAGCTCCGCCTGTGGCCGTCGACTGAAGTGCTTGACGGTCGCCGGCGACTTCAGCCACGAGTGCGTCGACATCAGGGTGGCAGCATCCCGGCGTATCCCACCTGCTCGCTTCGCCGAGCAGCACCGCCGCCGCAATGCTGGCGATGCCGTTCAACAACCCACGGCGTCGAGGGCCATCCAGTGACCTTCAACCCCGATGCCTTGCAACCGGCTGGCATGGCGACAGGGGGCCGGTCACCCTCAGTGGCCGCACGTCTCACGACACCGCAAGGCCCCACCAACAATGCGCGTTTGGGGAGGCGGCATCCAACATCGTCGCCTATTGTCCAGCGGTACAGCGCTTCGTTTCGTTGCACCCTACGGTGCCAAGTTCGCAAGGGAGATCGCCATGCACGATGCCCCATCCCGAAGCCGGCCCAGGAATCGAGCTTCAAGGCGCTACACGCATGCGGGTCGTCTCGTTCCTTTCGCTGCTGCAGCAGGCTTGGCGGTGACGGCCGCAGTTGCCAGGGCTGGCGACACGCATTGGATCGGCGCTGCTGGGGCAGAGGCTCCGTTCTGGGACGTGTTCAGCAACTGGTCCGCCGGGCTGCCTGGCTCCTTTGAAACGCGGGCCTTGCTGGGCGCCAGCGATTCAATCCTTCGAGCCGGCACATTCAAGGCGTCACAAGTGATCGGGAGCGGCCGTCTGCAGCTCGCGGGCGGTGCCTTGGAGCTCAGAGGCACCGGGTCCTCGCTGGGACACCTCGATCTGACCGGAGGCCGTCTCGGCGGTGGAGCAGAGGTGAGCGTTGGCACGTTCACCTGGACGGGCGGCGCAATCGGCTCGGCAAGCGGCGACTGGGAAGGCAAGCACACCCTCTTTGTCCGGGGCGCCGCGACCCTCTCCGGATCCCTGAGCCTGCGTGATGGCACCGCCATCTGGTTCAACGGGCCCACTCACTGGAAGGATGGGGTGGCCTCCATCGGCGCGGGCTATGCTTCTTTGAACGTGGACTCTCGCGGCTTGCTTTGGGACGAAACCGTCTCGGGCGACCACACCTTGGGAGCCACATTCGGCGTGCCGGGCGAGCTGCGTATCAAAGGTCGTTATTTGAAGACGGGCGCCGGCTCGACCACCGTCAGCCTGTCGAACGTGAACGTCGACCCGGGCGGCGCGCTCGACATCCGAGGCGGGCAGTTTCTGCTGAAAACCGAGTTCGGCGGCTTGGACAACCAGGGCGATCTCATCCTCGCGAATGCCAGGCTGTGGCTGGCTGGCTACCAAACCGGTTTCCGCAACAGCGGAAGGGTGCGTGTCCTTCGCGGTGGAATCATCGACCTCGATCCAACTGAGGGGGGCGTCGACAGCGTCGGCACGTGGATCGTGGAGCAAGGCGGACGGGTCGTTGCCTCCGACGCCGGGCAGCACGGTGGCCCGCCAATACCGGTGTTTGCCTCGGTCTTTGCCGGCGGCGCCATCCACAACGAAGGGATTTTCACCTTCCGCGGTGGGGCCTTCGGAGCCTCGACGCCGTCCGGCTACTTCGTCCTCCGCAAGGAGGTGGCCATCTCCGGACGTGGCACATACGAGGCGCTGGATGGGGTGGATCTGACGATCGAACGGGACCTGAACGTCGGAGGCCTGCGCATCGGTCAGCCTCACCCCTATAGTCCCGATGCCCCGTCGGGAGAGCATCATTTTTCACGAGTCGCAATCAAGGGCAGCGTTCGCGTCGACCGACTGGATTGGGAAGACGGGTACTTCGACCCCAGCGGCCCGGTCACCGTCGCGGGTCTCGCCCGCCTGTCGAACGATTGGTCAACCTGGGGCGGTCAGCCCCCGCGCTTCCAGGGCAAAGAGATCAACACCACCTTCAACTTGCTCGGGCACACGATCTGGGATGGCGACGGCAGCCTCGTCGGGACGGGCGAGATCAGGGTGGCGGAGGGGGGGCGTTTCGAGGACCACAATGCGCGCGGGACGCTGGAGCACGAAGGTGGCTGGCGGCCCGGAACGACGCGAGTGGCTGTCAGCCTGTTCGCCAATGGCGGCCGCTACGAAAAGTACGGCGCCGGTACGACCGTCATCCAATCACGTTTCTACAACGCCGGCAGCGTCGTGAATACAGGCGCCGGGCCGCTCGTGTTCGCCGGGCCGCTCGACAACAGCGGCACGCTGGAGGCGGTACGCTCGCGCCTGTCCGTTTGGGGCCCGCTGAAGCAGTTGCAGGACAAAACGCTCACTGGCGGCCGGTATGTGGCCCGCGACGGCGTGCTCGTCTTCAACCTGCCGGTGGGGCAGGATCCAATGGTGCCGCCCAGCATCGACGCGAACGCAGCCACCCTCGTGCTCGACGGACCGCAGGCCCGCATGGTGACTCCCTGGCTGGGCACGGACGCCGATGCGCTGGGGCGGCTGTACAAGAACACGGGCCGCATCGAGGTGCTCAATGGGGCTGACCTGAAGACCGAGGTCATCTTCCACCACCACGGCGAGTTGTGGGTCGCCGGCGGCGGCATGGTCCACACCAGCGAATACTTCAGCCAGTCCCAGGAGCAGAACCAGCGTGCGCCGTCGACATGGCTGGACGGCAGCATCGAAGCACCGTGGATCGGGTTTGCGGCCGGCAGCCTGGGGCCTGGCACGCAGGGCGGGACGGGTACGGCGAGTCTGGCGGGGAGTCTGTCGTTCGGGACGGCCAGCCAACTGCTGCTCGATGTTCAGGACGCGCAGGACTTCGACCGGGTGAGCGTGAGCGGGAAGGCCCTTCTCGCGGGCACCTTGAACGTCGATTTCCTCGGCGATGCGCCGGTGACGGGGCGCTTCCGTGTCCTCAGTGCGGCGCGGGGCATCGAGGGCCGCTTCGAATCGCTGACATCCAGCCTTGACCCCGCCATGTTCCGCCTCAGTGCCGCGTACGCGCCGAACCATGTGGACCTGACGGTGAGCGCGGTACCAGAGCCCGGTTCATGGGCCCTGGCGCTGGCTGGATGGGCGGTGCTTTGCGTCCGGCGCGGCTCACGGGCCACTGACAGCCGGCATCGAGACAGCCGCAGATCGAGACGAAGCGTGCGGGAGACCGGCACCCCAACGGAGGCCGCAAGCGGCTCTCCCTTCATATCCCCTTGCCGGCGGATGGCCACAGAACCGCTGGCGGTGCGCCGCAAGGCGAGCCGGCCGGATTCCCCGGCCGCCACCTGACGGTGAGCACGTTCCCGTCTTCGGCATCGCGGACAGCGGGATCACGGCAGGCGCTGGCAAGCTGATCCGCGACGAGTTGCGCGGTGTGGCAGGGCCGTGGGCGCGGCGGCCCGGCCCTGCGCAACGCCAGGTTCAGGGCTGCGGCAGCACCACGCTGTCGATGACATGGATCACGCCGTTGTCGGCCGCGATGTCGGCCTTCACGACCCTGGCCTTGTCGACCATCACGCCGCCGTTGCCGGTGCTCACGGTCAACTCGCTGCCTTGCACGGTCTTCACCTTGCCGGGCTTCACATCCTGCGCCATCACCTTGCCAGGCACGACGTGGTAGGTCAGCACCGCGGTCAGCTTCTCCTTGTCGGCCAGCAGTGCATCCAGCTGGGCCTTGGGCACCTTCGCAAACGCAGCATCGGTCGGCGCGAACACGGTGAACGGGCCCTTGCCCTTGAGCGTCTGCACGAGGCCGGCCTTTTCCAGCGCGGTCGCGAGCGTCTTGAAGTCGCCGGCCGCCACCGCGGTGTCGACGATGTCCTTCGCCTGCGCGCCTGCGGCGGCAACGACCAGGGCAGTGAGGGCGATGATCTTCTTCATGGAAGCTCCTTGAGTGGAAAACAGGTGAGGGTGGACAGAAGCCAGGTTTGTCCTGGACAAACAGGCTGCTGGCGATAAGATAACTCCAAATCAACGAATAGGCAAATCTTTGTCCAGGACAAACAACATGGCGACCGGTTTCACGATCGCGGCGGTGGAACGCGACGTGGGCTTGTCCAAGGATGTTCTGCGCGTGTGGGAGCGGCGCTACGGATTTCCTGCTCCCGCGCGCGATGCCAACGGGGAGCGCCTGTATCCGGCCGACCAGGTCGACCGCCTGCGCCGCATCAAGCGCTTGATGGACCAAGGCCACAGGCCGGGCCGTCTGCTGACCCTGCCTCCCGAGGAACTCGACGCCCTGACCTCGGCTGGCACGCCGGCGGCCCAGGACGACGGTGGTGACGGGCTCGCCGCGCTTGTCGGCCTGGTCAGGCGACACGAAAAGGACGCCTTCCTGCAAGCCCTGCAGCAGCGCCTGGCGCGCGAGGGTCTGCAGCGATTTGTCCAGGACACGGTCGCACCTTTGGCTGGCCGCATCGGCGCGGACTGGGAGGAAGGCCGGCTGCAAGTGTTCGAGGAGCACCTCTTCACGGAGCTGACCGGCCGGGTGCTCCAGCAGGCCATCGCGTCGGTGCCCGGCGGCCGGGCGCCTCGCGTGCTGCTGACGACGGTGCCCAACGAGCAGCATGCGATGGGGCTGCTGATGGTCGAGGCGGTGCTCGCGCTCGAGGGCGCGACCTGCATCTCGCTCGGCACCCAGATGCCCCTGCTCGAGATCGCCCGCGCGGCCGACGCGCACCGGGTGGACCTCGTGGCGCTGTCGTTCTCCGCCGCCTTCCCGGCGCGGCAGGTGGCTGGCCTGCTGCACCAGCTGCGCGCCCTGCTGCCTGCGCAGGTCGGCTTATGGGCCGGCGGAAGGGGGGTGTCGCGTGCGACTGGCGCCGAGGGGATCCGGGTCCTGCACACGCTGGACGAGGCGGTGGCCGCCGTGGCGGCGTGGCGCGAAGAGCCGGCCTGAGGACGCGGCTGGCGCGCGGCCTTCAGGGGATCAGCACGCTCGAGCCGGTGATGCGGAGGGGCTGTGTCGCAGTACGGGGGCGAGGCCGATCGAGCGCACTGGGGCGGTTCGAGATTGGAAGGCGAGACTGTAGAACTGGTGCCCGCCCAGGGCCGCCCGTCCACCGCCCTGACCGCCAGGGGTGAATGGGCCATCAGTGAACGGCGCGCCGTCTGCCCGGTACCGTTGAAGATCGGCCGGGACGTGGGCGACCTGCGTTGTGCCAGCGGCCGCCACCGCCTCCCGCATCTCTTCGGAGTTGCACCGAACTTCTTGTTCCAGTAGGGACAGCGGCTGGCGGCAGTGTCGCTCGTTCTCTCACTCCTGATCCAAGGACCGATGCGATTGAGGTGGGTGATGGGCAAAGGGCACGCCACCTGCTCGAAGGAGGGCGAGTGTCCTACACTGGCTGTCGAGCGTCAGCGGAAATCGCGACTCGCCGTGGCCAGTCTTCCTAGCAGTGGCGTCAGATCCTCCAGTCGGTGCGCCACCAAATGACGCACCTCGCCGTCGCGCTGCCATACCCCGTACACCGCCATCAGCCGCGACTTCAGCAGTGTGTCCCGCTGCTTGTCGCGCACCGACCGCCAGACGATCACATTGGTCTGACCCGTCTCGTCCTCCAGCGTCACGAAGATCACGCCGTTGGAGGTGCTCGGCTGCTGGCGCATCGTCACGATGCCGCAGGCCCGTGCCAGCCGCCCGTTGGGAAACCCCCGCATCTCCTCGGCCGTCAGCAACCGGCGCTCGCGCAAGTGAGGCCGCAGCAAGGCCAGCGGATGGCGCCGCAGGCTCAACCCCAACGAGGCGTAGTCGAACACGATCTCTTCGCCTTCGGCCGCCGCTGGCAGTTCCAGGACGTCTTCCTCGAACGGCGCGTCCTCCAGCAACCGGGGCACGGCGAGCAGGGCGGCTGCGTCCCATACCTGCTGCCGCCGATGCCCCGACAAGCTCATGAGCGCATCTGCGGAGGCCAGCAAGCGCATCTCGTGCACATCGACCCTTGCCCGCCGTGCCAGGTCTTCGGCGCTGGTGAAGGGGCGCACCTGCCGTGCCGCCACGATGCGCTGCGCCGTCTCCTGCTTCAGTCCCCGCATCAACTGCAGACCGATGCGCACGGCCGGCGTGTGGGGCAGGTCTTCGAGCGTGGACTCGACTTCGCTGTACATCACATCCGGCGGGCGTACCTCCACCCCATGGCGTTGCGCGTCCTGCACCAACTGGCTCGGCGCATAGAAGCCCATCGGCTGCGAGTTCAGCAAAGCCGCCAGGAAGGCGGCCGGCTCATGGCATTTGATCCAGCAGCTCGCATAGACCAGCAGCGCAAACGAGGCCGCATGGCTCTCGGGGAAGCCGTATTCGGCGAAGCCCTGGATCTGCGCAAAGATCTGCTCGGCGAACTCGCGCTCATAGCCCCGCTGCGTCATGCCATCGATGATCTTGTCGTAGAAGCGCTGCACGCCCCCCTTGCGCTTCCAGGCGGCCATTGCGCGCCGTAGCTGGTCCGCCTCACCGGGCGTGAAGCCGGCGGCGTCCTGCGCCACCTGCATCACCTGCTCCTGGAAGATGGGCACGCCCAGCGTCCGACCCAGCGCGCGCTCGAGCCCCGGAGGGTAGGTCACCGGCTCCAGGCCTTGCCGGCGCCGCAGGTAGGGGTGCACCATGCCGCCCTGGATGGGGCCGGGCCGCACCAGGGCGACCTCCACGACCAGGTCATAGAACCGCTCCGGTTTCATGCGGGGCAGCATCGCCATCTGCGCCCGGCTTTCGATCTGGAACACGCCCACCGTATCGGCCTGCTGGATCATCCGGTACGTCGCCGTGTCTTCGGGTGGCACGTCCTGCAGCTCGAACTCATGCCCCCGTCGTCGGCCGATGAGATCGAGCGCCCGGCGCAGGGCGCTCAGCATGCCGAGCGCCAGCACGTCCACCTTGAGGAGGCCCATGGCATCCAGGTCGTCCTTGTCCCACTGGATCACCGTTCGATCCGCCATCGCGGCGTTCTCCACCGGCACCATGCGGCTGAGCTGGCCCTGCGCAATCACGAAGCCCCCCACGTGCTGGCTGAGGTGCCTCGGGAAGCCGCGGATCTGGTTCACGAGGTCGACAAACTGGCGGGTCGCCAGGTCGTCAGGGTCCAGCCCCACGGTCGCCAACTGCTCCGGGGGCAAGCGGTGCCCATCGAAGTGCTGGTGGCTTTTCGCCAACCGGTCGATGGCGGCCGCATCGAGGCCGAGCGCCTTGCCGACGTCCCGCATGGCACTCCTGCTGCGGTACATCGTCACCACGGCGGTCATTCCTGCCCGGTCGCGGCCGTATTTCTCATAGATGTACTGGATCACCTCTTCGCGCCGCTGGTGCTCGAAGTCCACGTCGATGTCGGGCGGCTCGTTGCGCTCCTTGGAGATGAAGCGCTCGAACAGCGTGGACGTGCGGGCCGGGTCCACTGCAGTGATGCCCAGGCAGTAGGCGACCGCCGAGTTGGCCGCCGAGCCGCGCCCCTGGCACAGGATGTGGCGCGACCGCGCGAAAGCGACGAGGTCGTGGACCGTGAGGAAGTACGCCTCGTACTGCAGCTCTGCGATCAGCCCCAGTTCATGCTCGATCAGCTCCGCCACCTTCTGCGGGATGCCACCGGGATAACACCGGCCTGCGCCCTCGTAGGTGAGCCGCCGCAGGTAGCCGGCCGGGGTCTCGCCTTTCGGCACGATCTCCTGCGGGTACTCGTACTTCAGTTCGTCGAGCGAGAAGGTGCAGCGGCTGGCGACCCTGATGGTTTCCTGCAGCAATTCGGCCGGATAGATCTGCGCCAGCCGCAGGCGCGAGCGCAGGTGGCGCTCGGCATTGGGCTGCAGTTCGTAGCCGCAGTCGGCCAGCGGCTTGCCAACGCGGATCGCGGTGAGCACGTCCTGCAGTGGCTTGCATGAGCGCACATGCATGTGGACGTCGCCGGCAGCCACCAGCGGCAGCCCGGTCCTGCGCGACACGTCTCGTGTGGTGGCAAGCCAGGCCGCATCATCGAGCCCGTGCAGCAACTCGACCGCCAGCCACGAGCGCTGCTCGAAATGATGAGCCACCCACCGGGCTTGCGCGAGCACGGCGTCGGTCGAGGCGCTTCGGCTCGGCACGTAGAGCACCAGGCAATCGGCCAGTGCCTCTGCTCGCAGGTCGTTCAGATGGGGCCGTTGGTACTCGCCCTTGGTGGCCGCACGCCGCAGTTGCGTGATGAAGGCACTCAGGTTGCCGTAGCCCTGCCGGTTGCAAGCCAGCACGACCAGCTTGAACGGGGCGTTCGCGAGGATCTCGAACTCGCTGCCGATCAGCAGCTGCAGGCCCGCCTCCTTGGCCTCCAGGTGGGCTCGCACGACGCCTGCCAGCGAGCACTGGTCGGTGATGGCGATCGCGCGATAGCCGAGCGCCTTGGCGCGTGCCACCAACTCCTCGGCGTGCGAAGCCCCCCTGAGGAACGAGAAGTTGGACAGGCAGTGCAGCTCGGCATAGGCCGGCAGAAACGCAGACACGGCGTGACCTCATCCAAAGATGCCATGGAGGAACCACGGGCTGCGCTCGTCGCTGCGGAGGTCCCGCTCGCGGTAGACCCACAGCAGGCCCGCGTGCTGGCTGGCCATCACGTAATAGTCGCGTGTCACAACGCTTGCGCCGGTGGCCGCGGGGTCCCACCAGCCGGCTTCGATGCGGCTGGGGCCGGCGATGGTTTCGAGGGGGCCCTGGTAGAGCGGCCGCTCATCCCTCAGGGCGAGGCGGATCGGTGGGTCCAGCAGCCAGGTCGGCAATGGCAGGTCGGCGGGCATCGCCACCGCTTTGCGCGGTACCGGCTCGCCAGCGGGTTGCCATGTCTGCGCGCACTCGGGCCGGTGGTCGGCGCGCAGCACCGCGCGCTGCACCCGCTCGGGCCCGAGCCGGGCGGCGACGCGCTCCATCAGCTGCAGCACCGATTCACCCCGGCGGCTGGCGTCCTGCAGCAGGGAGCCGCTCTGTACCGCCAATGCCTCCACATCATCGGCGCGCAGCCGGATTTCCTCGACCGACGCGGCGAGTTCGACTTTGGCCAGTTGTTCGGCCAGCAAACGGGCCAAGTGCCCGGTCTCGCGGGTCGTCTCCGCGGTGCGGATCTCCAGTTCGGCGCTGGGCGGTGCGTCGCGTCCCCGATGGAAGTCATGCAGCCAGATGAACGTGAAGCAGTGCACGCCGGCCTGGCGGGCGGCGAGCCAGCCGGCCATCTGCTCCAGCAGGCGTTGCCCGCCAAGCAGCAGGCCCTCGGCGTGCTCGACCCGGCTGGGCAACTCCAGGCGAGCCTCGAAACGCTCGGGCAGGGTGAGCCACTCGAAAGTCTCGGGCCGCAGCCCGTAGGCTTGGTCCAGGCCTTCCAAGAGGGCGTGCCCGAGGCGCCGGCCGACACCGCCCCGTGGCAGACGGCGCACGTCGCCCAGGCAGCGACAGCCCAGGCGGGCCAGCGTGGCTTCGCAGGCAGCGGCCTCCGTCACCGTCGTCAACGGCAGCGGGTCCAGCAGCGCCGGCAGTGGCCCGCCAAAGCCGTTTTCCCTGCCGGCGCGCGCCAACGCCAGCGCTGCGCGGGCGGTGGGGGCCCGCGCCACCGCCGTGCAGCCCAGGGCCAGCGCCGTCTGCTGCAGGCGCTCCCACAAGCGGTCCTCGCCACCGAACAAGCGCCGGCTGGCGGCGGCCTCCAGCAGCACCGCTTCGTCGAGCAGCGCAACGCGTGGGGTGAACTGCAAGGCCCACCAGCCGATGGCCCGCTGCTGCGAGGCCACGGCCCCGGCGCCGGTCTCAGAAGGCGTTCGCGGGCTCGGGGACGACAGGAACGGGGGAAGTGTCAGTGCCACCCAGTACAGCATGGTGGCTCTCCAGAGAACGACGGCCCCCCGGCTGCAGGCGAGCTGCAGCGAGGCGGGCCAGCTGAGGCGAAACGGCGGCGAGCGTCAACTCGCCTTCATGAACAGGGCCGCGGCGCTTGGCGATCCGCACCCGCAGCGTCCACGCCGTGCCGAGCGAGACCACCAGCCGCAGCGGTGCGGCGGAAGCATCGCGCAGTGCGAGCATTGGCCGCATCAGAAAGACCGGCATCTCGGCCTGAGCGGCACAGCTCTGCAGGCGGCGGATCTGGGCGGGCCGCACCTGAGGCAGCCAGGCGAGCACCGCGCCGAGGCCATCGGCCTTGACGGCCTGCTCGGTGGCCCACAGTCGCTCGGCCGGCGTGTCGGCCCGCACACGGACCAGGTGGCTCTCTGGGAGCCCGGCCAGGCGCAGGCCAGGGCAGTAGGGCGCATGAGGAGCGCCCACCAGCCACAGCGGGCGCTGCGACGTCGCCAGCCGACGCAGTGCCGGCCCGAGGAGTCGCCATTCCGCGAGGCCGTCCTGAGCTTGCAGGATTTCGGTCACCGCGCCCAGGGGCCATCCACTGCCCGGCAACTCATCATCCAAGCCATTGAAGCCGGTGCTTACTGTGAGTTGCACGCCGCGCGACAGCTCAGTACCGCGCCACAGTGAAGACTCAATCGCTGGATCCAGTGACTCCAGAACGGTCTCGGCGCACCGATCGGCAGGCAGACGAGGGAGAGAGGAAGCAGCAGCAGACATGCGAGAACCTGTTTATATATACAGTATCTCACCGCCTGGTTCTTGTCGAGTCAGGCGGATGCTTACGCACTCGACACGAGAAGAACCGCACACGGTTGTTCCCCAACGGACGGGCCGCCGTGCGGCTGCAGGCGGCACTTCACATCTTCAGTAAGGTAGGCAGGTGAGAGGGGGCTGCCAAAGCGGGGCGAGCTAGGCCTTGGCGATGTCGATCACCGCCTGGGCGAACGCTTGCGGTGCTTCCTGCGGCAGGTTGTGGCCGACACCGCCGGACAGCTGCCGGTGCTCGTACCGGCCGATGAAACGTTTCGCATACGAGGCCGGGTCAGGGTGGGGGGCGCCGTTCGCGTCGCCTTCCAGCGTGATGGTCGGCACCGTAATCGCCGGTGCAGCGGTGAGCCTGGCCTCGATGCCGTCGTACCGGGCTTCGCCGGGCGCCAAGGCAAGCCGCCAGCGATAGTTGTGGACCGCGATCGCGACGTGATCCGGGTTGTCGAGCGCGCGTGCGGAACATTCGAAGGTGGCGTCGCTGAAGTGCCATTGTGGCGAGGCCTGCTGCCAGATCAGCTTGGCGAAGGCGCGGGTGTTCTTCTCGTAGCCCAGGCGTCCGCGTTCGGTGGCCAGGTAGTACTGGTACCACCACTGCAATTCAGCCTGTGGCGGCAGGGGCTGCAACGCTGTTTTGGGATTGGCGACCAGGTAGCCGCTCACCGAGACCAGCGCCTTGCAGCGCTCCGGCCAGAGTGCTCCCAGGATGCAGGCCGTGCGCGCGCCCCAGTCGCAGCCGGCCATGACGGCCCGCTCGATGCCCAGCGCGTCCATGAGTGAGATCACGTCCACCGCGAGCGCCGCTTGCTGTCCATTGCGCGGCGTGTCGTGCGAAAGAAAGCGGGTGCTGCCGTAGCCGCGCAGGTAGGGCACGATCACACGATATCCGGCCTGTGCGAGCAGGGGGGCGACGTCCACGTAGGTATGGATGTCATACGGCCAGCCGTGCAGGCAGATCACGACCGGACCGTCCGCAGGGCCGTCTTCGGCATAGCCCACATTCAGCACGCCGGCGTTCACCTGTTTCAGTGCCGCGAAGCTGCTGCGGGATGCAGCGGCCTGCGCGCGGGCCTGTGGGGCGAGCAAGCCGAACGGCATCGCCAGCCCGGCAACGGCCGCCGCACCGAACAGGCGCCGGCGCCCGGCATCTATGGGTTCCATCTTGAAGCTCCTCTCTTGTCTAGCCAAAGGTGAAGGCATACACGCGCACGCCTGCATCGAGAAACTCGATCTCGAAGGTTCTCTCGCCGGCCGAGGCGGCCTGGCGCACGAGTTGGTACAGGCGCTGTGCATCGACGATGCCGCGACCGTCGGCATTGGTGTCCGTGCCATGGTCGGCGCCTGGCGCGCGGCCGTCGATGCGCACGCGGAAACGGATCGGATGGCCGCTGTCGCTGGCCATCACCAGGTGCAGGTCACGGGCACGGAAACGGTAGGCGATGCGTCCGCCCGGCTGCCGCCCCAAGGCGTATTCCTCGCCGACCCGCCATGCGCCAGACAGCGTCCACTGGTTGGCATGGAGGCTCGGTGCTCCGGCATACACCTGGTCGCCCGGGCGCAAGCCGCCGTGCGTGGACACGAAGCCGCTCGCGCGGGCGGAGCCGATGTAGGTCTCGTCGGATTCGGCCTGCTCGGGGTTGGCCGCTGCCTGGGTGCCCTTGCCCACCGGAGCCACCAGCCCCGTGGCCGTCAAGTCGCCGCGGCCGGCCTCGCGGAGCAGCTGCTGGATCAGCCGCTCGGCGTCTGCGTAGCGGCCTTCGCCGTATTGGGAATGGCGGATGCGCCCCTGCGCATCGACAAAGTACAGCGCCGGCCATGCGCGGTTGCCGAAGGCACGCCAGATCGTGTAGTGGCTGTCCAGCGCCACCGGGTAGCCGATGTCCAGGTCCCGCACCGCGCGCAGCACGTTGCCCGGCTGCTGCTCGAACTCGAACTCCGGCGTGTGCACGCCCACCACGACAAGGCCCGCTGCTTGGTACTTGCGCGCCCATGCCCGCACATACGGCAGCGTGCGCAGGCAGTTGATGCATGAGTAGGTCCAGAAATCCACCAGCACCACCTTGCCGTTCAGGGCTTGCGGCGTCAGCGGAGCCGAGTTGATCCAGCCCGTCGCGCCGTCGAGCGGCGGCATTGTGGCCGGGGCGGAGGTGACCACGCCAGGCAGGCAGAGACTGGCTGCCGCCGCGATGCAAGCCAGGTGGAACAGTCGCTTCTTCATGCTCGCCTTACGCTTGTTTATCGAATTCGATTTAATCGCATGCGATGTGGTCTAGACGCATCGGCTCGGTTGTCAATCGCGTGCAGGTCAATCGCACGCGACTGACATGAGCGCCGCCGCAGCAGTGTGGCGGCACCGCTTCAGTCGATCGGGCGTTGCATGGACTCCAGCAGGCTGTCGCGCAGTCGGCTCACCGCCTTCTGCAAGCTGCGGAACTCCTTGGCGCCGAGCCCGGTGGCGGCCACGAGGTTCTTGCCGCGGGCCTGTTCACGCAGCCGCCTTCCTTTGTCGGTGAGGCCGACGACCACCACGCGTTCGTCGGTGGTGCTGCGCTGGCGACGCACGTAGCCCATGGCCTCGAGCTTCTTCAGGATGGGGGTCAGTGTGTTGGACTCGAGGAAGAGCTTCGTGCCCAGTTCGCTGACGCTTTGGTTGTCCTGCTCGTGAAGGCAAATCAGCGTGATGTACTGCGTATAGGTGAGCCCCAGCTGCTCAAGGATGGGCCGGTACGCCCTGCCGTATGCGAGGTTGGCCGAGTAGATGGAGAAGCAGAGAAAGTCCGACAGCGCTGCGTCGTCGGCGTTCGATGAACTCAGGCCCATGCTTCGATCCCCAATGTCATGCATCCTTGATGCCGCAAATTGTATCGCGCGCGATTTAAGCGAACGCTCGGTACTGCCGGCCGGTGCAACGGCCGAGCGAGCCATAGCCGTGGTGGCTGGCAAGGTCCGAAGTGCTGCAGGCGCCGACGGTGGCCTGAAGAAGGGCGACATGGCGCTGTTCCCGGCATCCGACCTCTTTGCCCACGGGCAACCCGGCTTGATGGAGGCCCGAGGATGTGCCTGGAGCGTGGGCGATGGGAGCGGGCAAGTTCACCGGGGAGCAGATCGCGTTCGCGCTGAAGCAGGCTGAGCAGGGACGTGCGTCGAGGGGGTATGCCGCGGGATCAGCCGTCAGTGACGCGACGTTCCAAGAGTGGCGTCCAGACACTGGCGCGGTGGGACCCGATGGCGTCTGCTCCACCGCGATGGCGAGGCAGGTGTCCCGCGCCACCGGGCCTGCCGGCCGCCCCGGGTAGCACGAGCCGGTTCAGCCGGCCTGCTCGCGCGAGCGGCGGCGCTGCGCCCAGGACCCCGAGCGGTCGTTCCTGACGTCCCGCATCGGATGGCTTTCAGAGGACGGAGCCGAGCTGCTGGAAGGTCTCAAACAACGGTTCCGTCCGGCAGCATCGCCTTGCAGGCAGTCGCGATCGTCCTGCCTGAACAAACTCGACCGATTCGGCGGGGCGAGGAATGGCACCACCTTCAGGATCTCCAGCGCGACGACTCACCTTGTTCTTGGAGATGCAGGCAAAAGCAAGCCAGGAACCGTACCTTGACCATGACCTGTGTGCCGACCCGCTCAGACTCCCATGAAGTCGCGCCAGTTGTCGCCCGTGGGATAGCTGTCAATGGACATTGCCACTTCCTCGACGCTGATCACTTGGCCGTGGGCTTCCACTCGGCCATGCATGGCGATCTCCCATGTGTCACCCTCCCGCACGGGCTCCTCGTCATCCCATCGGGTGATGATGGCAAGAACGTCGCACGAAGTGCCGGCGCCGATTCTGATGCTGTCGCTTCCGCGAGGGAAGCGGACGCCGACTCTCGACATGCGTCCGTCCCCGAAGCGGTGTTCGTTCGCGATCCCGGTGGCCGCAGGAGACAGCCAATAGTCGCTGCGACCCGCATCGCGCGTGATCTTCGCGATGACGCGGTAGAGCACCTGATACATGTGGACGTTCTCAAAATCCTGGATGTCGAGCAGCATACAGAAGCCGAACAAGTTCTCGCCCGGGCTGCGTGAGCGCGCGGTGTGCATGTGCGGCTTGCACGTTCGGAAGTAGTCGTAGGCGGTGGCAGTCGCTTGGTCCAAGTACTGCCCCGGGCAGCGACGCTGGACGCACTGACTTCGTTCTCGAGGCGCTGGAGCAGGCGTTGTACGCCTGCCAGCCCGAGGTCCGGTAGGGGCCGATCTGTCACTCGGATAGGGCGGGAACGACGTCAGCATCTGCTACACCGAGCGGCTCGCCGAGGCAGGCATCGAGTCCTCGGTTGCCAGGCAGGGCCACAGCTACGGCAACGCCCTGGCCGGGACCATCAACGGGCTGTACAAGGCCGGGGTGATGCACCGGCGCAGCTGGAAGCCACGCAAGGCCATCGAGCTTGCCAGGCTCCATCGGCGAGCTGGGTTCAGCCATCACCGTTTGATGGCGCCGCTGGGCTACATTCCGCCGGCCCAAGCCGAGGCAAACGACCACCGCCAACTCGCCGGATCGATCGGCCGGGATGGCCTGAGCACTTTGACCGACCCGCCTCCACGGATCGCAGGGCGGTTCACTCGCAGCACGGGCGCATGACAGAGGGATGGTGTGAACCGCCGGAGCACGTTAGGCTGCTGGCCTTCCCATTGACCACCGGCCTCATGAAAATCGCAAGCTCTGCCCTCCTGAGCGTTCTCGCCGCCGCGCTCCTTCCGTGCTTGACGTTCGCCCAGCCCTCGTCAGTCGTTGGCGAGCCCCGGGAACTCTCCATGGGCTTCCAAGAAGCTGCACCACCGGCTCCAGGCACCTTCCAGCTGGCCTTTGTTGGCTATCACGATACCCGCTGCCCTTCGGACGTTCAGTGCGCTGTGGCCGGCGAAGCAAGAGCCTTCTTCTGGCTGACGGGGGAGAACATCCGCCCTCAAGTGGTGGTGCTGCCATGGAGCAGTGGCGAGCAGAGCTGGAGGCACGCCGCCAGAGCCGGCAGATACGAAATCCGTTTGCTGTCCTTGGAGCCCCGGCCGATGCACAGCAGGCCGGTTGCACCGACCGAATACAAGGCTGTCATCGAGGTGAGGCCACGTCAATCGTCCAAGGTGTCGACGGCGCGGTAAGGCCCAACTCCTCGCCACGCCGACGGTTCACAAGAACTTCACGAGTGCACTGCCGCGGGATGACCGCCGCATGAGGCTTTGGAGAGGCAGGGCCGGCAGACCGCGGAGGGGCCGGCGGCACGCACAAGGGCGCAGCGGGCAGTGCCGCTGGAGTACCGGGTGGCCTCGGTAGGCAAGCCCGTGGTGGCGCCCGATGCACCAGCGACAGCCAGGCGGCCAAGCGGCGTTCAACAACCCCTCGCTGGGTGCATCCTCGCAGCGGCCCCTGACGGCGGCCGGGGTGCCGATGGCCTGGGTCCGCATGTGTAGCTCGGGCCTTGAGCATGCCCATCCCCGCAAGAGAGGAGTGGCTCGGCCTGGCCTGGCAGCTGCAGCAAGCCGGCCTGTACTCCGCCTTGCCAGCGCCCCGCGCTCGAAGCCGCCCCGGGCGGCGTGACCGGTTCTAGATCCGACCGTTGCGGATATCGTCGATCGTCAACTCGATGAGCCGGCGCTGTTCCCTGAACGCGGCCAAGGCGTCCCGCATGGTGGCGAGCAACCGTTCGCTGTCCTCGAGTGCCCCGCCGAGGCTCGCCAGCTTGGCATGCTGCTGCTCCACCGTGGCGAGATGGGCTTCCGCCTCCGCGATCTGACGATCCGCATCGGCCAGGTGTCTCAGTTCCGTCGCCAGGTCCGGCATGGACAGTCCTTCATCGTTGCACGGTCTCGCCGTGGCATGCCACCGGCCATCACCGCTGTGCATGACGGTCGTTGCACGGGCTTGCGGGGCCGGGGCGCCCTTAGCGTACCGGTCGACCGTCTGCTCTCAGGCGGGCCAGCTTTGCCGCATAGCGGCCTCGCTCGTCCGCGGTGGTGCTGCTTTCCAGTGCCAGCTCGAGCTGGCGGCGTGCCACTTCGGCCCGGCCGAGCCTGAGCTGCGCCACCCCCAGCCAGAAGTGGAACTCCGCCTGGTAGGGATCGCGTGCCACTTCCTTCTCGAACCAGGCACGGGCGGCTTCCGCGTCCCCTGTCCTGAGCGCGGCCATGCCCAGCTCGAAGTAGCGGTAGGGCGGCGCGGCTTCCAGCGTCGAGAGCCGGCGTTGCAGGGGCAGCGCCTCCGCGGGCCGGCCCTGCTGCGCCAGCAGCTGCGCGAGGTTGGCCAGGGCGCGGGTGTTGTTGGCATCGCGCCGCAGCACTTCACGCCAGGCCCGTTCGGCCGGCCCTGCGAGCCCGCGCCGCAAATAGACCACGCCCAGTGTGTTGTAGGCACCGGTGAACCCGGGGTCTTGCACGACGGCCTCGCGTGCCCACCAGTAGGCTTCGTCGGTGCGGCCCTGCACCAGGGTCTCGGCGGCGCGGTTGTTCATGTACATCGCCACGATGGTGTCCTCGCTGACGACGCGCGTGCGGAGTCCCCGCACGTCCTCGGGCGGCAGGAAGTCCACCGTCACCGACTGGCCGGCGTCGCGCCGGCTGCGCGCGTCCATCAGCCGTCGCCCGAGCGTGACGTTGACATGGCCGCTCAGCAGGTAGAGCCCGCCACTGCGGCTCCAGCTCTCGTCGATCAGCGCACTCTGGAACTCCACCGGCAACTCCAGCGCCTTGGCGAAGGCCGCCGTCATGATGACCAGCGACAGGCAGTTGCCGGAGCGGCTGACAAACGCCTCGGCGGCATTCTTGGTGACGGAGCTGTCGTACTCCAGCTTGAGCTGGCCCTGCCGGTAGAGCGCCGCCAACAGGCCTTTCAGGCGGCCCTTGTCGCGCAGCTGGGCGGCAATCTCGGTGTCGAGGTAGCGTTGCATCGGTTCGCTCAACGCAAACACTTCCGCACGCGATACCGGCTGCGGCGGCGCCACGAAGTGGTCGTCCTGGAACAGCTGGGGCGGCCGCGGCTGCGCGACCTCCGGAGAATGGTTGCAGCCCGACAGCAGCGTGCAGAGCAACAGGACGGCGAGCAGGCGCACGGACAACTCCTGTGGGCCACGGCGACCGCCGTGGCGCGTTCTGTGGCGAGTATGCGCCTGACGGGCGGTTTCAAGAAGGCGGGTGAACACCGGCCCGTGCCGGAGCCGTCGCCAGAGCCGCTGCGGCCCGGCGGTGGCAGCGACGCCGCTGCCAGCTGCTGGCATGGCGCTCGCCGCTCGCGCAGTGAGTGCTGCGCCGTGCCGCCCGGGGCGCGGGTCGTCTCACGGGCTGAAGGGCCGCCCGCGGCCATCGCGGCACTTGACCTCAACCGCGGTTGAGGCGGCATGCTGTGCACGGCTTCTCCACCACGACTCAGGACCCCCATGTCGATCTTCTCGTCTTCCAACGCCCTGCGGCCGGCCGCATCGCTGGCCTTCATCAACCCGCCGGGTCTCTACGACCCGCGGCCGAATGGCTACACCCATGTGGTGATTGCCGACGCGCCGTCCCGCCTGGTGTACATCGCCGGGCAGGGCGGCGAAAACGAGGCAGGTGAGCTGGCCGACGATTTCGGCCTGCAGGTCGAACAGGCCTTGCGCAACCTGACGCTGGCCCTCGCGGCGGCTGACGCGACCCTGGCCGACGTCGCCAAGCTCACGGTGCTGGTGGTGGACCACAGCGAATCCCGCCTGCGCATCCTCACCGATCGATTGCGGGCGGCCTGG
This sequence comes from Eleftheria terrae, assembly GCF_030419005.1. Lineage (NCBI taxonomy): Bacteria > Pseudomonadati > Pseudomonadota > Betaproteobacteria > Burkholderiales > Eleftheria > Eleftheria terrae. The sequence continues at coordinate 124,140 of NZ_CP106953.1, forward strand.
GGCAGCCGGCCGGCACCCGCCTGCACGCTGATTCCGGTACCCCGGCTGGCACTGGACGGCATGTTGTTCGAGGTCGAAGCGACGGCGGTCCTGCCTGCATCGGGAGTGGCAGGGGACCAGGGCGGCGGCGGGGGCGACTGAGCGACTCGCTCGATACGCGCGGCGCGCCGGGATGACCCGATGCCGTCTGCCTCTGCATTTGCATGTGCGTGTGCATGTGCATGTGCAGCCCCCGGCATGCCGTCGGACCGGCGTCGGCGGCCATGCCGGGCGCTCGGCTGGGCCCGCTTCTTCAGCAACCTATCCACCTTCCTCCAGCCAGGCTAGGCCTGCCCTGCGTTGCATTAGATCCGCCGCCCTGCGAGCCTGCAGGGGCGCCGAGCAGCGCAACCTTCAGCCGCCGCCGCACCAGCCCTCACGGCATCGGCGCTTCCGCCCGGCCGCGCCGTGGGTCGGCCGTATACTGCGGCCCGGTTTACTAAACCTCGCGTTCTGTTTCAGTTCCGGTGCTTCTCCACCGGTGCAGGAGAGGTCCAGGATGCCCCACGCCACATGACTACAAGAAGCGTCACACTGCGCGACATCGCGGCCGCGGCGGGGGTGTCTGTCGGCACCGTCTCGCGCGCGCTGAAGAACCAGCCGGGGCTGTCCGAGCAAACCCGTGCCGAGGTGCTCAAGGTGGCAGAACGCGAGGGCTACGATCTGGCCAAGCTGCGCCCGAGCCGGCGCCGGCTGCTGTTTCTCATCAACCGTTCGCATGCCAAGCTGAGCGACAACCCGTTCTATTCCCGCGTGTTGCAGGGCGCGGAAGACGCCTGCCGCGAGGAGGCGGTGTCGCTCAGCCTGTTGTCGCTCGGGCCCGACGACCCGATCGCCGAGCTGGTTCGGCGCCATGAGCCGGACGCGCTGTTGTCGGCGGGGTTCTTCGAGACGGCAATGCTGGAGCAGATCCGTGCGACCGACCTGCCACTGGTGCTGGTGGACCACCATGCCGCCGGCGCCTTCTGCGTCAATGACGACAACCTGCTGGGCGCCTGGCTGGCGGCCCGGCATCTGATCGAGCAGGGCTGCCAGCGCATTGCGATGATCAGCGGTCCGCTGGCCCACCACTCGATCGCCTTGCGCTACAAGGGCTACCGCAAGGCCCTGTTCGATGCCGGCCGCCTGGCCGATCCTGAACTGGAGGTGAGCCTCGACCCGTCGCTGCCCTATGAAGACGCTGCGGTCAACGCCATGCAGCAGCTGCTGGCACTCCCGCAGCGCCCGGACGGTGTGCTGGCCTACAACGACGCCACTGCCCTCACCGCGATGCAGCACTGCCTCGCCGAGGGCGTGCGCATCCCGCAGGACATCGCCTTCGCCGGCTATGACGACATTGCCGCCGCGGCACGCTTTCGCCCGTCGCTCACCACCGTGCGGGTGGACAAGGAGGAGCTCGGGCGGCTGGCGGCGCTGCACCTGATTCGCGGCCACCTGGCCCCCGGGGAAGACCTGCGGCCGGTGGAGCTGCTGGTGCGTGACAGCTCCCGGCGCCGGAGATGACGCGGCCCAGGCCAGGGGCGGCCTGCCGTGGTCGGTTGGCGCACCGCGCCGCTTCGGGCGCTCACTCGGCCGCTGGCGCCAGCCGCTGCATCATCTCCAGACAGGCGCGGGCGTGGTGATAGGGGCATTCCCAGGGGCCGGCCTTCAGGTGGCCGGCAACGGGGCGCCCCTGCTCGTCCAGCTGCTTGAACCAGTCGCCGCCGCGGGGGTCGGTGAAGTGGGCGGTGATGTAGTCCCAGCAGCCGCGTGCGGCCTGTGCGAAACGCAGGTGCCCGCTGAGCGACCAGGCGTCGTGGAAGCCGACCATCGCCTCTGCCTGGCACCACCACTGCCGCGTGCGGTCGTCGGCTGCCCCGGTCGTGCCCTCGGTCCAGAGTGAGCCGTCCGGCGCCACGCCGCGCTCGAGCACGGCGCTCGCCACCTGCGGCACCAGTTCGCGCACCCGGGCCCGCCGTGCCGGGTCGCCCAGCACCTGGGCCGCACGGTGCAGCAGCCAGGCAGCTTCGATGTCATGGCCATAGGACACGCGGTCGCCGATCGGTCTCCAGTCGCGCTCGAAGAACATGCCGAAGGCGCGCTGTTCGGGGCGCCAGAGGCGCGCCAGGAACAGATCGACCAGCTCGCCCAGCCGGTCGGCGACGGCCGGCTCTGCGGCCACCTGCTGCAGCTCGGTGAAGGCTTCGAGCAGGTGCAGCAAGGTGTTGGTCGTCTTGCAGGCGTCGGGCTCACGCTCGGACAGGCGCAATCCGGGGGCCGGCTGCCAGTCGCGGCGGCAGCCTTCGTAGTAGCCGCCGTACTCGATGTCGCGTGCCGCTTCCAGCCGCGTGAACAGGCGGCGCGCCAGGGCCAGCGCATCGGGCTGCCCCAGCCGGGCGTAGGCGGCCGAGGCGTAGATGGCGAACGCCTGTGCATAGCTGTGCTTGTGGTCCTGCAGGGCGCGCCCGTCGGCGTCGACGCTCCAGTACACGCCCTCGTGTCGCTCGTCCCACAACACGGTGCGCAGCCACCGCCAGGCATGGGCCGCCGTGTCGAGCCAGGCGGCCTGGCCGCCGGCGCGGGCCGCCGTGGCAAAGGTCCACAGCACCCGTGCCCCGAGCACCGCGGTGCGCGGCAGGTCGTCGCGCAGGCGGCCCTCGGTATCCCGGCCGCCAAAGAAGCCGCCGCGCGGGTCGCGCATCGGCCCTGCCCAGTACGGCAGGATGCAGTCCTGCAGTTCACGGTGCAGGCGCGCATGCCAGGCGGTGTCGTCCTGGCCGCGCAGCAGGACGCCTGCGGCCTGCGGGTCGGAAATGTCGGTCATGTCGATCTCGTCGTGAAGAAGGCGACGCGAAGGCGGGCCGGTCCGCCTCGCTGCAGGCCGGCCAAGCGGGCCGGCGCGAAGGGCTGGGTGAGCGGCCTCACCCCTTGGAGGCGCCGGCGGTGAGTCCGTCGATGAATTGGCGCTGGAAGGCGAGGAACGCCACGATCGCCGGCAGGGAGACGAGCAGCGAACCGGCCATCAGCACGCCGGCCGACTGCGGGTCGAAGGTGAGGTTGCCGGCCAGCTTGCCCAGCATCAGGGGCAGCGTCATGTGGGAGGATTCGTTGACGACCAGCAAGGGCCACAGGAAGTTGTTCCACTCCGCGATCGCCACCGGGATACCGATGGCGGCCAGCGACGGCCGTGTGATGGGCAGCACGATGCTCCACCAGATGCGCAGGGTGCCGGCGCCGTCCATCGTCGCCGCGTCGATCAGGTCGTTCGAGAGCGACAGCATGATCTGGCGGAAATAGAAGACCACGAAGGCCTTGGCCAGGCCCGGGACCAGCAAGGCCTGGTAGGTGCTGATCCAGCCCAGGTCGGTGACGGTGATGAAGTTCGGGATGATGGTCACCTCCCACGGCACCATCATGCTGGCCAGTAGCAGGTTGAACAGCAGGCGGCTGCCGGGGAACGGGCGCTTGACCAGCACGAAGGCCACCAGCGAGGCCGCCAACAGGCTCACCGCGGTGACGAAGAGCGTGACGCCCAGGCTGTTCAGGTAGAAGCGCAGGAAGCCACTCTGGTCCTCGGTGTGCTGCAGGATGCCGGCCCAGTGGCCGTCCCGCGGCTCGGCCGGCGTGTAGCCCCGGTCGTGGAAGTTCTGCAAGGTCGGCCGCTCCACGATGAAGGTGGGCGGTTGCTGCACGAGTTCCGGGACCGTCTTGAACGCGCCGATGGCCATCCAGTAGTAGGGCAGCAGCACGCTGACCACCAGGGCCAGCAGCGGCAGACGCGCCAGCGTCCACCAGCGGGAGGATGTTTCATTGGGCAGGAGGTGCATGCTCGCTCTCTCTTGAAATGGACGCTCGCGGGCTGGGCTCAATGGCTGTCATGGGTGCGGCCGAGCCGCAGGTTCACCAGGGTCAGCAGGAAGAGGATGGTGGTCAGCACCCAGGCCACCGCGCAGGCGTAGCCCAGGTTGAGCTGGTTGTACCCGTGGTCGAACAGGTAGCTCACCAGCATCAGTGCCGAATCCAGCGGACCGCCGACGGCGCCCACCGTGCCGAACAGGATGTAGGGCTCGTAGAACACCTGGAAGGAGGTGATCATCCCGGTGATCAGCGAATAGACCAGGGTGGGTCGCAACAGCGGCAGCGTGATGTGCAGGAAGCGCTCGGCTGGCGTGGCGCCATCCAGCGCAGCGGCTTCGTGCAAATCGGCCGGAATGCTGCGCATGCCGGCCACGAAGATGACCATGTTGTAGCCCATCGCGGACCACACCGCGATCATCGTCAGCAGCGGCAGCGACCACGCCGGGTCGCCGAGGAAGCGCACCGGCTCCAAGCCGAGCACGGCGCGCACGGTGTTGAAGAGCCCGTAGGGCTCGGAGTTGGCCAGGTACTTCCAGACCGAGATCACACCCACCCCGCCGGCCACCGACGGCAGGAAGAACGCCACCCGCAGCCAGCGGTGCGAGCGCCGTTGCGAGCCCCAGGCCACCGCCAGCGCCAGGCCCAGCAGCACCGAGATGATGGACACCATCACCATGTACAGCGTCGTGTTGGCCAGCGCGCGGTAGAAGCGATCGTCCTGGAACAGCTCGATGTAGTTGCCGAGCCCGATCCAGCGTCCCGCGTCGGTGGCGTGGTAGTCGGTGAAGCTGAGGTAGGCGCTGCGCAGCACCGGCCAGATGCCGAACAGGCCGAACAGGGCGAGGAAAGGCGTGATGAGGAGGACGTTGCCGCCGTGCCGGCGCAGCGCGCGCCGCAGGCGGTGCGCCGGCACCGGCCGCAAGGGGCTGGCAGGCAACGGCAGGGGATGGTCTGGGTGGACGGTGTTCATGCAAGACATTCCGGTTCGGCCGCTGTCGGGCTGGGGGTGGACCCTGCGCGACAGCGGCCTGGCACCTGTCGGTACTGTGGGGGGGAACCGCGCGTCGTGTGCCACCCCCACCCTGTGCAGCCGGTCAGGGCTGCAGAGCGGGCCCTGCGCCGGCCATGGCGGTCATCGCCCCCGCGGCCGGTGCGGCGTCGGCCAGGGCCGGCGCCAGTGAGGATGCTGCATGGCTGGCCCGGCCGCCGGGTACGACGCAGGAGCGGTTGTTCTCCCAGCCCCAGCCGTCGCCGTCAGGGTCGGTGCTTGACCCGTTGCAGCAGTAGGGATGGCCGTTCGGCGCACTGGCGCCGCAGCCCACGACGCAGGAGCGGTTGTTCTCCCAGCCCCAGCCGTCACCGTCGGGGTCGGTGCTGCTGCCGTCGCAGCAATAGGGGTAGCCGTTCGGCGCCTGTCCGCCGCAGCTGCCGCCGAAGACCGACGCCGTGCGCGCGGTGGCCCGCAGTCCATTGGCGTCGTGCACCACGTCATGGCCCCAGCCGGTGAGCGAGGTGCCGGCCCAGTCGCGGCTCATGTCGAGCTGGTCGAGCTGGCCCGGGGTATTGCCTTTCCAGGACCAGGCCAGGTAGCCGAGGCCGTGTTGCTGCGAGATGCGCATCACGTCCCGGTAGGGCAGGGCACCGCAGGGCGGATGGTCGTTGCCGAACTCGCCGACCAGGATCGGCAGCCCGGCCTCCTTGACCGACCGCAGCCCCTGCTCGATGGCCGCTGCGTTGGTCCATTCGCAGTAGAGGTGCACGCTGAACAACAGGTTGTGCTGCGGGTCGTGCTGCATCAGGGCGCGTCCGTAGGCCTTCAGGCTGTGCTGGATGTCTTGGCCGTAGCCGGCGCCGTCGATCACCAGGGTCGAGCGGATCCCGGCATTGCGGATGGTGGTGATGGCGTTCTTGTACGCCTCGAACCACACGGCAACGTCCGGCGCATGGTCGGGGCTGGCCATGTACCAGTCGCTCCATTCGTTGGCGATGTTGATGAGCACATGGCGCGCGACCTCGGGCCGCTTCAGGTGGTCGGCCTTTGAGGCCCACCAGTTGGCGGCTTGCTGGAGCCGGGCGGGGTCGTTGCTGCCGGTGGCGTCATGCAGTTCCAGCATGGGGATCATCTTGTGCTCCACCGTGCGGCGCAGCGCCGCCTGCCATGCCTCGTCCGAGCCGGCGCCGGCGGTCCAGACCAGCCGCAGCGTGTTGGCCCCGGTGTTGGCGCGAATCGCGCCGATGTTGTTGTAGACGTCCTGGTAGTACCAGGCCAGCGGCACGTTGATGCCGCGGATCACGAATGACTGGCCATTGGCATCGCGCAGGTCGGAGCCCGCCACGGTGAAGGTCTGTGCCTGGCTGCTCATGCCGGGCGCGGCGAGTGCCAGGGCCAGGCCGCAAGCGGTCAACAGCTTTCTCATCGAATCTCTCCTCGAACCGTGGCGTTGCACGGGGGGCGGCATGGTGTGTCCGGCCGCCACGTCGGCCGGCATGCGGTGCCCCCGGTGATGAACCGCCCGACGGTGCATGTGCCCCGCCGGCGGTGGCGCCGGGCCGCGGCCTAGAACCACACCTCGGCCTGCACCCCGCAGTTGACGGTGTGCCGGTTGCCTCGGCGGGTGTAGGCATCGTGCAGGCGGGCCGACACGCCGCGGTCCCATTTCGCATAGGTGGCGAAGGCGCGCAGCTGCGGTCGCGCCCAGAAGCCCTCGCCGAAGGTCAGCGTGGGAGCGATGGTGGCCTTGTACAGGTCGCCCTTCATGTCGTTGCGGCCGGCTGTTGCCCCGTCGCTCTCGTCGTAGTGCTCCCAGCCCAGCTCGTATTGCATCGTCAGGTACTTCATCAGGCGGTGTTGCGGACGCACGCCGAGCGCATGCATCGAGCGGCCCCAGCCGGTGTCGGCGCTGCTCCAGTCACGGAACTGACGGTCCTTCTGATAGAAGGCAAAGGTGGCAATGTCGAGCGGGCCGGCCGTGTACAGCGCGTCGAACACCAGCCGCCATGACTGCGTCCGGTCCAGGTTGGCCCAGCCCCAGCCATTCTTGCCCAGGCTGTTGCCGGCCGCGAGGCCCTTGCCGTATTGCAGGGCGATGCGTGAATAGCCGCCCGGGCTGATGCCGTAGAAGCCCGGCAGACGGTACAGCGCCGTCACGCCATGGCCGCTGTCCGCCGCGCCCGGACGCGACTCGCTGCGCTTCATGTGGTGGGCCACCAGCTCCAGGTCGAGTCCGGAGCCGCCGATCGATTTCAGCCACAGGTTGAGGGAATAGTTGTCGGGGTGCCCCTTGGCGTCCGGATCGGCCGGCTTCAACGAGCTTTCGCTGCTGGGCGTGAAGGCATAGAGGCCGAGGTCCATCTTGGCCAGGCCCAGGTCCAGGCGGTCGAAGCCGCCTCCGGTGCCGTTGTACTGGATGTACTCCCAGTCATACTGGTGGCTGGAGGTGTTGGAGCTGCTGTAGCGCTTGCCCGCCCAGAAGACGACGCCCGGCGCGAACGGCAGGTTCTCGATCTCGGCATAGCCCTCGCGCACCTGCAGGTCGTGGCCGTCGGCGTCGCTGCAGTTCCAGTCGGCGGTGCATTGGGTCTCATGGGTCAGGTTGGCGCGGAAGCGGGCAATGACGCCGTCGGGGGTGCTGCCGCTCAGCTTGGGCAGCAACTCGATCTTGGTGTTCTGCTCGTTGCCGAGGCGGAACTTGCCGAGTTGCGTCATCAGGCCAACGTCCTTGCCACGGGTGCCATCGTCGGTGATCAGCACGCCGCTGCGGATGTAGCCGTTCAGGGCCAGGCCGAAGGCTGCAGCCTCGGCGGCCCATCCGCCACAGGCCATTGAGACCAGGGCCAGGGCAAGGGTGCCCGGGGGGGCATGGCATCTCATGCGGTTGTCTCCTTGTTGGATGCGTTTTGTCGTCGGTTGCCCGCAAGCCGCGCGGGCAGAGCTGCCCCAGCCGCCTCGGGTGAGGCTGCATGCAGGGCGGTCTTGGGTGTCACGCCGCGGCGCGGGCGGCGGCGGCGCGGGTCCGGATCTGGCGCGCTATCTCGCCAGCTCGCGCGTCAAGCGCTGGGCGGCTTCGCCCAGTGCGGCCTTGGGGTCGGCACCGCTCAATACCACTTGCTGCACGGCGCGGGTGAGGGTGTCGTCGCTGCGCTCCCAGCCCTTGCAGGTGGGCGGGCCCTCCGCATCGGCCAGCTGCTCCAGCAGCGGCTTCTTGCGCTCCGGCGGCAGGTCGGCGCTGGCAATGAGGTCGTGCCGGCCGCCTGGCAGCCAGAGGAAGCCGCGCTTGGCGGCCGCGGTCATCATCTGGCGCGTCGTCTCGCTGTCGTAGATGGTGCGCACGAAATCGACCGCGAGGTCCGGCTGAGGCGAAATGGTGGTCACGCCGATGACGGTGCCGCCCACCAGGGCGGTGGAACGCCCGCTGGGCCCCGCCGGCAATTTGCTGGCGGCCCACTTGCCTGCGATCTTCTTGCGCGACACATCGAGGCTGGCAAACATCCAGCTGCCCGATTGCACGACCGGATGGGTGCCGTTCTCGAGGCCACTTTCCACATCGGGCCAGGTGTCGGTCGGCAGCTTGAAGCGGGTGTAGAGCGAGGCGTAGTACTGCAGTGCCTGGACGGCCTCCGGGCTGTCCACCACCGAGCGCGTGCATGCCGCGTCGTAGAGCGCGCCGCCGGCCTGCTTCAGGTAGGGGAAGAAGCCCACCCACCCCATGTTGCCCCACTGCTGGGCGTAGCCCCGGTTGCCGGCCGCCTGCTGCCGCTGCACCTCGTCCCTCAGCTCGTCCCAGGTGGAAGGTGGCCGGGCGACCTTGTCGGTCCGGTAGAACTGCAGCTGCACGGTGAGGTCGTAGGGTAGCGCGAACACCGCCGGCGCCGTGGCGGTGGCGCGGACGATGCCGGGGTGGCCGCTTTGCTGGACCGTCTTGACCAGGTCGGGGGCCTTCTTCGCCAGATCCAGCAGCCCGCCCTTGGTGCCCAGCTCCATGCCGTAGGAGAGCCCGCCCGTCAGGATGTCCGGCCCCTTCTTGCTGGCGAGCGCGGCCGAGTACTTCGTCATCGCGTCACTCCAGGGGATGGCGCGCACCTCCACCTCGACGCCGGCGTGACGGCGCTTGAACGCCTCCACGGCCGGTTGCAGGATCTGGGGCCCCTTGTCGTCGCCCACCAACCAGATGGTCAGCCGGGTGGCCTGCGCCTGTGCCATGGCGGCCACGGCAGCCACCGCTGCCAGCATTGCTTTTGTCTTCACCGGACGGTCTCCTCTCAGGTCTTCGCTGTGCGCTTCGTGCGCCGCTGTCTGAATGTTTACTAAACCAACCGCGATAGCGTAGGGGCCGCCCGGCCCCCCAGTCAAGCGCCTTTTCATGTGTTTGCTTAGAGGTTAGGGAAAGCGAGAAGCTGTGTGCAAAGTCGTTCTTGCCGCGAAACGTCTGCGTCGTTTAGTATTGTTTAGTTCGCCGGCAATGGCAGCCGGTGCCTTCACAACAACGGAGCGAGACAGTGGCTGCGCTGCAGGTCAGACATCTAGAGAAGAGCTATCCCTCGGGGCCTCGCGTGATACGGGGCATCGACCTCGAGGTTGCCGATGGCGAGTTGGTGGTGTTCGTCGGGCCGTCGGGTTGCGGCAAGTCGACCACCTTGCGAATGATCGCGGGGCTGGAGGAGGTGTCGTCCGGAGAGGTGCTCATTGGTGGCCGGGTGGTCAACGAGGTGCCGGCCGCGCAGCGGGGCGTGGCCATGGTGTTCCAGAGCTATGCGCTGTACCCGCACATGTCGGTGCGGGAGAACCTGGGCTTCGCCTTGCGCCTTGCCGGCACAGCACGCGGCGAGATCGAGCAGACCATCCACCGGGTGGCGGCCACCTTGCAGTTGCAGCCATTGCTGGATCGCAAGCCGGCGGCGCTGTCGGGTGGCCAGCGCCAGCGGGTGGCCATCGGGCGCTGCCTGGTGCGGCAGCCCCAGGTCTTTCTGTTCGATGAACCGTTGTCGAACCTCGATGCCGCCCTTCGGGTGCAGATGCGCGAAGAGATCGCCCGGCTGCACCGGGAACTGCGCACCACCATGGTCTATGTGACGCATGACCAGGTGGAGGCCATGACGCTGGCCGACCGCATCGCCGTGTTCAACGAAGGCCGCATCGAGCAAATCGGCACGCCGCGCGAGCTCTACGAGCGCCCGGCGAACGCCTTCGTCGCCACCTTCATCGGCTCGCCGAGCATGAACCTGGTCGACGCGACCCTGCATCGTGGCGCCCGGGACACCGCCCTGATGCTGCCCGGCGCCGCACGCTGGGTGCTGCCGGCCGACTGCCGCGTGGCAGCGCAGGACGGAACGCCCTTCAAGCTCGGCCTGCGGCCGGAGCACCTGCGCCTGGTCGCGCCCGAAGCGGGTATCGCGGCGCGGGTCGAGCTGGCCGAATACCACGGCGGCGAGCACATCGTGCACCTCACGCTGGCCGGGGCCGCGGGCCACCGCCTCACCGTGCGCCTGGGTGGCGGCCAGGCGCCTGCTCCACGGGCCGGCGACGTCGTCGGCATTGCGCCTTCACCTTCTTCCTTCCACCTGTTCGCCGCTGACGGCCGTGCCGTCGTGTGCCATTGCGAGTAAACCACTGTGAAACCCTTTCACCGCCTGCCCCTGCACGAGGGATGGTCCTTCCGCGCCGTCGACCCCACCGTCGACCTCTTGCACAACATTGACGACGACGCGGCCGACTGGATGCCCGCCCAGGTGCCGGGCACCGTCTACCAGGACCTGATTGCCGCCGGCCGCATTCCCGACCCCTTTGTCGGCACCAACGAGACCTCGGTGCAATGGGTGGCCGACACCGACTGGTGCTACCGGCTTGACTTCGAGCTGGACCCCGACCGATTGGCCGAGGCGGTCGACCTGGTGTTCGAGGGCCTGGACACCTTCGCGCGGGTGTGGCTCAACGGGGTGCCCGTCCTTGAGAGCGACAACATGTTCGTGCCGGCCCGCGTGGCGGTGCGCCAGTGGCTGCGACGGGGCGCCAACCGCATTGCCATCGTGTTCGATTCGGCGCTGCGCCGCGGCCGCGAACGGGAGGCGCTGTTCGGCCGCCGGCACCTGTGGAACGGCGATGCCAGCCGGCTGCATGTGCGCAAGGCGCAGTACCACTATGGCTGGGACTGGGGCCCGGTGCTGCTCACGGCGGGGCCGTGGAAGCCGGTGGCACTGGAGAGCTACGCGCTGCGCGTGGTGGAGCTCGACAGCCCGGTCAGCATCGACGACGCCGGCGGACGCGCCCAGGTGGTGGTGCGCACCGTGCTGGCCGGGCCCGGGCTGCCGGCGGCCGACACGGTGGTGGTCCACCACCGGCTGCACGCACCGGACGGCCGCCTGGTGGGCGAAGCGCGCCTGCCGGCCGCCGCCCTGACGCAAGCGACGCTGGTGGTGGAGGCGCCCGAGCTGTGGTGGCCTGCCGGGCTGGGCGCACAGCCGCTGTACCGGCTGGTGACGACGCTGGAGGCCGAGTCGGCCGGCGTGGCCAGCCCGCTGGCGCATGAGGAGCGGCGGCTGGGTCTGCGCCGCCTGCGGCTGGTGCAGGAGCCGGTGGCCGGCGAGGCCGGGCGCTCCTTCCACTTCGAGGTGAACGGTGTGCCGCTGTTCTGCGGCGGTGCCAACTGGATCCCCGACGACAGCCTGCTCAACCGCATCAGCCCGGCGCGCTACCGGGAACGGGTCGGGCAGGCAGTGCAGGGGCATCTCAACATGCTGCGCGTCTGGGGTGGCGGCATCTACGAGGACGATGCCTTCTACGATGCCTGTGACGAACTCGGTGTGCTGGTGTGGCAGGACTTCCTGTTCGCCTGTGGCATCTATCCCGCGCATGCCGGGTTCCTGCGCAGCGTGGAGGCCGAGGCGGAGGCCGCCGTGCGGCGATTGCGGCACCGGCCCAGCCTGGCCATCTGGTGCGGCAACAACGAGGACTACGCGGTGGCGGAATCCATCGGCCTGTATGGCCCGCAGGCCGGAAAGGCCGGCTTCGAGGCGCGCGTGATCTACGAGGAGCTGCTGCCGCGCGTGTGCCTGGCGCTGGATCCCCAGCGGCCCTACTGGCCCGGCAGCCCGTACAGCCCCACGGCGACCGGCGTGCTGGCCACCGCCGACCCGACGGTGGGCGACCGCCACAGCTGGGAGGTGTGGCACGGGCAGATGCTGCCGTACCAGCAGTACCTCCGCGTGCAAGGCCGCTTCATCAGCGAGTTCGGCATGCAGGCCCATGCGTCGCAGGAGGTGCTGGACCAGGCGGTGCCGCCGGCGGAGCGCTTTGCCCTCAGCCGCACGCTGACGGCGCACAACAAGGCCGGCTCGGCGGAGGCGCCCGACGGGCACCGCCGGCTTGCCGTGTACCTGGCCGACACCCTCAACGTCGGGCCCGAGTGGGGCGACATGGTCTATGCCACCCAGTTCGTGCAGGCCGAGGCCTTGCGCTACGCGTATCAGGACTTCCGCTCGCGCTGGATCGGCGACGGGGCGCGGGCGGTGGGCGGCGCGCTGGTCTGGCAGCTCAACGACTGCTGGCCGGCCATCAGCTGGTCCATCATCGATTCGGGCGGCGTGCCGAAGCCCGCCTGGTACACGGTGCGGCGCTGCCTGGCGCCGGTGGCGGTGTCGCTGCGCCTGCAGGCCGGCAAGGCGCGATGCAACGTGCTGTCGGCCCGGCGCACCGCCGGGGTGGCACTTGCGCACCTGCGGATCTTTGGACTGGATGGCGCGCAGGTGGCCGACATCGAGCAGACCTGCGCCATACCGGCGAACGGCTCGCAGGGCTTCGAGCTGCCGCTGCCCGCCTTGCCGGAGGCCGTGCTGGCCGAGTTGGTGCTGACGGAGGCGGGCCGAGGGATGGTGGCGCGAGACACAGCCTGGAGCGAACCCTACCGCTTCTACCGGCTGCCCGATCCCGACTTGCGGCTGGGGCGACAAGGCGATTGCCTGACACTGAGCGCGTCGCTGCCGGCCAAGGGGGTGTGGCTCAGCGCGCCGGGTGTCCGGTTCTCGGACAACTTCCTTGACCTGCGGCCGGGGGAAACGGTGCAAGTCGAAGCGCAGGGCTTGTGCGAGCAGGCGATCTGCGTGCGGTCCCTCGACCAGCGTGCGCGCACTCTGTGAAGGGGGCCTTCAAGGCGAGTCCGGCGCCGCCCTCGAACGGATCAGGCGCGCGTAGTTGACCGCGTCCGAGAGGCGGTCGTAGCGGTACTCGCCAAAATGGAAGACGCCTTGATCAAAGGAGATGGACAGGGCGCCCATCAGCTCCATCTCTTCAGCGGTGGGCCAGGCGACTGCATCGGCCACCTGCGCGGGCACCCCTTGCGCAGGGATGTCCGCCTCTCCGGCCGCGGCGTGTTCGCCGCGCGCAGCCAGGAGCTCCGCATACCGGATGGCATCGTCGAGGCGCTCATAGCGGAAGCCGCGGTAGTGGTACACCCGGCCGTCGAAGGAGATGTGGTGCAGCGACCTCAGGCGGTCTTGTTGCTCGTTCCAGGAGCGCGCCAGCGCCGCCGCGGGAGAACCGGTGTGCAACGGCGGGTGCGGCTTCGCGTCTTGCGGCACGCTTGAGGCAAGGGGGCGCTCACCGGCAGGGGCGACGCCGTGGCGGGTTGGTGCGGGGTCCATGGTCATGCTCCTTTGCCGCAAGCGGCCGTGTGGCGGCGGCGTTGGCGGCTGCCGGGTGCTGCCGGCGGGTCGCCGTCGTTGGACCGGCAGCGCTCGCGACCGGCTCCCATCCACCTCAGGCACTCGCCAGCAGGACCGCGCAGGCGCGGGCCACGGCGGAGACACGCTCGGCCGAGGTGTTCCCCGGCATCGTGGCCCAGCCGCCCTTCTCGACGAAGACGCCTTGCGACCAGGCATCGGTCTTCTTCAATGCCGCGGTGTTGACCGCCACCTCGCTGGTGTGCCGGAACCTGTCGGCGCATACCGGCGCGAGCGCGGCAACCACTGCGTTGTCCGCCCGCACCGATGCCAAGGACTCCGCGCTGCGGGCGGTGGTCCAGCCGCCCAGGGTGAATCCGAGGAGCGCCATGGCCATGGCGCCGATCACGCCGCCCCAGAGGGCCGGCTTGGTGGCTTCGGGAATGTGCATGGGGGTCTTTCGGTGAAGGGCGGAGGGCGGGGCAGGGCGCGCTGGGCCGGCAAGGCTCAGGCCATGCGCTGGCTGCGCAGGGCTTCGAGCTGGCGTTCGAGCGCCTCGACGAGGCAATAGGTCTCCATGTACTTCTCCTGGTTGCTCGTCGAGCGCCATGTATCGGTGTCGGATGTCGCCTTGGCGATCCTCTCCTGGAGGGCGGCGATTTCGCTTTGATGTGACATGGGGGCTCCGCAGGCGGGATGAATGGACATCTGGAGCTTCGCCGACGATGCGGCTGGCGTCTGTACGCTGCCGCTCACTGGCAGGTCTTGGCCCGGGCCGCCGCGGACGCCCTGCCTTACGCGCCGCTGGGCCCGGCGTCCCGGGCTACATCAGCCCGGCGTTGTAGCAACTGCAGGCGTGGGCGCGCAGCAGACGGCGGTTCAGCACGGCGATCGAGCCGCGGTGGTAGCTGATGGAGCCGCATGCCTGCAGGGCGCATGCCGCCTGCGTGATGCTGACGCGCCGCGCGCCGAGGATGCGCGACAACCACTGGTGGGTGAGGTCGATGGTGTCGTCCCCGGCGCAGTCGGCCGTTCTCAGCAGGAGCGTTGCCAGTCGGTGTTCCACGCGATGGAAGTGCGCGCAGCCCACCGCCAGCGCATGGCGGCCGATGCCCGCATGCAACTGCAGGCGCAGCCCGGCGAGCAGTGCGGGGCTGCAGGTCAAGGCCTCGCGCAATGCAGCCGTCGACATTTGCCAGGCGGTGCCGCTGCGCCTCACGGTGGCGTCGAGGGGGGCCACATCCAGCTCGAGGATCACCGTGGACCCATGCATGCCGCGGTTGCCGACCATGTCCAGTTCCACCCCCGGCCGTTCGGCGGTGCAAGCTGCCAACGAGATGACCGCCCCGGTCGGAAACAGCACATGCTGGTAGGGGTCGCCCGAGCGTTCGAGGAGGTCGCCGAACTCGAGCGACACCTGCTGCGCGGCGGTCAGCAGCCGACGGCGTTCATCCCGGGGCAACTGCTCGATCAAGGTGTTCCTGTCGGGCGCAAGCATGGTCGCGTCTCCTTTCTCTCCCTGCGGGCTGGCGATCGTCGCCGCCATGGCACGACCGGCGATGCATTGGCGGAGGAACCATCGTGCAGGAAGGACTCGTCCGTGTCGGTGCGGTGGGGCGCTTCTGGGGGGCTTCTTGCCGGGCCGACCGGGCAGGGCGGCCGTGCGGCCCGGCCTGCGCCGCCGTAGCAGGGCCGACGGCCCGCCAGCGCTGCCGCGTGCGGTAGCGAACAGACGGCAAGGCGCAACGCGCGCAAGATGCTGCAAGGACATCGATGTGGTCGGCCCGCGCAGCGCGCGAAGCCGGTGGCCCCGGGGCGGGGCCATCCCGCCGGCCCGGCTCCCGCCACACGCACCTACCCCGCAGCACAAGGACCCTGCATGACCCGAGACGAAGAAGGAATGCGGCACCCGCAGGACTCAGGGTGCCGCCAGACCCTGACGCCTCCCGGGCGGCTCCGGGGGCGGGGTCGCCTGGCCGGGAGACGCTCCTATACTCGGCTGGCCGGTATCCCGCCGCCGCAATGGCGACCGGTGGACAGAACGGCAGGAGTCGACCGTCACCATGCAGCCGAACCCGAGGGACAACCAATTGCTGTCGGCGCTGCCGCCGGCCGAGTGGGAACGCTGGAGCCAGGCGGTGCAGCCGGTGCACCTGACGCTTGGCCAGGTGTTGTACGAGTCGGGAGTGGCCATGACGCAGGTGTTTTTCCCGACCACCTCGATCGTGTCGCTGCTCTATGGCTTCGAGGATGGCGCGTCCGCGGAGATCGCCGTCGTCGGCCACGAAGGACTGGTCGGCATCTCCCTGTTCATGGGCGGGGGCTCGACACCGAGCCGGGCGGTGGTGCGAAACGCCGGCGAAGCGTTTCGCGTGCCCGCCGCCTTCCTGCAGCAGGAGTTCAGCAGTTCCACGGCGGTGTTGCACCTGCTGCTGCGCTACACGCAAGCGCTCATCACCCAGATGACGCAGACGTCGGTCTGCAATCGGCACCACTCGCTGGACCAGCAGTTGTGCCGCTGGCTGCTCCTGACCCTGGACCGGGCGCCACCAGGCAAGGAACTCGCCCTCACACAGGAGCTCATCGCCAGCATGCTCGGGGTGCGGCGCGAAGGCGTGTCCGAAGCGGCCGCCAACCTGCGCCGGGCCGGCTTGATCCAGTACCGGCGCGGCCACATCACCGTTTGCGACCGGGCCGGGCTGGAGCTGCGGACGTGCGAGTGCTATGCCGTGGTGAAGAAGGAATACGAGCGCCTGCTGTCGCTGCCCATGGCTCGCTGACGCACTGCGCGGTACAACAGGCGAACGGGCCCCGGGCCGACCGTCCGCTGCAGGCAAGGACGGCGCCGCCGCAACTCCCGGCCTTGAAAGGGCACATCGCATGATCCGCATCCAACTCGAAGTCGAGCTGAGCTATGACATTGGCGAGCAAGGCGCCGATTTCGTCTTCAACATCCATGCGGCGCACACCCATTGCCAGACGGTCTCGTCGGAGCGCCTGGTCCTGAACCAGCCGGTCACGCCGCAGGTGCAGACCGACCCCGCCACCGGCAACCGGTATATGCGCTTGAAGGGCGAGCCCGGCAAGCTCAACATCTCCTATGCAGCGACGGTGGAACTGCTCCACCACCGGTCGGAGCCGGACGAGCTGTTCGAAGTGCCGATCCACAGCCTTCCGCTGGGCGTGCTTGGCTACATCTATCCCAGCCGCTATTGCCAGTCGGACCGCCTGCTCCGGCTTGCCATGAACGAGTTCGGGCAACTGCCGCAGGGATACGCCCGGGTCCTGGCCATCCAGGAGTGGGTGCGGCGCCGGGTGAGCTTCACGTCCAACACTTCCAACGGCAATACCTCGGCGGTCGACACCCTCATCGAGCAGGTGGGCGTGTGCCGCGATTTTGCCCACCTGATGATCGCGCTGTGCCGGGCGGTCAACCTGCCGGCGCGGTTCACGACCGGTACCGACTATGGGGCCGATCTCGCGCTCGGGCCGCCCGACTTCCATGCCTATGTCGAAGTGTTCCTCGGCCACCGGTGGTACATCTTCGACCCGTCCGGCACCGCCGTGCCCATGGGACTGGTCCGGTTTGGCACCGGGCGCGACGCCGCCGACGTCGCCTTTGCGACGATGTTCGGCTCCGTCGTGTCTTATGCGCCTGTCATCCGCACCGTGGCGGTGGAGGACCCGGCGGCCGGCGTGAGCCTCCCGCATCACAGCCTGCAGGCCTTGTCGACGGACAGCGGCGTGCCGTCGGACGCCCGGCTCCTGGAGCTTCGCCGCGCCTGATGGGCCGCGGTGCCCCGTCCCTCCTCGCTCAGCCCGATGCCTCTTTGTCCATCGGCCCCCCGGCCTGCCGCCTCTGCCTTGCTTGCCGTATCGCGCGCCTATCGGTGCCGCTGCGGCCGGCCGATCTTCTTCCGCAACAGCGAGTGCCTGGCGTGCCGCGCGCCGCTGGGCTATCTGCCTTCCAGCGGTACGCTGTGTTGCCTGCGGGCTGGATCGCTGCCGGGGACCTGGCAGGTGTCGGGACCCGAGCTGGGGCCGGGGCGGGGCTACCGGCGCTGCACCAACTTCACGCGCATCGGCTGCAATTGGCTGATCGAAGACGGCGACGACGAGCAGCGGCCCGCCCTGTGCGTGGCATGCCGCCTGAACCGCACCATCCCGTCCTTGGCGAGCGAGGCGAACCTGGTGCTGTGGCGACGCATGGAGAAGGCCAAGCGCCGCCTCATCTCGCAGCTGATCGGCCTGGGTCTCGACGTGTCGCCCCGGGGGCCGGATCGCGATCACGGGCTGGCGTACGACTTCCTGAGTTCGGGGCCCGGCGAGCCGCGCGTGATCACCGGCCATTGTGGCGGCATCATCACCATCGACATTGCCGAGGCAGACGACCCGTTCCGCGAACGGGTCCGCGAGGACATGGGCGAGCCATACCGCACCCTGCTCGGGCACTTCCGCCATGAAATCGGCCACTACTACTGGGATCGGCTGGTGGCCGGCACGCGTTGGCAGGCGCCTTTCCGTGCCGCATTCGGCGATGAACGCCAGGACTACGGCGCCGCATTGAAGGCGAACTACGAGCGGGGGCCACCGGCCGACTGGAACCGGCATTTCGTGAGCGCCTATGCCAGCATGCACCCTTGGGAGGACTGGGCGGAAACCTTCGCCCACTACCTGCACATCCGCGACACCCTGGACACGGCCGTCAGCTTCCGGCTCGCTACCGACGAGGCGGAGGTCGAGGCCCAGCCCTATGGCAGCGAGGACCTCTGGGACCGGCATGCCGCCGGCGGCACAGCGTTTCTACAGGGCCTGCATGCCTGGATCGGCATCACCAGCGTGATGAACGAGATGTCGAGCGCCATGGGCTTGCACGACTTCTATCCATTCGTGCTGCCGCGTGCCGCCGTGGCCAAGCTCCATTTCATCCACTGCCTCGTCTCCCAGTGCGGGGACGGCGCACCAGGGTAGCGTGCGGCGGCCGCGGGCCGCTGCTGGGCAGCCAGCGGGCCGGTCGCAGGCGGGTCAGGCCTGCTCCTTCCATTCCGGCCGGGTGTCCAGGAACTCGAGCGGCTCGCCGCTGGCGATGGCCCCGGTCGCCGCCGTCATCGGCTGCCCGCCTGGCAGCACGCCTGCCCTCTTCCAGGCAAGCCAAGGCAGCAACAGTGGCCGTCCGACGGCGACCCGGACGGCCCACCTGAACCACACGCGCAAGCCGGCTCGATCCTGCATCCCTGCATCGTCGCCACAGCCGCCGCAGCGGTCTGTGCGGTAGCGGACACATCATGTGCAGCGGCGCTCGGTGGCCTGCGCCGGCCGCCTGCTGCCGCCGCGGCGGTGGTGCCCTCAGGTGCCGACCGCAGCGTGGGGCCGGCCGGCGGGCGGCCGGCATGCAAGGCCAGGCACCCGCCGGCGTCCTGCAACGGGCGCTGCCAGCGAGGGCCGCTTGCAGGCGAGGGCTTGCCCCCTGCCAGCTGCCCGGCGGCGGCTGCCGATCCCCATCCGCAGGCTCAAATGCCGTAGACGAAGTCGGTCGCCTGCAGGCCGGCTGCGGCGGCTGGCGAGACGGTGCCCAGCAGCCAGGCGTCCCCGCCCGTCGCAGTGCTCGGGTTGTACCAGAGGCGGCCGCTCGCCAGGTCGACATAGATGCCGCTCAACTCGCCGGCGCCCTGGCCGGAGCGGCCCTCGCCGCGGAACAGCCAGAGCTCCGAGAGCCCGCCGCCGGCGTTGAAGCGCAGCCCCTCGATGCCCTGGCCGGCCGCGCCGGGCAGCCGGCTGTCCAGCGTGTCGGGCAACACCAGCGTGTCTTCGGCGGAGCTGAAGTCGGTCAGCGTGTCGCCTTCGTCGGGGCCGGCCGCGCCGAGCACGAAGCGGTCGTGACCGCTGCCGCCGGTGAGGGTGTCACGGCCCCATTGGCCGATCAGGGTGTCGTCGCCGCTGCCGCCGTCCAGGACGTCGTCACCGGCATGGCCCCAGAGCGTGTCCTTGCCGTCCAGTCCCCACAGCCGGTTGACGAATTCGTTGCCCTCGATCCGGTTGTCCAGCCCGTTGCCTCGTCCGTCGCGTGCGGTGGCCGCCTGGTTCAGGGTGAGGTGTTCGATGTTCTGGCCCAGGGTGAAGCTGGTACGGGCCTTCACCGTGTCCTGGCCGCCGTCCGGTGCCGCCTCGTTCACGATGTCGTCGCTGTCGGCGTCCAGGTAGATGTCGTCGCCACGCCCGCCGTCCATGCGGTCCCGGCCGGCGTAGCCCGTCAGGCGGTCGGTGCCGTCGCCGCCCAGTAGCAGGTCGTCGCCCGGGCCGCCGAACAACAGGTCGTTGCCCTTGCCGCCGATCAGCGTGTCCTGCCCGCTGGTGTCGATGTCGGTGCCGCCGTGCAGGTGGTCGTCGCCATCGCCGCCTTCCAGCCGGTCGTTGCCTTCGCCGCCGTAGAGCCAGTCGTTGCCGGCCAGCCCGCGCAGCGTGTTGTCGTTGCTGTTGCCGCGAATGGTGTTGTCGAGCGCGTTGCCGGTGCCGTGGAGTGCCTCGGGGCGGTCGCCGGGGCCGAAGGGCGCATTGTCGAGGCGCAGGTCTTCCACATGGGCGCCCAGGGTGTAGCTGCGCACACGGGAAAGCACCGTGTCCTGGCCTTGCCCGGCCGATTCCACCACTTGGTCGCCAGTGGAATTCACGCAATAGGTGTCGTCGCCGCCGCGTCCTTCCATGCGGTCGTCGCCAAGCGACCAGTTGCCGTTGATCGTCGAAGCGGGGTCACTGCTGCTGTCCACCAGCGCGTCGTTCGCGCCGGTTCCATCGATGGTGGCCATAGGTCCTCCTTGAGTGTGTCGTCCGATCAGGTCGGTGGCGCCCACTGCAAGGCCTGCACTGCATCGGCCAGCTCAGGGGCGTACTGCTGCAGGAGTGAGACAGCGCCCTTGAAACGGGCGCACTCAAGCATGAGCCAGGCGGGCCGCAGATGCGACCCCTGGCCAAGGAGGGGCCGGGGTTATCCGCTGCCGGGTGGCGGGCAGCCAGCGGCGCCGCGGTCCGGCGTTTCCAGCATCCGGGCCTGCCGGGCGCGGCCCGACCGCACGGGCGGCGCGGTTGTCTCAGGATCGATGCAACTGCGGCGGGCCTCCGGCACCGGCGCTCGCGCTGCGGCGCGGTATCTGAAGCCGAAGCCCGCGCGCGGCGCCTGTTCGCGGCTGCATCATCATCGCCGGGGCAGTCGCGGTCAGTCGGGGATCGTCGGCTCGACCAGGGTCGCCAATTGGGCCAGCGACTCCTGCCATCCGAGATAGCACATCTCCACCGGAATGGCGTCGGGGATGCCTGCCTGGGTGATGCTGATCTCGGTGCCGCACGACACCGCCCGCAGGACCACGGTCGTTTCCATCTCGCCCGGCAGGTTGGGGTCGTCGAATGTGTCGGAGTAGCGAATGCGCTCGTGCGGCACCAGCTCGCGATACTCGCCCCCGAAGGAATGGCCGCGACCGGTCGAGAAGTTGCTGAACGACATCTTGAACGTTCCGCCGATGCGGACGTCCATGTGGTGGACCTTGCAGGTGAAGCCGTAGGGCGGCAGCCACTTGGCCATGGCGTCGGCATCGAGGAAGGCCCGATAGATGCGCTCGGGCGCTGCGCGAAGCACTCGGTGAAGGCGGACGGTGCGGTTTTCCATGGTGATCACGACGTGAAGCAGAGGACGGCCCTCTGACTCCACGACGATCGACCGGGTCGGAATTCGACAAGCGAGGCGGCGCCGCACGCTGCGCTGCCGGGCCGGGCGACCGTCCGCGGGCTGGCGTCCCGGCGCGGCACATGGCATTGCCGGGCCGCCCCTGGGGGGCATCGCCCTCCGCTCAGCCGCGGACGGCCCCGGCCGGCAGGAAGCGGATGCCGGTGCGCTGGACCAGCGCCTCGTAGGACAAGGGCCGCGAGGCCCGGGCCTCGTCGCGGTTTTCGATCCAGTGTGCCCAGGCCCGGCGAGTGCTCGGGTCGTAGACCAGCTTGTAGAAGTAACGTGGCACCCAGACCCGGCCGCGGCCCAGCGTGCGGGCCGGGCGCTCGAACACCGGGCCGGTGAAGACATACACGTCGCCGCGTGCCCGCAGCACGTACTTGCGGGTGGCCTTCTCGATGCCGGCCCACGCCCGGCGGTTGTTCTGCGGTGCTTGCGGGGCGATGTTGGCCAGGCTGAAGCTTTGTGCCATGGCCCGCGCGTGCGGCATGTCGGCCGCCGGCGCCATGTGGCCGCGGTCGAAGGCGGCGCTGCTGCGGCCGCTGCGCCGCGTCCCGCGGTAGTCGTCGAGCCGGGCCCGCTCCGCCCTGGGCAGGCGGGCTTCTTCATAGAAGCGGTCGGTGCGCGCCTCGCCGCGCGCGTCCAGCAACTGGGCGCGGCTCAGCCGCTCCACTGCATAGAGCGGCGTCTTTGCCACACCGGAGTGCAGCACTGCAAAACCGTCGAAACACAGCTCCCGCCGTTGCCCCGGCGCGCTGGCCGGCACACTGGGCAGGTGGCCGCTGACGAAAAAGCGCCGGCACTGCTCGAAGCCGGCTTGCGCCGTGCGCGGCGTCACGCCCAGCACCAGCAGCACTGCCAGCGCCGCAGCACGCAGGCCAGCGATCAGAGGGTGGGGAGGCAGCCGGAGGGCCCGCGCCATGCGGGCAGCAAATGGCCAGGCGGTGGCCGGGGACGATCGGAACTCCACGACAAGCAGGTGCGCGCACTCGGTTGAAAGGGCGCGAAGCTTACCTCAGTACCTGTTAGGAGCTTCAGGATTTGCCTCGAACTGAGACAGCGCTTGGACCGAGGCGGGCTGGCGACATGGCGCGGGACGGTCCGCCCGACCGGCGCTGCACCGTGCCCTGCCAGGTCCGGCCGGGCACGGGCGCGTCGGGCGGCTCCAGTCGCAACCAAGGAGGTACCGCCCGGCGCCGTGCTGGCTGCAAGCTGGGCGACCGCCCTGCGCCCGAGCCGCCGGTCCAGGGCCGCCCCGTGCCACGGCGCGCCCCGCGCCGGTGCTGCACCGGCCGAGAGACCCACCGCCAGCAGCTTCTGCTGCGCCGCAGCACAATCCCCGCCTGCCACAGCCTTTCCGGTGCCCTCACCTCGCTCGCTGCGGGGCGGCGCCGTCGTCTTCCTGCTCTCACATGGATTCCATCGTTACCGCCTCGACGCCCGCGGCCGCCGTCACCGGCCTGTCTCCTTCCGATCGCGACCGTGCCTTCTGGTCTGCCGTCCTGGCGCTGGGCGTCGGGGGTTTTGCCATCGGCACCGGCGAGTTCGTCATCATGGGCTTGCTGCCCGAGGTCGCTCGCGACCTGCACATCTCCATCCCCCGGGCTGGCCACGTCATCAGCGCGTACGCGCTGGGGGTCGTGGTCGGCGCGCCACTGTTGGCGGTGCTGGCCGCCGGCTGGCCCCGGCGGGCGCTGCTGATGGCCTTGATGGCGATGTTCGCGGCCGGCAACCTCGCGAGCGCGCTGGCGCCGGGGGAGGGCTCGCTGAACCTGCTGCGCTTCGTGGCTGGCTTGCCGCATGGCACCTACTTCGGTGTCGCGGCACTGGTGGCGGCGTCGCTGGCGCCGCCCGACCGGCGGGCGAGCGCCGTCGGGCTGGTCATGTGCGGGCTGACCAGCGCGACGCTGGTTGGCGTGCCGATTGCGGCCTGGCTGGGGCAGCACCTGGGCTGGCGGGCGGCCTTTGTCCTCGTCGGCGCGATTGCCGCACTCGCCTGCGGGCTGATCCGACTGGGCGTGCCGAACCTGCCGGCGGACCGGGGTGCCAGCCCCCTGCGTGAGCTGGGAGCGCTCCGGCAGCCACAGGTCTGGCTGACGCTGGGCATCGGCGCGATCGGTTTCGGCGGCATGTTCTCGGTGTTCAGCTACATCAAGCCGACGCTCACCGAGGTGGCCGGCCTGCCGGTCGACGCGGTGCCGCTGGTGCTGGCCCTGTTCGGCGTCGGCATGGTGCTGGGCAACCTGTTCGGCGCACGGCTGGCCGACAAGTCGCTGATGGGCACCATCGCCGGCTTGCTCGTGTGGAGCGCCGTGGTGCTGGGCGCTGTGGTGTTCACCGCGCCCCATGCGCTGGCGGCGTCGGTGAACGTGTTCCTGGTGGGCACCGTGGTGGCCATCGGGCCGGCCCTGCAGATCCGGCTCATGGACGTGGCGGGCGAGGCACAGACGCTGGCCGCCGCGTTGAACCACTCGGCGTTCAATATCGCCAATGCCCTGGGTGCCTGGCTGGGCGGCGCGGCCGTCGCGGCGGGGTTGGGCTGGACTTCGACCGGCTGGGTCGGCAGCCTGCTGGCCTTGGGCGGCATGGTGGTGTTCGGCGCTTCGCTGTGGCAGGACCGGCGCGCCGGCCGGCGGCGGTAGAACACTGAGCGCTCGGCAACACAGACGGGGTGCCGAGCGCCCTCCCTAAGGGTAGGGGCAGCCAAAGCGGGCCCGGCTGCCTATCGTGCGGGGCTTCGGGTGGACCCCACTCTTGCCATGCAGGCCGCAACCATGCCCCCAACCCCTGTTCAACGTACTGCCCAGGTCATTCGCGAGGACCGTGCCGGGCGAGGCCAGTGTCTGGCATTTCCGCAGATGTCGAGCTGCGCCGCCGTCATCGCGGTGCTGGACACCGATCTGGTCGGCGGCCACTTCACCGCCGACCTTGCGCCGGGCGACACGCCACCGCGCCACGTGCTGGACAACATCGGCCGCATGCAGGAGATGATCGGCGCCGCTCCGATCCGTCGCCTGCTGATCGTCGGCTTCAACCAGAACCACCAGCCTGCCCAGATCTGCGCGGCCCTTGGCTGCGGGCGGGATGCGCGGGGGGAAACGGTGGTCGAAGCGTATGACCTGGCCCGCAAGAAGCCGAGCGAAATGACCGTCTTCGCCACCTTCATCGACGCGCACTCGCGGCCCATCATCGAGTTCAAGCGGCAGGGCAGCGTGACCGAGGCCCGCCACCGTCCCGCGGCCACGCTGGAGGAGGCCCGGGTCTATCCGGCTGATCTCGAGGTGAAGTACACGCTGCACACGCTGCGCAAGCACTTTACGAACCTTTGATCAGGCCGGCGAGCGCCCGGCGGGCCGGCTGCCGGCACGCAGGTAGAGGCGTCGGTCGAACAGGCGACCGAAGGTGAACAAGCTGCCCAGCATGCCGCCGACGCTGGAGAGCTGGTTCACCGTGCGCACCGCCTCCAGTGCGAACTGCTGCACCACCTCGCGCTCGCTCACTTCCACGCCTTCGCTGACCTTGGACAGGCGATGCAGGACATAGAGTCCGGCCAGGCCCGAGGCGACCAAAAGAAACTCCCAGTGGGTGAAGGCGATCACTGCCCAGTCGTTGAGGCCGTTGCCACTCCAGTCGAGCACCAGCGAGAGCTTGAGGCCGGCGTCTTCCAGCCATTGTGCGGCGGCGCCCCCGGCCAGCGGCGCCAGGCCGCCGAACAGCGCCCCGGTCAGGCTGATGGCGGCCAGGTAGGCCGTAGCCTGGCCATGCGGCGCGAGCTTCAGCCCAATGTTGCCGTTGGCCAGCCCGATGCCGCCCGCGGCAGCCCCCATCACGATGTGCAGCAGGTACAGCAGCGGCAGCGTGAAGGCGTGCCGGCTTGGCTCGGCGGCGAAGGCCAGTGCCAGCAGGCAGGCGAACCAGGCCGGCAGCGCGACGGACAGGATGCCCTTGTTGGATAGCCGGTCCGAAATCCGGCCCCAGGCATACAGCGTGAGCGCGTTCGCCACCTGGCTGACCACCCACAGGGTGGTGACCGTGCCGAGTGGCAGGCCCAGCTGCTCCATCAAATACACCGTCAGGAAAGGCGCGGCGAAGCTGGAGGCCGCGTTCCAGCCCGCGGTGAACACCAGGAAGTGGCGGAAATTGTGGTCCGAGAACGGCAGCTTCAGACGCGACCACACGCTGCCGTGGGCCCAGGCGGGCGGCATGCGGGGCTCCGGCGTGCGGGCCAGGTAGCTGCAGCTGATGAAGCCGGCGGCCGCGCCGAGTGCCAGGCAGGCGGCATAGGCCCACGTCTTGTCTTCGACGGGCGCGTGGTCGATGAACAGGCCGCCGGCCAGCGTGCCGATGCAGGCGGCGGCCGTGCCCCAGAACAGCCGCCTCGAGAAGAAGGCGCCCAGGCCGTCGCGCGGCAGCAGCTGGTGTAGCCAGGAGTTGAGCGAGCAGGCGCAGGTGGAGCCGAGTGCCGAGATGGCGGTATGGGCCAGGATCAGCAGGCCCAGCTGGGTCGACGCATCGGACAGGAAGGGCAGCAAGGCGAGCAGGAGCACCAGGGCGCGCGCAGCGGCCAGCGTGGATACCGCGATGCGGCGGCGCTGCCCGACGCGCTCGACCAGCACGATGGCGGGCAGCTGCACCGCCTGCATCAGCAGCGGAATGGCCGCGAGCAGCCCCACATGCACCGGCCGGGCCCCGAGGGCGAGGGCAAAGCCAACCAGGATGACCCCGCCATGCAGCGAGCCCGCCAGGCTGCCCCAGGCCGCATCGCGGACCAGGTGCTGCTGGCCCCGAGCGACTTCCGCCGCGGTGAGGGGTGTGTCGGCCGTAGGGCGCATGAGGCGGAGGTGGCAAGGCGAATGCCGGCCAGCCCCCCGCGTTGCCGCGATGGCGCCGCCGCCCTGCGCGCCATGTCGTTGCCTTGCGGCTGGTGCAGCGCCGCTGCCGAGGAAGGTCGTGCCGGGACCGGACAGTGGTGCGATGACCGCCCCTGATGACGCGTTTGGTCGTTCCCTGCGTGGCATGGCGCCTGCATTCATCCTGCAGCGGTGCGGATGTTGCGAAACGTTATCGCGCTAGCCGGTCCTCTCCAACACACAACACGATGAAGCAGAACAAGAAATCGATGCAGCGCGACGCCCGGGCTCGCGCCGGGATCCGGACGCTGTGGCAGGCGGCGGCGGTGGCCGGTTCGCTGGTGCTGGCCGCCTGCGGCGGTGGCGGGTCCTCCGGATCGGGCGGCACACCGACCGAAAACGCGGCCACCCAGGAATACACCCCGCTGCATCCGGCCGGCACCGCGCCGCTGGAGACCCTGCAATACCGCGAAGCCGACGGCACGCTGGTGACCTTCATGGGAGCCCGGCCGACCGAGCGCCACGCCCGCGAACGGGGCGAAGCCTGGGACGCGCCGGACAGCGGGCCGGGCCGCTACCTGACCTTTCCCAGCTTCTACTTCCAGCACCGCACCTTTGGCCTCGAGATTCGCGACGAAGTGCCGGCCGGGCGCCAGCGCATCGAAGTGATCCTGCATGTCAACGACGGCAGCTTCGACGGCACCACCTTCAGCCTGTTCCGCAACATCAACAACCCCGAGGTGCGCGACTTCGGCTGGTCGCTGAACTACGGCTTCAACAACCCCGAGGGCAAGCCGCTGTGCCACGCCGGCCAGCGCGTGTGCCGGATGCAGTTCACCTCGAACTGGCGCACCTCGCCGCACAGCCCGCTGAAGGTGGGCGACAAGATCGAACTGGCCCCGGCGCCGCGCCTGAAGAGCCCGGCCATCGATGGCGGCGGCGAGCGCTACTACTCCTTCGAGCAGCTCTACGTGGTGGGCGTCGGCCTGCGCCCCTGGTATGGCATCGCGCCCAACCTCGATTCCGAGCCGCTGCCCGAAGCCACCCTGCTCGGCGGGCAAGCGAGCGTCTCGTACAACTATTCCGAGGAACCGCACCGCCTGTTCCAGCAGATGGCGAACAACATCGGCATCGGCAACACCCAGCGCTTTGTCGAAGGGCGGCGGCTCTTCCATACCTCGTTCGCGGACGGCACCCATTCCGAACACCCGAAGGTCAACCCGGTCTTCACCGCCCATGTGGGCCAGCTGGGCCCGCGCTTCAACCAGGCCCGCTGCATTGAATGCCACACCGCGAACGGGCGCAGCGCGCCCATGCAGCCCGGTGAGCGGCTCGACACCTTGTCGGTCTTCACCGGCGTGGTGGGCGCCGGGGGGGAGGTGAAGCCAGACCCGACCTACGGCTGGAACATCCAGCAGCAGGCGGCCGATCCGGCGGCAGCCGACCATGGAGTGACGCTGAGGTCCTTCGAAAGCACCCGGCGCACGCTCAGCGGCGGCGAGCAGGTGGAGTTGCTGAAGCCGGTCTACGACTTCCGCGGGCCGCGGCCGGCCGCCTACTCGGTGCGGCAGGCACCGCAGGTCATCGGCTTGGGCCTGCTCGAGGCGGTGGACGAAACCACCGTGCTCGCACTGGCCGACCCGGCGGACCGCGACGGCGACGGGGTGCGCGGCATCGCGCAGTGGGTGCGCGATCCCGAGACCGGCCGGCGCCTGCTTGGCCGCTTCGGCTGGAAGGCGACCAAGGCCAGCTTGCGCCAGCAAGTGGGCGATGCGCTGGTGCAGGACATGGGCGTCACCTCGCCGGTGTTCCCGTCGCGCGACTGCCAGCGCGGCGGCGCCGATTGCCGTCGGCCGCAGGGCCCGGTGGCGGTGTCGGAGCAGGAGGTGCAACGCATGTCGCAGTACCTCTCCTTGATTGGCGTGCCGGCCCAGCGCAGCCTGCGCAGCGGCTATCCCGAGGGCATCCGCGTGCCGCCGGAGCACGAAGTCGATCCGGCCCGCATCACGCGTGGCAGCGCACTGTTCGCGCAGGCCCGCTGCACCGCTTGCCACCGGCCGCAGCTGAGCACCGGCAAGCACCACCCGCTGGCCGAACTGCGTGAGCAGGTCATTCGCCCCTATACCGACCTGCTGCTGCACGACATGGGACCGGGACTGGCCGACGGCCTGCCGCAGGGACAGGCCAGCGGCGCGATGTGGCGCACCCCGCCGCTGTGGGGCCTGGGCCTGTTGCGCCATGTGCAGAACGGCGAGCAGAACGTGCGCTATCTGCATGACGGCCGTGCCCGCAACCTGCTGGAAGCCATCCTCTGGCATGGCGGCGAAGCCGAGGGCGCCCGCATGCGCTTCGAGGCCTACTCGAAGGACGAGCGGGACGCCTTGCTGGCCTTCCTCGGTTCGCTCTGAGCACCGCGGCGGGGTGTGCCGGGGCCGCATAGCGCCGGGCACCTCCTCGTCGCCGCGGCGCGGCGGGAAGGTCCGCGTGCCGCTGCCGCGGGCTGATGGCAGTCGGCGCGCTCCTCGGCGTGGGCGGCCAGGGAGTCGCAGCCCACGGAAGGGCCTGCTCCGCCGCGGCGACCCGGGCGGCCGCCCCGGGAGACGGGATGCAGGGCTGCGGTGCGTGAGGAGTAGCGGTACAAGCACCAGGCACCACCACCGAAAGCACGAGGCACCACAGCAGGATCGAGCGCCGGCAGGGCGCGGCACGCCAGCGGCATGCCAAGGACGGACGCTCCCGACGAGCGTCTGGCGTCCGCCCGATGCGCAAGGCTTTGCTGCGAGCCCCTGGCCTGCGGTGTCTGCCTCACTGACAGCAGACGCTCGCTGTCCCCATGGGCCACGGCCCCCTGATGGTTGGGGACGCCACATCCATTGCTGAACAGCAGCAATCAGCAAATCGTCCTTCAGGCCATCGAAGAATGAGCGGGCGCCTCTTTCACATGGAAGCTGCCGGATAGAGCAGCAGCGGCGCAAGAAAGGCCGGGGCGTGCGCCGTCACGCAGTTCGGGGACAACGGCGCATCGGCCGGGTCCGCGCGCTCGGCTGGGGGCACAGGGGCGCCGTTGCCAAGGCGGCAGCGCAGCGGCAGCAATGCGTTGAACCGGCATGCGGGGCGCGTGAGCCGCAATGGCCACCTCATGGGCCTCGGACGGATTCGCCATGGCGGACTGCGGCACGCTGCCCCGCCGGTTTCGCGGCGCTTGCCTGTCACACGGCGGAGCAGGCAGCGGCCCACCGGCGCGGCATTGCCGGCGCACCATGGACGAGTGAGGATGCATATCCGGAATTCGTCCTTCCCTGTGGGGAACGATCGCGCTAAGTTGTGCGCAAGCCAGCCGGAACGAGGCGCTTCAGCAGCGCGCTGCCCACCATGAACTCCACCGCCCACATCATCGACTTCACCGCTGCGCGGCAGCGCGTCTTGACCGCGCGCCGCCGCCGGGAACACGCGCTCCTCCGCGCGCGCTACCTGGCCCTGACCCAGCTTGCCTGCCACTGGCTCCCCGGCAGTCGCCCAGGCGGCCATTTGGCCGGTCGGGGTCCGCACGACACGGTCTGGTGGACAGCACCGGCGCGGCAGGGCCTCCAGCGCTGAATCGACGCATGGACGACGGACCCCACGGCAGGTCATCGCCGCTGCAGCGGCCGGAAGACGCAGAAGGCCGAAGCCGTCGCTCCGGTGGCAAGACGCCGCGTGCCTCCTCGCCGGGCCCCCGCCATCCCTCACCGCTCGGCCTTGCCGCGCTGGTGGGTGACAACGTCAAGCTGCTGCGCCGGCAGCGCCGCTGGTCGCTGGATCAGCTGGCATCGGCCAGCAGCGTGTCGCGGGCCATGCTGGGGCAGATCGAGCTGGGACGCAGCGTGCCGAGCATCAAGACCTTGTGGCTCATCGCCCACGCTTTCGATGTGTCGGTCTCGTGGTTCCTGGAGCCTCGGCAGACCGCTTCTGCGGTGGTGCTGCCGGTGGATCCGCTCGCGCTGGTCCCGCTCCCTGCAGGCGCCGGGCATCGGCGGGCGCTGTTCGTCGAGCAGGGGCCGCGCTATGCCGACCTGCATGAATTGCGGCTCGCCCGCGGGGCCACCGCGGAACTGCCCGCCGAGGACCGGCGCGCGCTGGTCAACGTGATGGTGGTGAAGGGGGCGCTCGACATCCTCATTGGCTCATGGGGGCACCGGCTGTCCTGGCGCGAAGTGGTGCAGTTCGAAGGGCAGGACCGCGTGCTGTGCCACAACGCCGACGACGGCGAGACCGTGGCCGTCTGGGTGTCCCAGCCGCTGCATCCGCGTGCCACGGTGAAGGTGTGAGGCGCCCGTCCCTGGCGGCTGGACGGGCCGGCGCCAGTCCGGCGGTTCGTTGCCAGGCCAGGCTGTCGCCTTGCGGTGGCGGGCAGGCCGCCGCCGCCCGGATCAATGCATGCAGACCATCAGCGGTGCAGAGCCGCACATCA
Source organism: Eleftheria terrae (assembly GCF_030419005.1). Lineage (NCBI taxonomy): Bacteria > Pseudomonadati > Pseudomonadota > Betaproteobacteria > Burkholderiales > Eleftheria > Eleftheria terrae. The sequence continues at coordinate 154,684 of NZ_CP106953.1, forward strand.
TGGTCATCGGCATGCCGCAGGCCATCATGCGGGTCATCATGTCGTTGCACAGCGACATCATCTCCATCGGCATCATGTCGCCGCCCATCATGGTGCAGCGCATGCCCTCGGCGGTCATCTCGCAGTTCATCTTGGGCATCATCGGCATGCCACAGACCATCATCATCGGCATGCCGTTGCAGGTCATCATGCAGGGCATGCCCTTGGCCATCATGTTGTTCAGCATGTCGCAGCAGTCGCGCATCATGCCCATCGACATGCCGTCGGTCGGGGTCATGGTGCAGCTCAGGCCCTCATCCGTCATCTCGGTGCTCATGTGGCACATCATCGGGCTCATCATCATGCCCATCGCCGGGGTATCGGTCATCGGCATCGTCATCATCGCTTTCATGGCAGCTCCTGGAGTGAATGTTGAGATCAGCAGAACGCGCGACATCCATCGGGCTTCCCCTGACGCGTTTCTGAAATTTGATCATGTGCTTATGCACGCGTCGAGTAAGCGCGTGCGCCGTCCAGGGCGATGTCTGTTGCAACGGCGTGCGCGTCCTTGATCGCGGATGGCCTTGCACCGGCCCGGCTCATCGGTGTGCAGACCCGGTGCACAGCGGGTGCGGATGGAGCAGGCGATGCCCCATTTTCTGCGGGCCGGCTCTTGTGCTTGGCGAGCCGCTCCAGTGGGTGGCCAGGGCCTCCATGGGGCGGAGTCCGCTGGTGCCTCCGGATCCCGATCCCGGTCTCACCGAGCAGGTGAGGCCGCCGACAAACACCGGCTGCACGCCTCACATGCCGAAGACGGCTGCCGTTGCGAGCCTGCGAGCGATGGCCCGGCGCTGACGCCAGCCCCACGCCGATGAGGGCGAGCCCCGCTCCCCGCCAGCCGAGGTGCCCCATGCGGGGAACAGGATCGGGCGGGTGGCTCGCACTGGTGCGCCTGGAACCCGGCGCTCGGCGGCCTCAGCCGAGCCGTTCTTGTGGTGGGCGAGAGTGCTCGCTACCGAAAGACCGGGCCCGGACGATGCAGCGACATGCCCCCGCTTCGCGGGGCGACCTGCGCCGTTCGGGCCCCGTTGTCGGCCCCACGGTGTCACGATCCCGCAGGCCTGCACGATGGCCCGAGTGTTCTCCACGATCGTCTTCGGTCACGAGCGCCGGGCAGAGCCCCCCGCTACCGTCAATACCTCACCCACGTCCGGGTTGCATGGCTCTGCCCGATGCCCGGCTGGCGCCAGTCGCAGACACCGTTCGGAAACACCGCGGCCAGCCGGGCCGCCTGGGCCGGCGTGAAGACGGCCGGCGCATAGTCGGCCAGGTCGATGCGCTTGAGGCGGCATTTCAGGATGTCATCGGCCACCGATGCGCCGGCCACCATGCGCGGCGACGGTGTCTTGGGATAGAGCGTGTTGCACACGCCCGGTCCGTCAAGGGTCGCCGGCTCGCGGTGCCGCACGCGGTCGGTGGCGCTCCAGCAGGCGTCCTCGGCGTCCCGGGGCTTGAGCCGTGCCACCTTGTCCGGCGTCAGGGGGGCCGGGTCGGCACTCAGGGCGTCCAGCCAGGCCGTCATCAGGTCGAGCCGGGCCACCGCCTGCTGACGAACCAGCTCCACCAGCGCCTGCTGCTGCGCGGGATCGAGCCCCAACAGCGGTCCAAGCGCCGGGTGAGGCAGGGTCCAGATGACCTGGTTGTCGAAGCGGCCGTTGGCCCGCTTCAACTGCTCCCGCAGCTTGATGTCGTTGTAGGCGGTATGGATGTCGCCGGCCGGCTCGGCATACGGCCGCAGGTGGAAGATGGGGACGGTGGACAGGCCGCCGCTGCCGGTGCCCACCCGGCCAAGCTCGTACACCCGCGGCAGCGCGGTGAGGTCGGACACGGTGCGGGCCGTGGCGGGCTCGCCGTCCTGGTCGTAGCCGCCGATCTTTTCGTTGAGGTCGAGGAACTGTTCCACCGTGATGGCGCCCGAGCGCAGCCCGGTCAGGCCGTACTGCACCCCCACATTGTCCAGCGTGCGTCGCACGAAGCCGGTATCGGCGTCGCGGCCGAGCGAGGCGGCATTGACGTCATAGATGGAGCAGCGCACCCCCTGCGGGTTGCGCACGGGGTGGTAGATGCGCTGCGGGTCGCTCAGGCCGCAGGCGGGTTGCACGGCGCCGCTGGTGACGACGATGGCGTCCGCATTGCCGGCATCCCAGTTGCGGCAGGTGTCCTTGAAGTGCCCCTCGACAGCGCGCCGCACCTCGTCGGTGGGTGGCGAGTGTGCAAAGTAGCGCTGCAGCAGCCGGCAGTCGGACACCGCCATGGCGGTGCTGAAGACATCCGGAAAGCTGGCGTCGGCCATCAAGCCGTCCAGGATGCCCGGGTAGTTCTGTGCGATGAGCAACTGCTGGATGGCACCGCCCGAGCCGCCGAGCCCGGCCATCCAGCGCGGCACGCCATAGTGCTTGGCCACGTGCTCCCGCAGCATCATGGCCGTCTCGGCGGCCAGCGGGTCGTTGACGTTGACCTTGTTGATGTTGAGCGTGGCGCCGACATAGGCAAAGCCGCGCGCCAGCGCGGTGATGCTCTGGCGATCGAAGTCGGTGGTCTTGAAGACATCATCCACCGAATTGACGCCCTGGTTGTACTGCACCCCGGTCGATTCGCCGAAGCGCAGCACCACGCGCTGGTTCCAGCCGGCCGGGTTCCAGGCGCCGGCGGCCTTGGGGTCGTCCAGCACGGCGATGCGGTAGATCGCACGGTTGAGGGTGCCCGACTCCACCCGGACAATGAAGGGCACGCTGCGGCCGTCGAGCGTCGTGGTGCTGGCCAGGTCGGCCGGCCGGGGACCAAGCGGAGCCGCGAGTCGCTTGCGTTCGCCGCCAGCGGTGAAATAGAACCAGTCGTAGCGCGTGGCCGCCGAGCAATTGGCGTCCAGCGGCGCGCCAAGGCCGGCCTCGCGCGTGCGGCACTCGAATGGCGCCAGATGCGGGCCGGAGAAGATCGGCCCCCACAGCGGATGGTTGCGAACCACCACTTGCGCGACGGTATCGGGCAGGTTGGTGCTGGCCACACGCACCTGGTGCTCGCCGACCGGCAGCCCGGAGACCAGCGCCTCCACCCGCTGGTCGCGGCTGCGCAGCACCTGTGCCTTGGCCGGAACGCCGTCCACCGTGAAACGCAGCGAGTCGACCGGCACGCCGGCCGGCAGCGTCACGCCGAGGAGGGTACTGCCGCCACTGACCATGTCGGCCCGGCCGGACAGCACCTCGGCGGTCAGTAGGGCGGCGTCGGCCTTTGACGCGGTGGCACAGGCGGTGGTGGCAAGGCCGCCGCCCAGCGAGGCGCACAGCACGGCCGATGCCCAAAGGGAGGTTCGCCGCTGCGCACCCGCCTTGCGACTGGCGCGGCTCCGGAGGTTGAAGAGGTCCATGCGATCTCCGTGTGAGGACGAAAAGGACGGACGTGTCGCCGGCACTCGCGCGGGGGACGGGCGTCCCCCGAAGACCTGCTCCTGAATCACGCACGGCACGTCGCGGCCGCACAGCGTACATCCGCCCCGGCATGGATGGAGGACGAAGCCGCGCGATGCAGCCAGAACCTGACTGATCTATCAGTGCTGCGGAGGCGCGAGGCCTCAGGCGCTCGTGCCAGGCAGTGATCGGCGTTGCGCCGCCGGGCTCTGCCCGACACGGATGGCCGGGTGGGGCCGTGCCCGGGCCAGGCCGCTTCATCTCCGTGTCGACGGTCGGGTGGGTCGTGGCGGCTCCGGCTTGCGGCGCATGGGGCCGTCACGGCCGGTGGCCTGTCTCCCAGGGCCGGGGGGAAGTGCCGGTGTGTCGTCGATTCGATGCCCGGGGCGGCCGCGGGCTGGCGCCCGCGCCCCCCGCGAGCCGGGGAGGTGCGTCCCGGCGCGACAGGGCTATCTTGCCGGCTCGGGCCGCAGGCTCCCGCAGGAGGGCCTGCACCGGCGGGCGACCGGACGACGGCGGGTCGGTGACCCGCATCGGAGCCTGGCGGCTCCTGGCATCCCGCCGGTGCTTGTTCTCGGGAGCACTTCATCATGGCTGTGTTTGTTCTCAAGCGCCCGTCTGCCGGGCCTGCGGCAACTGCCGCTTCCTCGGTTGCGCGCCGACGTCCTGTTGTGCGGCGCCTCCATGCTGCGCTGGCGGCCTTGCCGTCGCTGGCGGCGGCAGTGCCGGCGTGGGCCGTCGACACGGTGTGGACCGGTGGCGCCGGCCCTGGGCGGCCTGACTGGGACCTGGCCCCCAACTGGTCTGCCGGCCCGCCCGCTGCCAGCGACACCGAGGCATTGCTCGGCGACCACGACACCATGCTGCGTCGCGGCCGCTTTGTCGCCCGCGGCCTGCGTGGCACTGGCACGCTGCGCATGACGGGCGGACAACTGGACCTGCATGCGGGCGCTTCCCGCCTCGGCGCACTCGAGCTCACTGGCGGCACGCTGGTGGGCCACGGCACCGCACTGGAGCTGGGCCGGCTGCGATGGCGTGGCGGCAGCATCGGCGACCGCGCCTCGGTCGAAGGCACCGACATGGCGCTCACCGTGACCGGCCGCACCGTGCTGGACGGGCCGTCGCTGGTGATGGCGGGTGCCGGGTCATTGCAGTTGAACGGCCGTACCGAATGGCGCGACGGCGCATCGGTGCTGGCCACACCGCAGTTGGTCATCGGACCGGAGGGTGTCTTCCATGACACGGCCCGCACGGCTGCCCACGCGCTCGGCGCTTACGGCACGACGCTGCGCATCGAGGGCCGCTACGTCAAGACCGGCGCCGCGACGACCAGCGTCGCGACCAGGTCCTACTCCTTCGACAATCGCGGTCGCCTGGATGTGCTGGGTGGCACCTGGGAACAGCGCGTGGAGCCGGGAGGCAGCTGGTCCAACAGCGGCCATGTGCGGGTGAAGGACGCGACGATGCGGCTCAACACCTTCCGTGCCGGCGTGTCCCAGGACGGCGTGGTCGAGGTGCTGTCCGACGCCCAGCTCGTCGTGCGCTACGACCGGGGCCTGCTCGCAAGCACCGGCACCTGGAACATCGCCAAGGGTGGGCAGGTGGAGCTGGTCGACAGCGAGTTCTACAACGAGTTCGAGGCCCGCTTCGACCGGGGAGCGGTGAACAACGATGGGGTGCTGCGCTTTGCCGAAGGCCGGGCCAGCATCGGCTCGGACGTCCGCCTGCAAGGCACCGGTCGCCTGGAAGTGGCGCGGGCCGCCCGCGTGCGCGTGGACGGCGACATCGAGATGGGCGCCCTGAGCGTCGGCGACCCCCTGAACAATGGCGACCCGCCGTATGCCAGTGCGCAGTTCAGCCGGCTGCAGGTGCAGGGCCAGATGAACCTGGGCGAGCTGGAGTGGGGCGAAGCTGTGCTGCAGGTGGCCGGGCCAGTGACCGTGCGCGGACGCGCGGAGCTGTACGACCGGCGCGACTACTGGGCCGGCTTCTCCCTGCCCCCGGGCAAGGAGATTCGCAGCGCCTACACCTTCCTGGGCGCGGCCGGCTGGGACGGCAACGCCGACCTCTATGGCAGCGGCAGCATCCGCATCGGGCCCGACGGCCGATTCGAGGACCGCAACAGCCAGGGCACCCGCGATTCCGAATTCGATGTGCCGCGCCCCACCCGTGTGGCGGTGTCCTCCTTCCTGAACGAGGGCCGCTACCTGAAGACCGGGGCTGGCGCCACCACGGTGAGCGCCGCCTTCACGAACGCGGGCACGGTCCGTTCGGTCGCTGCCGGGCCGCTGACCTTCACCGGCCGCTTTGACAATCTTGGCAGCGTCGAGGTCGAGCGCGGCCGCCTGGTGCTGTGGGGCCCCCTGGTGCAGTACCGCAATGGCGAGCTCAGCGGCGGCCGCCTGGTGGCGCGAGACGGCACGCTGGCGTTGAACCTGGGCAATGGCCCGGACGGGCGCCGTCCGGCCCTCATCGACACCAACCGCGGTGAACTGGTGCTCGATGGCGCGCAGGCCCGTATCGTGACCCTGTGGCAGGGCAACGAATACAACGCCCTCGGCGGCGCGCTGCTGAACCCGGGGACGGTGCGCCTGCTGGGCGGGGCCGACGTGCAGATCCACCAGCTGGACAACCTGGGAGTGATGGACATCGGCACCGGCAGCGCGCTGCGCACCACCAGGTACAGCCAGTGGGCAGAGTCGGCCGCTGCGGCGCGGCCGGTGACCTGGTTGGCCGGCCTTGTGGAAGCTCCCGTGGTGGAGCTGCTCGGCGGCGACCTGAGCGCTGGCGCCTCCGGCGAGGTGGGCCGGGGCAGCGTGCAGGGCGAGCTGATGCTGTTGGGAGCCGGGCGCCTGTGGCTGGACGTGGCAACGGGTGGCGATGTCGACCAGCTTCTGGTGTCGGGAACGGCCCGGCTGGAAGGCTTGTTGTGGGCGCAGTTCGATCCGGCGTCGGTGGTGACCGGCAGCTACCGCTTCCTGACGGCCGAGGGCGGCGTGAGAGGCCAGTTCTTGCGAGTGGACAGCAACCTCGACAGCGCGCACTACCAGCTGGCGCTGCGCTATGGCGCCGACCATGTGGAACTGGTGGTGTCCGGCGTGCCGGAGCCGGGCAGCTGGCTGCTGATGGGCATGGGCCTGGCCGTCCTGGCCGGGGGGCTGCGCCGTCGTGCGGCGCGAAACCCAGGCCCGGGCCAAGCCGGCTGACGGCAGGGCGGGGGGCCGGGCCGGCGACCGGATGGGACCGGCCGCCGGCCCGGCGGCCTCAGCCCTGCATCAACTCCTGCGCGGCGTGCATCAGCTGCACCCGGTTGCGCACACCGAAGCGGCGGCGCAGCTGGCGCAGGTGGTAGTCAACGTTGTGCAGGGTGCAGCCCAGGCGGGCGGCGATCTCCTTGTCGCCCAGGCCCTGTGAAATGCAGTTCAGGATATGGCGGTGCACCGCAGACAGCGCCGTGGGCGCCGGCGGCTGCTCGGGCGCGGCTGGCCGGCTCTGCTCCCGGCTGTACACCTCGTGCAGGCACAGCGAGAGGGTCAGCACCTCGCCGATCAGCGCGTCGCCCATCCAGCGCGTGTCCGGCGCGCGCGACAGCAGGCTCAGCAGCTCGCGCTGTCCGCCCGCCGTGGCCGGCAGTGCAAACACCACGCCGCTGCGCATGCCGGTGGCGGCCAGGTCGGCGAAGAATCGCCGCTGCCGCACGCCGTGCCGCCCGGCGCTCACCTGCGCGGTGAGCGCGTCCAGGCTCCATGCCACCGGGAGGCTGGAGCGCAGGGCCGGTGGCAGGCGCGGGTCGATCTCGTGGTAGGCCTGGGCGAAATAGCGCTCGGCCCAGCGCCGGTCTGCATATGTCAGGCAAAACGACAGTGGCGTCAGCGAGTCGCCCAGTTGCATCAGGCGCCCGTAGCCCAGCCGTTCAAAGCCCAGCAGCCGCAGCTGCGCCCTCACGATGCGCTGCCGTTCCGCCGCAGAGGCCGCCCCGAGCAGGGCCCCCAGCAGCGAGGGCTGGTGCGGCACGCTGCCCGGCGGCAGGCGGTTGCCCGGTGCTTCTTCGTGCAACAGCACCGGCAGCGTCGGCGGCGGCCGGTTGATCAGGGAGGCGGGTGCCGGGGTGTCCGGCCGTTCCCGCACTGTGGTGTCGAGCCAGCGGGTGATGTCCATCGAAACTCCTGTTGCTTCCCCCCTCGATACCTGTAAAGCGGGAACGGGGCGGGCCAGGGCTCACGGAGTTGCACTTCGATACCAATCATCCAAGGGCCGCGGCTGCGCCGCCCCTCGGAGGCGGCAGTCACCCGGCCCGCGCCGGCACGGTCAGGGAGGCGCGGGCGCCGGGCTCGCTGCCAGGTCGGGCAGCGGCGAAGCACTGCCTGCAAGCCGCGCCAGCAGTGCTGCCTGGCGTTGCTCCAATGCAGCCTGTTCACGGCGGGCGGGCGCCTGCGTCGCCACGGGCCCGTCCACCAGCGGGGCCAGCAGCGCCAGGCCCCGGCGGTAGCTGGCCAGGGCGGCCTGCAGCTCGGGCAGCGAGGCTGGCGGCTCGGCGGCCTGCAGGTCGCCGACACGGCGGTAGCCGGCGGCCAGCTCAAGCTGCAGGGTCGGGTCGTCCGACGCCTCGGCCTGCAACTGGCCCAGGTAGTTGAGCGCCTGCTCCACGATCAGGCGTCGAGCCGGCCCGGACCCCGGCAGCGGCGCAATGGCCGGATGCACCTCGCGCACCAGTGCCCGCGCCAGTTGCCGCACGCTGGCGAAATGGCGTTCCGCTCGCTGCTGCTGCTGCCGCGCCTCGTAGGCGGCGTAGCTGGCCACGACGGCACCGGCCGCCAGGGCCAGGTTGGCCAGCACGGCGGCGCCCAGCATGGCGCGATGGCGCAGTGCGAAACGCCCGGCACGGTAGCTCCAGGCGCCGCGGCGCGCTTGTACCGGCAGGCCCTCCAGGTGGCGGAACAAGTCGTCGGCCAGCGCCTCGGCCGACGCGTAGCGGTGGGCCGGCTGCTTGCGCAGCGCCATCAACACCACCGCGTCGAGGTCGCCGCTGAGGCGGCGGCGCCGCTGTCGTGCCTGGGGCCCGGTGGCGGGCAGGGCCCGGCTGGGCGGCACCGGCTCGCTCTCGCAAATCGCCTGCGACAGCGCGTAGGGGTCGCGAGTCGCGCTGCCATAGGGGCTGGCCGACACCAGCAATCGATAGAGCACGACGCCCAGCGAGTACACATCGCTGGCCGGTGTCACCGGTTCACCGCGCAACTGCTCCGGGCTGGCGTACTCCGGGGTCAGCGCACGCAGCACGGTGGCGGTGCGCGGGGCGGCCGGGCCCGGGGCAGTGGCCAGCTGCTTGGCGATGCCGAAGTCCACCAGCTTGACCTGGCCGGCGCCGGTGACCAACAGGTTGTCGGGTTTCAGGTCGCGGTGCACCACCCCGCGCTGGTGGGCGTGGTGCACCACCTTGCAGATGGTGCGGAAGAGTCGCAAGCGGGCCTCGATGTCCAGCTCCAGCCGCTCGCAATAGGCAAGCAGCGGCTCGCCTTCGACCAGCTCCATCACGAAATACGGCAGGCCGTCGTCGCTCACGCCGCCGTCCAGCAGCTTGGCGAGGTTGGGATGGTCCAGCCCGGCCAGGATCTGTCGCTCGGCGCGAAAGCGCTCCAGCAAGGCCTGCGGCGGCAGGTCCGGCCGCATCACCTTGACGGCCACCGCCTGCTCGTATTGGCCGTCCACCCGTTCGGCCCGGTAGACCTGGCCCATGCCACCCTGGCCGAGTGGCGCCACGATCCGATAGGGCCCGAGCCGGCGCCCGGTCCAGCGGAGGCTGCCCAGGCCGGCCAGCGCATCGAGCGCCAGGGCCGCCGGCATGGTGTCGATGGCATGGCCGCCTTCGGCTTCGGCGGCCAGCAGCGACAGCAGTTCCTCCTGCAGTTCGGCATCGCCGCTGCTCAGGCGCCGGGCGGCCGGCGCCTGGTCTTCAGGCGGCAGGGCCAGGCAGTCGGCCAGCAGGCTTTTGATCTGTTGCCAGCGTTGCGAATCCATCGGCGGCCTCACTCCTGTGCCGCGCCGGCGGCGCCTGGGTCGGCGGGGGGCGGGCAGCGCTGCAGGGCGGCGCGCAGCCGGTCGGGGTGCAGGTCATCGGGATGGTCGCCCAGCCCGAACTGCTCATGGATGGCCTGCAGGATGGGCAGCCCCTGGCGCCAGTGCCGACAAGCGGCCTGCAGGTCCTGCCGGGCCGCGGCCGGCGCCGCATCGCGCCGGGCCGCCCGTGCGGCCAGTGCCTGGCCGGTCCAGTAGTAGCCGGCGCCGCGGCGAAAGCGCGAGGAGTTTTCGGCCGTGGCGCCGGCGGGCAGCGCGTCGAAGATCGCCAGCGCCGCCTGGCCCGCCTGGATCGCGGTGTCGGTCTCGCCGGCCTGCACCAGTGCCCGCGCCAGGTCGCTGCCGGCGCGCGCCATGTCGGAGCGGAACTGCACCTCCCGCGGCGCTTGCGCCGACAGTTCCGTGAACCGGGCCAGCGCCTCGCGGTACTCGGCCGCTGCAGCCCGGGCCTCGCCGATGCGCAGCAGCGCCCAGGCGACCCGGTTGCGTGCCAGGCCGGCCATCCGCTGCAGGGCGGTGTTGCCGGGGTGCTGGCGGCGCAGCCGTTCGGACACCGTCAGTGCATGGCGAAACACCGCCAGTGCCTCGCGGCCGTGTGCCGCCAGCCGGTCGGTCTGCGCCATCAGGTACTCGCCCTGCACCGTGTAGTGCCAGGCGAGCGCCACGGCCGCCTCGCGGTCGTTGGGGCGGCGACTGGCCACGCCTTCGAGCAGCCGGGTGGCGAGAGGCGCGATCCTGGCGTAGCCGGCATGGTCGGCGCGGTAGAGCCGGTTGCGGCATTGCTGGGCGTACACCTGCCCCAGCAGCAGCGAGGCGGACACGTCGTCCGCCGCCGCCTCGCCGGCCAGCCCGGCGGCCAGGCGCTCCGCGCTGGTCAGGGCCACGTCGGCCTGGTCGTTCTCGGACAGCAGGATGTGCAGCGTGCCCCGGCTCAGCAGCACCTGGGCCAGTTCCTGGCGCGCTGCCCGCAGCTCGGGCGCCTGCAGGTCCTCGATCCCGGGCAGTTCGCGCAACAAGGCCTCGGCGCGACGGTAGCTGGCCATCGCGCCACCCGGGTCGGCCAGGCTGATGGCGTTGGGCCGGCCCTGGATGTCACCGACCTTGCGGTAGCCGGACGCCAGTTCCACCCGCAGCAACAGGTCGCCGCCCGGAGCGACGCCGAGCTGCTGCAGGTAGCCCAGGGCCTGCTCCACCACCAGCTTGCGGGCCGGCGTCGAGCCCGGCAGGGGACTGATGGCGCCATCGATGTCCGAGATGAACACATCGGCGAGCCGCCGCACCGTCGCGAAATATCGCTCTGCCCGCGCTCGCTCGCGGTTGGCCTGGTAGACCTGGTAGCCGGCCAGCGCAATCGCGGTCAGCAACGCCAGGTTGGCCAGCAGCCCGGCCGCCACTGCGCGGCGGTGGCGCAGCGCGAAGCGGCCCGCCCGGTAGCTCCATGCACCGCGGCGGGCCTGCACCGGCAAGCCCTCGAGATGGCGGAACAGGTCGTCCGCCAGGGCCTCGGCCGAGGCGTAGCGGCCCTGTGCTTCCTTGCGCAGGGCCTTGCCGACCACGGCATCCAGGTCGCCGCGCAGCTGGCGTTGCCGCGGCCGGTCGGCAACCGCTTCGCTGGGCCGGCGCGGCCGGCCTTCGCAGATGGCCTGCGCCAGCGCGTAGGGCTGGTCGGCAGCCACCGGATACGGGCTGGCGCCGGTGAGCAGCCGGAACAGCACCACCCCCAGCGAGTAGATGTCGCTGGCCGGCGTCAGCGGCTCGCCGCGCAGCTGCTCGGGGCTGGCGTATTCCGGCGTCATCAGTGCCTGGGCCGTGGCGGTGTCTGCTACAGCGGTCCCGGCGTGGGCCGGTGCCAGTCGCACCGCGATGCCGAAGTCCACCAGCTTCACGATGCCGTCGTGCGTCACCAGGATGTTGGTCGCCTTCAGGTCGCGGTGGAGCACCTCTTTTCGATGCGCGTAGTGCACCACCTCGCAGACCGTGCGGAACAGGGCCAGCCGCTGGCGCAGCGGCAATTCCAGGCGGTCGCAGTAGCGGTCGATCGCCTCGCCCTCCACCAGCTCCATCACCAGGTAGGGCCGGCCCTCGGGGCTGACGCCGCCGTCCAGCAGCTTGGCCAGGTGGGGATGGTCGAGGCTGGCCAGGATGTGTCGCTCGGCCCTGAAGCGTTCCACGCCCCGGGCAGGGTCGACCCCCTCGCGCAGCAGCTTGAGGGCGACGCGCTGCCGGTAGTGGCCGTCGGCCCGCTCGGCTCGGTAGACGACACCCATGCCGCCTTCGGCGATCAGTGCGTCGATGCGCCAGGCGCCCAGCTGGCGGCCGATCCAGGCGCTGGCGGCTGGCCTGTCCGTCATGCCTTGCCGGATGCCGGCGGCCGGCCCAGCTCGCGCAGCAGCCACGGCCGGGCGGTGGCCCATTCGCGCTTCACGGTGGCCGGTGAGATGCCGAGCGCCTCGGCGGTTTCCAGCACGCTCAGGCCGCCGAAGAAGCGCAGCTCCACCACCCGGCCCTGCTGGGCATCGAGTGCCTCCAGCCGCTGCAGTGCGTCGTCCAGCGCGAGCAGGTCCAGGATGTCATCGCTGCTATAGGCGGCGCTCAGGCGCAGGGCGGCCGGGGTGGCGGTAGCCTCGTCCTGCAGGGCTTCGAGGCTGTAGAGCGGCGTGCCACCGCCGCGCTTGGCGGCCTGCCGGGCCCGCGCATGGTCGACCAGGATGCGGCGCATCAGGGTCGAGGCCCATCCGAAGAACTCCGCCCGCGACTGCCATTGCGTCGGGCCGGCGTGGGCCAGGCGCAGGTAGGCCTCGTGCACGAGGCCGGTACCGCCCAGCGTGTGTTCGCCCCGCTCGTGCCGCAAGTGGCGGCGCGCCATGCGGCGCAGTTCATCGTAGACGAGCGGCAGCAGGCGCTCCAGTGCAGCGCCGTCTCCGCTGGCCCAGCTGTGCAGCAGCTGGGTGACGGCTCCCGGCGCGCCGGGCGCGGCGCCGGCGGCTAGGCCGGCCAAGGGGGCGTCAGTGGCGGCGGTCATCGGTCTGTCTCCTCTGTGTGGGCGGCGCTGGCTCGCCGCCACATGGGCGCCGCGGGTGCCGGCGTCTGGATGTCGTGAGTGTGCGGCTGCCGCGGCGGGTCTTTGGGCGGGCGATGATACAAGCGGGGGAGGGCGGTGTTTTTTCCCTTGTAAATCAAGCTTGTGCGTATAGCGGGCAGCTTTATGGCGGTTTCCGGACCGATGTCGGCGCCAGGGGCGCCCCACCCCAGAGCCTCTCCGTGGGGAACCGGCCGAGCCTCGGTGGACGCCTACGGGAGCAGTGCTTGCTGGACCTGCCTGGGCGGCAATCGGGCCGGCCCGCTTTGCAAGGCGGGTGTCGGTCCAGACCGGGAGACAGGTGTCGATGGAGTTGGAGAAGCGGCTCAAGCTGGGTTTCCTGACGGCGGCTGCCGTGGTGGTCATGACGTCCGCCGTGCCCTTTCACACCGCCCGCGTGGCGCGTGAAGGCGAACGGTTGCTCGAGCGATCGCACGAGCGCGAGGAGCTGTTCGTCGGGGTCTTGTCGATGATGCAGGATGCCGAGACCGGCCAGCGCGGCTTCCTGATCACCGGCAACGAGGACTTCCTCGAGCCTTACCATCGCGGCCTGGTGCGCCTGCAGCAGGCGCGGCCCGCGCTCGCCCGCGAGCTGGGCGCTTCGCCCGAGAACAAGGCGCTGGGGCAGTGGATCGACCTGAAGCTGCGGCTGATGGCCGATGCGATTGCCTTGCGCCGCCGCAGTGGCTTCGACGCGGTGCAGCCAGTGATCGCGGCCGGCCGCGGCAAGCAGTCGATGGACCAGATTCGCGCCCTGCTGGGCCAGCTGGCGGGGCGCGAGGCCGAGCGCCGCAGGGTGCTGCTCGCCGAGCTGCAGCACAGCAGCGACGTCAACGCCTACGCGGTGTTGGTGGTGGCGCTGCTGGACGCGGCCTTGCTCCTGTTCCTGATGGTGATGCTGTCGCGGGCGCTGCGCGACCGCCGGCTCGCCAACGAGGCCTTGCGGGCCTCGCAGGAACAGCTGAGCGATGGCCTGGCGGAGTTGCAGCGCCGCAATGCGGAGATCTCGCTGGTGGGGCAGATGACGCGCGCACTGGACGCACCGGTCTCACGCGAGGAGATGTTCGAGATGATCGGCCTGTACGGCGCCAGGCTGTTGCCGAGATCCTGCGGCCGGCTGTATGCCTTCAGGAATTCGCGCGACCGCCTCGAGCGGCAGGCCACCTGGGGCGACTGCGTTGAAGCGCCGCCGACGCTGGAGCCGCATGATTGCTGGGCCCTGCGGCGCGGCCAGCCGCACCGCAACGACGATCCCGGCTCGCTGCCTTGCCTGCATCATCGCAGCCGCGACGGCGAGGCCGAGGAAACCATGCTGTGCATCCCGCTGATTGCCCAGGGCGAGGTGCTGGGCCTGTTGTCGCTGGTGGGCGCGCAGCCCGGGCACCGGTTCGAGGTCAGCGAAACGGCCTTGGCCATGACGGTCGCCGAACAGGTGTCGCTCAGCCTGTCCAACCTGGGGCTGCGGGAAGCGTTGCGGCAGCAATCCATCATCGACCCCCTGACCGGGCTGTACAACCGCCGCTACCTCGACGAGACCTTGAAGCGCGAGTTCTCGCGGGCCGCACGGCGGCAGCAGCCGCTGTCGGTCATCGTGCTGGATGTGGACCACTTCAAACAGGTGAACGACCGGCATGGCCACGATGCCGGCGACGCGGTGCTGCGCGCGCTGGCGCAGCGGCTCAAGGGCATGGTGAGGGGCAGCGACGTGGCCTGCCGGTACGGCGGGGAAGAGTTCGTGCTGCTGCTGCCGGACTGCAAGAAGGAAGACGCCGCTCAGCGCGCCCACGCCTTGTTGGAGGCGGTTCGCAGCATGGAGGTGTGGCTGGACGGCGGGCAGCTCGGGCTGGTGAGCGCGTCATTCGGCGTGGCGAGCTGCCCGGAAGACGCCACCGAGGCGCAACCCCTGCTGCAGCGCGCCGACCAGGCCCTCTACCGCGCCAAGCGCGAGGGACGCAGCCGGGTGGTGCTGGCCGGCAGGGACGGCGGGCCGCCAGCGCCCTTTGCCGAAGGCCCGCCTGAGCGGGGACCCACCGGCCCGGATCCGGCCTGAAGCGGCGGCCGCGACACGGGGCTTGTCTAGAATGGCGCCAGCCCGGAGCGAGCGACCATGGTGCATGGACCCGCCCGGCGCGATACATCGACAAAATGCAAACAGGGGGTCATTCCATGGGTCAACTCGGTCCGCTCACGGGCAAATACGGCAAGAGCCGCTCCTTCCTTTTCGCGTGGTGGTGCCTGGCGGCGCTCTTCGCCGGCGCCGGGGTGCTGGTGCTGCTGCTCATTCCGGGCGAAGGCTCGAATGTGCGTTTCAGCGGCGACATCTCCTTGCTGTACCAGGTGGGCATCGGCGGCCTGGCGCTTGGCGTCGCGACGGCGCTCGGCGCGTGGCTGGTGACGCGCTCGCAGCCGACCTTCTACCTGCATGAGCAAGGCGTGCGCACCGTGGGCCCCGGTGGCGAGCGGTGCGACCTCTATCGTGACATCGAGGATGTCTACACCTTCTACGCCGGCGGCATCGGCTGGCGGGCCTCGTCGCAGGGGTCGTGGACCTTCGCCGGTGGGCGCATCAGCCGGCTGGCCGAGTTGACGCGGCAGCTCCGCACCGCGCATGCGGAGCAGCGGGGCGAGCGGCTCTACCAGGCGCTGATGGCTGGCGAGACGGTGAAGTTCCGCTGCCTGCCGGACGAGGTGGCGCTGTCCAAGAGCTTCTTCGCCTCGCGCGACATGCAGCACCCCACCTACGAGATCGAGCTGACGCGGTCGGAGCTGAGGATCGGTGGCAAGGCCTTGCCGATCCAGCGCATTGGCGAGATCACCACCCACAGCTGGAAGGAACGCACCCGCATCGTGGATGTCGAGGGCCAGGTCTTCCACTCGATGCACCTGACCGCCCTGCTGTCCTTCGACGTCTGGCTCGCGCTGTTGGAGCGCCTGCGCCAGGGCCCTGCAGCGGCTTGAGCCGCTCCGGGCAGGGCCCGCTCAGCAGCGGTCGATGATCACGAGTGTGCCCCGGCTGCCGGGAGCCACCGCATGCGGCTGCCCGGCGGGCACGATGTAGAGCTCGCCAGCCTCCACCTCGACGCAACGTCCCTCGATGTCGAGCCGCAGCTGCCCGTCGATGACCAGCAGTGCCTCGTCGAAGTCGTGCACTTCTTCCGAATAGGCCGCATCGTCCATGCGCAGCACCTTGAGGGTTGCGCCGCCGGCCTTGCCGACGATGGTGGATCGCCACGGTGCGGCGAGGCCGAGGGCCAGGTCTTTCAGCGAAGTCTTGCTCATGGTGCGGGCAGGGCAGGGCGGGGTGGTACGCCGCGGTTGAATGGCGGGGAGCGCCGTTCTTTCCGCGCCCCCGCCACGGCGGCTCGGAGGAGGGGGAGGACAGCGCCGGTGATTCTGCCCAGGCGGGCCGGGCACTTCTCGCCGCCGCCGCCGGCCGTCCGGGGCGGGGCAATGCAGGCGGGGAGCCCAGCATGACGCACGGGCGTCCCAGCGCCGCTCCTCAGGCCACGTCTTCGGGATGCAGGAGGATGCGCTGGTAGCGCTCCATCTCCATGGGATCGGCAATGCCCATCCAGCGTGCCACTTCCGCGGCGCCCTTGCCGCGCCGCAGCTGCCGCAGCGCAAAAGTGTGGCGAAGCCGGAAGGAGCCGCCGTCGCTGGACTGGATGCCGGCCTGCTCCAGCACCTGTTTCGCCGCATCGTACTGGGCCACCTTGCTCCATTGCCGGCCCTTGCGGGTGCCGGGAAACAGCCAGGGACGATGGCCGTCCACGGCAGGGGCGGCATCGGCGGCGAAGCCGACCTGGGCGCGTACCGCCAGCCAGTGCTTCAGCAGTTGTCCGGCCCAGGGAGCGACCGGTGATTCGCGCGGGGGCCGGTTGCCGTCGCCCGGCACCACCACCTTCCAAGGCAGGCCGGGTTGACGCCCGCCCGCGACGACCGGTGCGTCCACCGTCAGCGCCCTTACTTCGCCGGGCGTCAGCCCGGCGCCGAGTTGCAGTGCGACCGATGTGCCGTTACGCAGCTCCTGCCAGCTGTGGACGACGGTGGGGCCGCTGCCACGGGGCCGCAGGCTGGAAAGAAACACGACAAGGCGGCTGGCGTCGTCTGCCGTGAGGTAGTCGGGCAGTGGGGACTCGGCCAGGTTGGCCTGCCGCACCTCGGGACGGGAGGCGATCAATTCGGCTGCCGCGGTGTTCTGCTGTGTCCCTGCCAGCAGGGCCCGGTGGGCCAGCACCCGGTCGATCAAGCGCAGCATCCGCCATACATGGCCGGGTGACAGTGCGCCCGCCTGGCCGGCGCCGGTGCGAGAAGCGACAAAACGGTCGAGGTCCGCGACGGTCAGCTCGCCCAGCGTGACACGCGGCTGCTGCCCCAGGCACCAAGCGACGAAGGCGCCCCACATGTCGGCATAGACCGAGGCAGACGAATGCCGTCGCAGCGTGTGGCGCAGCCGCAGGTCCTGCAACCAGCCCTCGAAGGCCTGTGAGAACTCGACCACGGCCGACGAGGGCTGACCATCACCGAACAGATCAAGGGTGAAGCGATCGCTTCCACTATTCTGAACTAACGCCATTACGCTAGTTTAGGGCAGCCGCTGCCACTTGTCTTCGAGGACGTGGGTGTCGAAATTAACGAAATGGCGTTAGTTCAGAATGTTCAGATGAGAACAGCAGGGCCTCACGGCGGTGCTGTGTGAAGCACGCGACGGAAGCGAAAGTCAAGGGTGGGCAGGCCGCGCTACCGGCTTGCGACGTGGGGGGCTTCGGCCTGCACAGCATGAGACGGCGGGGGCGCTCCGGGGCAGGCCACGCTTGCTGCCGCGGCGGCTGTCGTGGCGTGCTACAGCGGCCGCGTTCGGTGCGAACGCGGCGGTGAACTCAAGCGCGCTTGTCGATCCGTCGGCCCTGCGCGTCAATCACCTGCTCGCCGTCTTCCTTTGTGAAAGCGCCTTGCTGAGGTGAAGGCAGGATGTCCAACACAGCTTCCGACGGCCGGCACAGCCGGGTGCCCAGAGGCGTGACCACAATGGGTCGGTTCAGCAGGATCGGATGCGCGAGGATCTGCTCGATCAACTCGTCCTCGCTCCACTTCGGGTCGTCCAGGCCCAGCTCTTCATAGGGTGTGCCCTTGCGGCGCAAGACCTCGCGCACCGGCAAACCGGTAGCGCGAATCAGCGTCCGCAGCTCGTCCCGGCCAGGCGGCGTCTTCAGGTATTCGACCACCCGGGGCTCGATGCCGCTGTTGCGGATCATGGCGAGGGTGTTGCGGGAGGTGCCGCAGGCGGGGTTGTGGTAGATCGTGACGGTGGTGTCAGGCATGGTGGGTGGGTTCAAGGAATGACGATCGGGCTGCTGTTGGCCGCGCTGGTGCCTTCGTGCTGCGAGCGGCAACAGCAGCCACTTCGATGCGCCCGCCTCAGCAGCAGGATGACGCAGGCTTCCCGTCGACGCTGGCGCTTGCCGCCTTGGGCACGCAGCAAGCGGCATGCAAACCGTCAGCGGCAGGCGGCCTGGGCTCGCTGAACAACGGCACGTCGCCCAGGGTGTGGAAGTGCTCCCAGGCCAGCCCTTGCGGGTCGGTCACCCAGTGCTTCTCGCTGCGAGCGTAGCAGCACGTCGCGGCGCCGACGTCATGCAACGCCAGGTCGGCCGCTTCGGCCCTGGCCTTGAGCTCGGCGAGTTCCGCCGCGTCTTCCGCCTGGATGCCCAGGTGGTCGATGCCCGGGCGCTCGCCCCGCGTGGAAATGGCGAAGTTGACGCGCGGATCGTCCAGCATCCACTTGGCATAGTCGGCCTCCAGACGGGTCGGGCTCGCGGCAAACAAGCGGGAGTAGAAATCGACGCTGCGGCCGAGGTCGTCCACATGGACATGGAGGTGAAAACGCTTCATGGTCAGCTCTCCTTCAGAGGGGGAAATCAACATGCCCGCACGGCACCCTGAACGGGACGGCCCGCTTAGCAATGCGCCGTCAGCCAGCCCAGTGGCGAGGAAGGGCGCTCACTGCCCGGGCGGCAACCAAGTACCCGCCTCTCGCTCCTTGCCGGCGAGGCATCGGCTCCTTCAGAGGCATGGGCACGGCCGCTTTGGCACCCGCAACGCGGGGCCGTCGCCCCGATGTCGCGCATGCACGGCACGCGAGCAAGCCGGGCAGCGGCTCAGCCAGCCACTGCGCTGGCAACGTCATGGCACTCAGCGGCTCCTGTCCTTCAATATTCAAACGATAATGGAAATGATGTGTGCTGACAAGCGCGCTGCTGGCTGCCCAGCAACCGGCTTGGTCGTGCAGCGGCGGCAGATCGGTCGATTCGGCTGGAACGCCGAGCCGTGGAAACACCAGGGGCGGTCCCTGGCGATATGGCACCGGGCGATTCAGCGGCTGCCACCCAGCCGTTCCTGAGCGCGAGGCGTCGGCCAGGGCGCGGCGGCAGGTATCGTCCGCAGCGCGCCACTGCCGTCCTGTGCGGTCTGTCGTGCGGCACACTGACGTGCCTGCCTTGCCTGCGACAGACCATGGACCGGGCTACGGGCTACGGGCTACGGGCCACGGGCCACGGGCCACGGGCCACGGGCCACGGGCCACGGGCCACGGGCCACGGGCCACGGGCCACGGGCCACGGGCCACGGGCCACGGGCCACGGGCCACGAGCCACGAGCCACGGGCCACGAGCGACGAGCGACGAGCGACGAGCGACGAGCGACGAGCGACGAGCGACGAGCGACGAGCCACGAGCCACGAGCCACGAGCTTGAACCCGGCACGCGGCAGATACATCCCCGTCCCGGATGCCGGGCAACGAACCTCCTCTCCGATGCCTTTCGACTCCCCACCGCCCACCGCACCGCCTTCCCCCGTGAGCCTGGCACAGGCGCTGCGTTTCTGGCTGAAACTCGGCTTCATCAGCTTTGGCGGGCCGGCCGGTCAGATCGCCATCATGCATACCGAGCTGGTGGAGCGGCGTCGCTGGATCAGCGAAAAGCGCTTCCTGCACGCGCTCAACTACTGCATGGTGCTGCCCGGCCCCGAGGCACAGCAGCTGGCGACCTACATCGGCTGGCTGTTGCACCGCACGCCTGGCGGCCTGCTCGCCGGGGCCTTGTTCGTGCTGCCCTCGCTGTTCATCCTGGTCGGCTTGTCCTGGGTCTACATCGCCTTCGGCCAGGTCCCAGTGGTGGCCGGCATCTTCTATGGACTCAAGCCGGCGGTGACAGCGCTGGTACTGCACGCGGCCCACCGCATCGGCGGGCGAGTGCTGAGGAACGGCTGGCTCTGGGGCATCGCGATCGCGGCTTTCGCCGCCATGGTCCTGCTGGAGCTGCCGTTCCCCTTGATCGTGCTCGCGGCGGCCCTGCTCGGGCATGTCGGAGGCCGCCGCGCTCCTTCGGTGTTCGCCCTGGGCGGCGCGGGGGGCGCCGTCCAGGCAGGCTTCGGCCCGGCCTTGATCGATGACCACACACCGACGCCCGCCCATGCCC
This sequence comes from Eleftheria terrae, assembly GCF_030419005.1. Taxonomy (NCBI): domain Bacteria; kingdom Pseudomonadati; phylum Pseudomonadota; class Betaproteobacteria; order Burkholderiales; genus Eleftheria; species Eleftheria terrae. Next base: position 174,753 of record NZ_CP106953.1, read on the forward strand.
GCTTCTCGCGCCTGCGGTTGGCCCGGGTGCTGGCCGCCGGCCTGGGACTGTGGCTTGCGGTGATGGCGGCCCTGGTGGCCTGGCAGGGCTGGCACGGCACGCTGGCCCAGATGGGCTGGTTCTTCACGAAGGCAGCCTGGCTGACGTTCGGCGGCGCCTATGCGGTGCTGCCTTACGTCTACCAGGGCGCAGTCGAGCAACACCAGTGGCTCAGCGGCCCGCAGATGATGGACGGCCTCGCCCTTGGCGAAACCACGCCGGGCCCGTTGATCATGGTGGTGGCCTTCGTCGGCTTCGTCGGCGGCTGGCTGCAGCAGGTGCTGGGACCGGAGGCCCGCTTCCTGTCGGGCGCGCTGGCGGCCACGGTGGTGACCTTCTTCACCTTCCTGCCGTCCTTCATCTTCATCCTGGCCGGCGGGCCGCTGGTGGAGTCCACCCATGGCCAGGCTCGCTTCACCGCGCCGTTGACGGCGATCACGGCGGCCGTTGTGGGGGTCATCGTGCAGCTGGCGCTGTTCTTCGCCTGGCACGTCGTGTGGCCACAAGGCCGCATGGACGAGCCCGACCTGATGGCCGCCGCCATCGCCGTGGCAGCGGGCCTGGCCTTGTTTCGCTGGCACGTGGGCGTACTGCCGTTGTTGGCGGGGTGCGGGCTGGCCGGCTTGGCGGCCAGCGCCTGGCGGTCACTGCCCGGGTGATGGGCCGGGGTGCCGGGCCTCATCGCCCGGCTGCGAATTCCTCCGCCCGCAAGGAGAAGGGCTGACCAGGCACCGGGACCGCGATGCGGGCAGCCAGGACCCGGCCAACCCGGGACAGGACGCTGAAGTGGTCCTCCCCCTCCACCGGCACACAGAACAACAGTGGCTGGTGGCTGGCCTCCTGGCACAGGGCCGCCAGCTCGTTCAGGTTGCCCGGCTCACGCCGACCCTCGATCAGGTAGGTCGGGCTCGCGATGCCGTGCAGCCAGTGCAGGGGTGAACGCAGGCGCACTTCCTCCCCGCCCCGCTGCCGCAGCCCGGCCGGAACCAGTGGCGGCGGGTAGCGGTCCACCTGGGCCACCGGGCCGAAGGCGAACACCGCTTCGAACTTCGCTCCCATCTCGGCCGCCAACAGCGCCAGCGTGCCGCCGGTGCTGTGCCCGCCCAGGTAGATGCGGTTGGGGTCCACATGGGGCTGGCGGGCCAGGTGCTGGGCGGCGGCGAGCACGTCGTCCACCTCGCCGAGGAAATACTCCTTGCGGCCCGGGTTCTGGTGACCGCCCCGCAAGGTGGGGAACATCACGACGATGCCGGCCTCGCGAAACGCGCTTGCCGACTGGTCATTCGAAGGCGGCCCCGCCACCCAGAAGTCGCCGAGCGAATGCGTCTCGCCGCCCGTCAGCCACAGGATGGCCGGATGTCGGCGGCCGTCCTTCGGATCGGGCGTGATGAATGCCGGCAACACCAGCCCACCGGTGCTGACGTAATCGGTCCGAATGAACCACTGCGCCGGGGGATGCGGCAAAGGAAGAGCGCCGCTGCCGGGCTCGGACACCTGGGTGCGGAACCCCTGCCTGGCCTCCAGGAGCGAACGGGCCGGCGGCGACGGCGGTGGGGCCGCCGGCGCGCTGGCGAGCCGATCCGCCTGCCGGCGCTGCTCGGCCTCGAAGGCCGGCTTGTCGACACAGTCGTATCGCGGGTTGATGACATGGCCGTCTTCCAGGGCCTGGTTGCGGGCCTCCACACTGCGCAGTGGCGACCCGACGCAGGCGGACGCCAACGCCTGTGCAGCCTGCTCGCGCTGCATGCCCCACATGAAGGCCGCACCGCCCAGGGCCACCCCCAGGCCCACGCCGGCCACCGCCAACAATCCCTTGTGTGCCATCCCTCGCTCCTCTTGGTGGCAGCGGCCTAGCAGCCCCGCACGCAGATCCCCGGTGCGGATTGTCTCGCGACGGCGGCGGCGGTATCGTTCGGGCCCGGCGTGTCGTCCCTCAGCGTTGCAGGCTCAGGGACCCGCCGAGGAAGGCCAGCCACCCCGGCACCACCCACAGCGCCCAGCGAGCGACGGTGTCACGCGGTGTGCGGCGCGCCAAGGCCACCAGCATGGCCAGCACTGGCAGCAACACCCCGAGCTCGATCAGCAGGTTGCGCCACAGGTAGATGTTGCCCAGCGCCAGGCGACCCGCACTCGGCAGCAGGCCGAAGGGTGCCGTGAGATCGGGCCGGGACAGCGGCCAGAGCAAGGGCAGCGGGTGCGCACCGACCCAGAAATCGAGCCACACGTGCGAGCCGCTGGCCAGCAGCAGGGCCGACCAGGGCATCCAGCCGGCATCGTGCCGGCGCCGGTGCGCCGTGCCCAGCCGCGCAAGGCCCGCCGCGACCACCGCGAATACCGCGGTGTGCGTGAGCCGTGGCACGACGCGTGCGTCGAACAGCCAGAGTGCCAGGTAGTCGAAGTCGGCGCAGACGGCCAGCCCGACGTAGATGGGCAAGGCCGGCCAGCTGCGCTGCTCCTGCAAGCGGTGGCGGGCCAGGTAGACGGCAAGGCCCGCCGCGGCGTGGCCCATCAGGGATGACATCGGTGGCAGGTCTCGGTGGGTGGCGTTTTTTTTATATTCTCCCGGCGGCTCGGCCTGGGGTCCGCCCCGGTGACGCCCGGGGCCGGAAGGTGCCGGCCAGCTGGCTTGCCTGTGCGAGCCCGACGGCAGCGCGACAGACAGGGCTCAGAGGCGGATCGCCAACTTGCCGAAATGCCGCCCGCCGCCGTTGAGTTCAGCATACGCGAGGCCGACCTCGTCGAGGCCAAACACACGGTCGATCACCGGCACGAGGCGATGGGCCGCCATGGCGCGGGCGGCTTCCGCCAGGTCGGCCACCGAGCCGGTATTGTTGCCGAGCACGCGCAGCGCCTTGACGATGATGGGCATCAGGTCGACCGAAGCGAGTGTGCCGGTGACAAAGCCCACCGTGAACACGGTGCCCCCCACCGCGGCCGCCTGCAGGGAGCGGCCGAGCGTCGCGCCCCCCACTGTTTCCACCACCAGGTCGGCACCTCGTCCATCGGTGAGCGACAGGACCTGTTCGTGCCAGTCGGGTGTGGCTCGGTAGTTGATGAGATGATCGGCGCCCAGCAGCCGCGCACGCTCGAGCTTGTCATCGGACGAGGAGGCCAGGATCACCGTGGCGCCGGACGCCTTCGCGAACTGCAAGGCAAACAGGCTGACGCCGCCTGTCCCCAGCAGCAGCACCACCGAACCGGGACGCACCGCAGCGGAACGCACTGCGTTCCAGGCCGTGGTGGCGGCGATGGGCAGCGTCGCGCCCTGGATGAAATCGAGGTGGGCTGGCAGCGCCACCAGGCTGGCCGCGGGGACCACCACATATTCCGCCAGCGAGCCCGGCAAGTTGATGCCACGCATCGCGGCGACCGCGCCGGGCGTGATCGCGCCGCCTTGCCAGTTCGGCATGAAGTGCGGAATCACGCGGTCGCCCACCGCCAGGCCGTTGACCCCTTCGCCCAGCGCCGCGACTTCGCCCGCGCCGTCGGTGCCCGGAATCATCGGAAAGCTCGCGGCCGGAAAGTGCCCGGTGGCGATCGCCACGTCCACGAAGTTCAAGGCGGCCGCACGCAGGCGCACCAGCACCTCACCGCGGCCGGCTGTCGGCTCGGGCAGCTCGGTGTGGCGGAAGGCGCAGAGGGAGGGGGCAGTGAGTTGAATGGCTTTCATGGTGTATGTGGCGTGCAAAAGGGGCCGTTCGATGTCAAGCGGATCGATGCCAGCCGGCGCCCGGCGGCGAACCGGCCCGGCCCGCGGCATCCGGATTCGCCCCCTCGCCCGCGAGGTGGGCAGGGAAGTCGCGTTTCGGTGTGCCGGCATTGCGGCCGCTTGCGTGAAGAAGGCGATGTTGATTTAGAAGTGCTTGAAGATAAACACGACGCCGTTGGATAGACCTGCCACTGCGGCTTGATAATCTGGCGGCCCGGCCTGCACCTCGGGCGGGCCGGTTCGCGGCGGGGCGGCGGGCAGGGGAGCGGGAACGATGGGTCGCTCAGGCGGCAGGCAGGACGCTGCCAGCTCCGATGTGCCGGGGCTGAACGGCACCGGTCCATGCCTTCGCCGCCAAGATCACACCGCGCCGGGGGAGGCAACGCCCCGCGACGGTGGGTGCACCGGGCCGATGTCCGCCGCTGTGCCGTTGGTGTTGCCGCAAGCGCCCCATGGGCTTCACGGGTGTCCGGCTTCAGGGCCCTCCCTTGGCATGCGGGTAGTCGCCCGGCTCGCACTCGGCGGCCCCAGGGGCGGACCGAGGCCCGGGCTGCTGGGCATGCCGACCCGTTGTCGGCACGCCATGCCGCACGGTCAGCAGGTGCCGTTGCGGCAGAGGTAGATCTGGAGCCAGGCGTCGCCCACACCCCGGCATTGATCCTCGGTGCCGTCGTCATGCCCCCAGTAGCCGTTGTCGCCGTAGTCGTCATCGGTATAGCCAATGGCGATGTTGCCGGGGAAGAAGTTCGGATCCCCCGCGCCCACACTGAACATGCGCGACCAGCCGCCATCGTCGCCGACCAGGTAGTTGAGGAAGGTCAGCGTCTGCACCGCACCGGGGATCTGGATCTGGCCGTGGTACAGCTGGGCCGAGTTGGGGCCGGTGGGGTTGACATACCGCTTCCAGGTCTTGCCTCGTCCACCGGTTTGCACGCACCCTCCGGCGCGGATGAACACGGCATCGTTCTTGTAGACGGTGATGGGCAGTTCGGTGCGGGCCCGCTTCACTTCCGGCCTGTCGATGCAGATGAGGTGCGGGTCGCCGTTGCACGAGAAGGTGATGATCTGCTGCGCCAAGGTCGGGGAAGCCGCCAGGGCCAGGCCGGCGCCGATCAACACCGATCCGATGCGCAATGATGTGTTGTCCATGTTCAGGACCTCCTGCGGTGGTTGATGAGTCACGCCTGAACAAGGCTAGAGCGCGGACGGCGACGCACCGGCGAATGTGCAACGATCCAATACCCCGGCAAGCGCCGGCAGGCGCGGGGCGCCGCGCTCGACTGCGTTGGCATCCCGATGGCCGCACGGCAGCGCCTCCGCCTCCGCCTGCCGCTGCGCTGGACTGCCGTGTCGACCCCGGCCTTGCCGCCGCTTCGCGCAGGCGCGACGGGCCGCCCGCGCCTCGGTACCGCAGCCGCCCGGGACGGCATGGTCTTCGCATCCCCGGCTCCATGCAGTCGCGGCAGCGCATCTCGTCCGCGCTGCATCGAACGCCGCAGCGCGGCATGCACCGTGGCGGCCGCCACCGACGCAGCCACCGCGTCGATGGACCTGGACATTCGTGTCGCCGATATCGACACGCAAGCCGCGACGCTACCGCCTCCCACCTGGCCTGCAGGCAATGCCTCCTGCGCTGCCAACTGCGAGCGCCAGGGACCAGGGGCATGAATGCGGTGGATGCGTGCGCGGTGGCTGCCACCGCCGGCTCGAAGGGGCGGCCGGGCCCGGCAGGGCGGGGCGATCTCCGCCGATCGCCCGCCCATCGCAGCCGGAAGCGGCGCGTTCGGCAGGAGACGAAGACAGGCCGCCCGGTATTCGACCACCGGGCCAGGTCGGCCCCTCATCCCAGTTGCAGCACCCCCAGCCACAAGGCCGTCGTCACGAACGACAGCGGAATGCCGATACCGATCAGCATCTGCGTCAGCGGCGGGTCCAGCTGCTTCTCGGTGGCAATCAGGCCGGCGATGATCATCGGCGGCATGGCGGCCTGCAGCACCGAGGTGGTGAAGGCGAGCTCACGCGGCCCCGGCAGCTGGCTCCACACCAGCAGCACGACAGCCGGCACCAGCAGCAGCTTGATGCCGGCGCCAATCAGGAAGTTGCGCACCGTGCCGCTGTCGCTCGGCCTGCGCAGGCTGGCGCCGACCGACACCAGGGCGATCGGCGTGAGCGTGCCGCCGAGCACCGACAGCGTCTGCTCGAGCCAGGCCGGGAAGGCCAGCGGCCGCAGCAGCAGGGCCAGCACCATCATCTGCAGCGGCCGGTAACCCAGCATCTGGCGCCACATGCGCCGCCCGTCCTGCGCGCCGCCGGCATACAGGCTGGCGGCCATCATGCCGAGGGTGCACATCACGACGAAGTTCGACTGGTCCACCACCACTGCATAGCCGACCGCCGGTACGCCGACGAAGGCCTGCACCAGCGGGATGCCGACGATGGAGGTGTTGCCGGTGCCGCACACCAGCGTCAGGCAGCCCACGGTGTCGCGCCGCAGCCCCCAGAAGCGCCCCGCCAGGTGGGCCGCCAGCGCCGCCAGCGCGAACACCAGCCAGGGTGTCAGCAACGGCAGCCACACGCTGGCATCGAACACCATGCCGTGCAGGTGCTTGAGCACCAGCGCCGGCAAGGCCACCCGCACCGCAAACAGGTTGAGCACGGCGCAGAAGTTGTCGGGCAGCCGTTCGCTGCGGGCCAGGCCCGCGCCGATCAACAAGCACACCGCGATGAGCGCCAATCCCTGCATTTGTCCTGGTCCCCGGCCCTGCCGCCTGTGGCCGCCCCTCGCGGCCGCCGCACATTCTGGGTCAGATCGCGGCCAGCGGCACGCCGGCCGCCTCGACCCCGTCGCCCGCGGCCGGCAGCAGCAGGTGGCGCCAGCGGGCCTGCATCGCTTCGCTGCCGTGCAAAGCCAGCACCGAGAATTCGCCGCCCAGCAGCAGGCGGCGGCAGGCCGAGCGCTGGATCTTGCCGCTGGAGGTGAGCGGGATCTGCCCCTTTTTCACGCACAGCAGGCCGTCCAGCTTCAGCTGGCAGGTGCTCCAGACGTGGTCGATCAAGGCCGGCGCCACCGTGGCGAAGTCCAGCCCGGGCAGCGCCTCGAACACCAGCAGCACCTCGCTGCCTGAGGCCTGCTCGACGGCAAAGGCGGCCAGCCGGCCCGGGCGCACCTGCTCGCAGGCGTCCTCCACCGCGGCCTCGATGTCCTGCGGATAGTGGTTGACACCGTTGTGGATGATGACGTCCTTCAGCCGGCCGGTGATGAACAGGTGGCCGTCCTGGTCCACGCAGCCGAGGTCGCCGGTGCGCAAGAGGCCGCCAGGCAGCTCGGGCGAGCGATAGGCATGGAAGATGTCCTCGGACAGCGCGTCCTGGCCGAAGTAGCCGCGGCAGACGCTGCCGCCGGCCAGGCAGATCTCGCCCACCTGCAATGGTGGCAAGGCCTGGCCGCTGCCCGGGTCGATGATGCGCAGTTGCTGCCCGCTGGGCCCGACCTGGCCGACCGAGGCAAGCGCCACCGTGCGCCCACCGCCGGTGGCGGGCAGGAAACGGCCTTCGGCCAGTGCCGCGGCGTCCAGCTCGCGCACGCGCGGCGCTTCGCCCGGGAACTTCGACGTCGTCAGCAGCGTGGCCTCGGCCAGCCCGTAGCCGGGGGCAAAGTGCTCGTAACGGAAGCCGGCCGGGGCGAACACCTCGGCGAAGCGGCGCATGGTGTCCTCGCGCACCGGCTCCGCGCCGTTGAAGGCATAGCGCCAGCCCGACAGGTCCAGCTCGGCCACGTTCATGCGCGGGGCACGTCGCACGCACAGCTCGTAGCCGAAATTGGCTGCGCCGCTGCAGGTGCCGCCGAAGGTGGACAGGGCGCGCAGCCAGCGGGTGGGCTGCTGCAGGAAGTCCTGCGGCGAGAAGAACACGCCGGGCCGGCCGGCGAACAGCGGCAGCAGGATGCCGGCCATCAGGCCCATGTCGTGGTAGTGCGGCAGCCAGGACACCATCATCCAGCGTTCCTGGTCGGCGCCAAAGTAGCGCCGCAGCAGGCCCTCGTTGTGCAGCAGGTTGTCGTGCCCGACCATGACCCCCTTGGGCACGGCGGTGGAGCCCGAGGTGTACTGCAGGAAGGCGAGGGCCTGTGCGTCGATGCGCGGCAGCGCCGGCTCGCTGCCGTCGTCCGGGATTTCCTCGACGGCCACGCAAGGCAGCCCGCCGTGTCCGGCGGCCATCAGCTCCTGGCACAGCGGCGCCAGGTCGGCGCTGCCGCACAGCACGGCGGCGGGCCGGCAGTCGGCCACGATGCCCAGCAGCCGCCGGCGCTCGCGCTCGATGCGCGGCGGCAGCGCCGGCACCGCCACCCGGCCGGCGTACAGGCAGCCGAAGAAGGCCTCGATGAACCCGTGCGCCGACGGAAAGACCAGCAGCACCGGATCGCCCACCCGGCCATGGGCCAGCAGCCGGGCGGCGATGGCGAGCGCGCGGCGGTGCATGTCGGCATACGACATCACCAGGTCGGGCCGCTGGCCGAAGCCGAGCAGCGCATAGGCGAACTCCTGCGGCGTGGTGGCGGCGCGGAACTGCAGCACCTCGGCGAAATGGCGGGCCGGCGCGGGGGCCGCCGGGGTCTCGAAGCTGCGGCAGCGGGCCAGCGCGTCTTGGACGGCTTGCATGACGGATACCTCTTGGTTCGGTTGTGTACGGATGAGAAGGAAGCGCCCCGGCGGGCACCGGCGGTGGCGGGCCGCGTGGTCTCAGCCGGCCTGCAGCGCGGGCACCTGGGCCTCGCGCTCGATGGCCTGCAGCAGCCGGGTGAGCACCCGGCCGTGGCCCAGCTCCAGCCAGTCATCCACGCTCTGGCGGCGCAGGAAGCGCACCGACTCGCGCCAGCGCACCGGGTGGTCGAGCTGCTCCACCAGGTGCTCGGCCACCTGGCCCGGCTGGTAGGGCCGCGCCGTGACGTTGGAGACCACCATGCGCGCCGGGTCGGCCAGCGCAAAGCCCTGCAGGAAGGCGTCGAACTCGTCCTTCAGCGGCCGCATGTGGCGGCAATGGAAGGCACCGCTGACCTTGAGCGGCACCACCGTGATGCCGGGCCGGCCTTCCAGCCGCTCGCGCGCCCGGGCGAGCGCGGCCAGCTCGCCGGCAAGCACCGTTTGCTCCAGGCTGTTGAGGTTGGCCAGGTCCAGCTCGCCCAGGCCCTCGGCCTCGAGCAGCGCCCGCAGCTGCGCGGCCGGCAGCCCCACCACCGCGGCCATGCCGCCGCCTGCGCGGGCGAACAGCTCGCCACGCCGCTTGACGATTTGCATCCCGCTGCGGAAATCGAATGCACCGGCGGCCAGCAGCGCGTTGTACTCGCCCAGGCTGTGGCCGGCAAACGCGGCCACCTCGCCGCCGTGGTCCTCGACCCACGACAGCCAGTGCAGCGCGTTCACCAGGAAAATGGCGGGCTGCGCATAGCGGGTCTGCGCCAGCCAGCCGTCGGGGTCCTCGAGGCAGAGCCGGCGCATCGACAGGCCCATCACCTCGTCGGCCTGCTCCAGCAGCGCCGCATGGCGCTCGAACAGGCCCGCGCCCATGCCGACGCCCTGCGAGCCCTGGCCGGGAAACACGATGGCCCGCATCTCAGGCCCCACCGACGACGAACAGGTAGCCACCGATGCCCAGCGCCGCGAGCATGGCCAGGGCCACCAGGCCGCCGAGCTTGTGCTGCAGATGGTCCACTCGCTCCCAGCCGGCGAAATCGCCCGCTTCCGCATGGCGCAGCCGGCGGATCACCAGCCAGACGCACACCGCGTTGAGGAAGATGGCCAGCGCCCCGAAGGCCACCTTGGCCGCCAGCAGACCGCCGAGGGTCCGGCCCTGCAGGAGGTAGGCACCGCTGAGCAGCACCACGAGGAAGGCCGGGATCTCGACGAACTTGTCGGTGTTCCAGTGCAGCCGGGAGATGAAGCTGCGCATGGCCGGGCTCTTGTCGATGGAATGCTCGTAGATGCCTTCGACGATGACGCAGCCAATCCAGAGCGCGACCGAGATCAGGTGGACGAACAATGCGAGTCTCATGCGGGAAGTCCTTGTGATGGTGGAGATCGTGGGGACGGGCGCAAGGCCCCGGGCTCAGGCGATGGCCGGCTCCGGCTGCTGCCGGCGCTGCAGCAAGGCCTCGTAGTGCTCGCGCAGCGCGCGCCGCAGGATCTTGCGGGTGGGCCCCTTGGGCAGCTCGGGCAGGTCATCCAGCGTGTGCAGCAGCACCACCGGCCCGGGGCACTTGTAGCGGGCGATGCGCTCGCCGCACAAGCGGCGGATGTCGTCCTCGCCGAGCGTCGAGCCGGGCACGAGCTTGACATAGAGGCAGACCTCCTGGCCCAGCAGCGCATCGGCAATGCCGAAGGCGGCGCACTCGACCACGTCGGCACAGCCGTGCAGCGCGTTCTCGACCTCGGCGGGGTAGATGTTCTCGCCGCCCTTGATGATCAGGTCGTCCAGCCGGGTGGCGAAGTAGAAGTGGCCCTCGGCGTCCTGCCAGCCGTGGTCGCCGGTGTGCAGCCAGCCGTCCTGCAGGCGCCGCTCGGTGACTTCGGGCAGGTGGTGGTAGCCGCGGGTCACGTTGCCGCCGCGGATCAGGATCTCGCCGGTCTGGCCGGGCGGCAGCGTGCGGCCGTCCTCGTCCACCACCTTCATCTCGTTGCAGGGCAGTGCCACGCCGATGGAGCCACTGCGCCGCAACGCGGCGGGGTGGCGGTTCATGGTCGAGAAGGAGGTGGTTTCGGTGAGACCGTAGCCCTCGAACACCGGCACCTGGTAGCGGGCCTCGAAACGGTTGCGCATCTCCTCCAGCAGCACCTGCCCGCCGCAGACGATGCCGCGCAGCGACTGGTCGGTGCGCTTGAGGCCGAACTCGAGGAAGGTGGACAGGAAGGCCGGCATCACGCTGGTCCAGTGCACCTGGTGCTGATCGATCATCTTCCAGAACGACATCAGCGCCGACCTGCCTTCCAGGATCACCGAGCTGCCACCCACCTGAAGCGGGCTGAGCAGGGTGATGACCTGGCCGTTGTTGTGGAACATCGGCAGGATGCACATGGTGCGCGTACCGGGCTCGAAGCCGAACCACTGGGCGAGCGCCGCGGCATCGGCCAGGAAGTTGCGGTGCGACAGCACCACGCCCTTGGGATGGCCGGTGGTGCCCGAGGTGTAGAGGATGCCGGCCGGGTCGTCCGCCGCGATGCCGGCAGCGGGGGCCAGCAGCCCGGTGTCGCCGCCGGCCTGCAGCGCCTCGATGCCGTGGCCGGAGGTGGCGTCGGCCAGCAGCAGCCGGACCCCGTCCAGCAGGCCGGCTGCCGCTTCGCGGGCCGCGGCCAGCTGGCGGTCGAACAGCGCCAGGCGGGCGCCGCTGTCGCGCACGATATAGGCCAGCTCGGCGGCCGTCAGCGCCGGATTGATCGGCACCAGCACCAGGCCCAGCAGGTGGGCCGCGAAGTAGTGCGCCAGGAACTCGGGGCCGTTGGGCATCACCACGCACAGCCGCTCGCCGCGCCGCAGCCCGTGCGACGACAGGCGTGCGGCAGCGGCCGAGGCCAGCTGGTGGAAGCCGCGGTAGGTGTAGCGGCTGTCTTCCTTGGGAAAGATCAGGAAGGGCGCCTCGGGCAGGGCCTGCGCGCGGGCGGCGAACAGCGCACCGATGGTGGACTCGCCGGCATCCGCCGCCGCCGGGGCGGGGGCCTCGGACTGCTGCTCGATGTACTGCAGCAGCCGCTCGAAGCTGTCGAGGCGGTAGGCCTCCTCCAGCTCGATGTCGAGGTCGAAGGCCTCGGCCAGTCGGCCGAGCAGCTGCACATGCTTGAGCGAGGTCCAGGCACCGAGGCTGGCCATCGAGGCGCCGGGGCCGAAGGCCTCGGTACCCAGCACCTGTCGGCCGAGCTGCTGCAGTTGGTCTTGGGGGCTGGCGTGGTTCATCAGGGTCTCCTCAGTCGTCGGGCTGCAGCAGCAGTTCCCGGAACTGGCCGCGCAGGCAATGGTTGGAACTCATCGAGGACGCATAGCCGCCCGCATTCAGCAAGGCCATGAAGTCGCCAGGCGCCACCGGCGGCAGCGCCACCTCGGCGGCCCAGATGTCGAGCGCCTCGTTGATGTTGCCGGCCAGGGTGGCGGGCGCCACCGGCCCCGGCCGTGGACGGCAGGGCACCGGCTCGCAGGGCAGGTCGTAGAAGGCCGGCTCCACCGCCAGGTTGAAGCCGCCGTTGAGGCCGACAAAACGCTGGTCACGCTTGACCTCGTCGTAGCCGACGCGCAGCACCAGCATGCCGGCGTCCTTGGCGATGAAGTCGCCGGGCTCGATGGCGATCTCCAGCCCCGCCCCGCCCAGCTGCGCCTGCACGGCCGAGCGCCAGCGCGCCAGGTCCAGCGCGGCGTCGCCCGGCCGGTGCGGCAGGCCCAGCCCGCCGCCCAGGTTGACGCCCTGCAGGCCCGGCACCCGCTCGGCGAAGCCGGCCACCACCTGCAGCACCCGCTCGAAGGACGGCAGCTGCGCGTCGAGGTAGCCGCAGCCGGCATGGCAGTGCAGCCAGCGCACCTGCAGGCCGTGCTGTGCGGCCAGCGCCAGCGCCTCGGTGAACTGCTCGCGGTAGATGCCGAACTTGGTGGTGATGGCACCGGCATAGCTGAGCCGCTCGCTGTCCGCATAGCCAATGCCGATGCCGGGATTGATGCGCAGGCCGATGCGCCGGCCCGGCGAATGCTCGCCCAGCAGGCGGATCGCGCCGAGGGTGTCGCAGTTGACATGCACCTCGGGCAATGCAGCCAGCAGGGCGGCGTCCTCCGGCATCATCCCGTGCGCGGTATAGGACAGCTGCCCGGGCCGCCAGCCGCAGGCCAGGGCCTCGCGCAGCTCCTCCGGCGAGCACACGTCCAGCCCGTGCAGCGGGGTCTGCCGCAGCTCGCACAGCAGCGGCCGGAAGCGGTTGGCCTTCATGGCGTAGTACAGGCGGAAGGGCGGGCCGAGCCCGGCCAAGAGCTCGTGCAGGCGCTGCACGTTGTGCCGCAGGCGGCGGGCGTCGTACAGGAACAGCGGCTCGGCGAAGGCGCCGGCCAGCGCGGCGACGTCGTGGCCGCAGAACATCAGGCGGCCCTGCTCGTAGCGCAGGTCGTCACGGGCCCACCAGGGCTCGGGGGTTGGCATCGTTCGGGTCTTTCGGTGTGTCGGTGTGTCGGTGTGTCGGTGTGTCGGGGAGAAGGCGCGGCGGCTCAGGCAGGCTGGCCTTCGCCCAGCCAGGCAGCGGGCCAGGGCAGCCCGGCCGCCTCCAGCGCGGCGGGCGCGCGCGCCTGGGCCAGCGCCGCACGGGCCAGCGCGCCGGGCGCCAGGTGCCAGTGCGCGGTGGCGCCCGCCGGCTCCAGCCGGCCGCCAGCGGCGCTGCCCAGGGCTTGCAGGAAGTCAAGGGCTGGCTGGTTGCCGTCCAGCGCCGCCTGCTCGATCACGATCTCCGGCAGCCCGGCCGCCTCGGCGCCGAGCCCCAGGCGGTGCGCCAGGCAGTGCTCCACCTGCTTGCCGAGCACGACGCAGTTCAGCACCCAGTCGGTCACCCGGGGCTGGCGGCCCCTGCGGATCAGCAGGAAGCCGGCGTCGGGGTACTGCCCGAAACGGTCGGCGACGTCGACGGCCAGGCCGCACACCTCGCCCTCGGACAGCCGCCGCCGCAGCTCGGCCTCGGTGTGGCGGCGCCCGCTCAGGTGGAAGGTGGCGGCGGTGTGGCTGAGCCGGGCCGCCTGGGCCAGCCGTTGCGGCTCCAGCAGCGGCTGGCAGCCCACCCGCAGCTGCAGTCGCTCGAAGAACCGGTCGAGCCCCGGTGCCGCCGCCTGCGCGGCTGGAATGGCCGCGGGCGCTGGCGTGGCGGCGCCTTCCACCGGCGCTGCGAGCGCGCCGGCCAGCCAGCGAGCCAGGGCCGCAAAGCCGGCCACGCTGAAGGGCAGGTGCCCGAGCTTGTCGGCCACCGGGTCAAAGGGCCGCTCGAGCGGGTGTGCCGCGACAAAGTCGGCCCAGGCCAGCGGCCGCAGCCCGGGCGTGGCCGCCAGCTCGGCCTCGATGCGCCGGCATTGCGCCGCCAGCGCCGGGTCCTGCGCCAGCAGGCGCTCGGACGGCACCATCAACAACAGCGGCGGGCGCGCCTGCGCCGTGGCAAAGCGGCCCAAGGCGTCGTGCCAGGCTTCGGCGCGCTGCGCCAGCAGGGCGGCCAGCTCGGCGGGGCTGCCGCGGTCGTGCCGCACCAGGTCGGCCAGGCGCAGCAGCAGCACGCAGCGACCGCCCGCCGCAGCGGGCGCTTGCAGCAGCACCTGCAGCAACTGGTTGTAGGGGGTGAAGTGCAGCTCTGCCACGCCCTGCTCCTGCAGCAGGGCCTGCAGTGGCGTGGCGGTGAAGCTGGCGCCGATGAGCACGGCGGCCGGGCTCATCGCGGGTCCTCCGGCCGGGCCTCGCCCTGCGCGTGGTACAGCGCTTCGGTGGACTCGGTGGGGAAACGGAAGGCGGCGCGCACCTCGCGGTGCAGCCGGTTCATCGGGCGGTCCTGGCAGGCGCGGTGCTGGGCGGCCAGGCTGGCATAGCCCTGGGCCGCCTCGTCCTTCAGCGCGGCCGAGAACTCGCCGTTCTCCAGCTGGCGCAGGATGGCGCGGGCGGAGTCGGCCAGCGAAGCCGGCAGCAGGCGGTCGCGCCAGCGGTGGTAGCCCACTTGGCAGGTCGGCGAGCCTTGCTGGGCGATGACGTCGTCCAGCCCGATGCCGGCGCCGTCGAGCAGCATCTTGCCCATCTCGCCGGAGCCGTAGACCTCCAGCAGCGCCGCCCGCGGGTCGAACCCCTGCTCGACCAGCACCCGCCAGCCGGTCTCCACCAGGTCGACCAGCGCCGGTGCGAGGAACTGTTCCTGGAACAGGTCGAGGAAGGTTTCCTGGCGGTAGTGCAGCCGCATCACGCCGGCGCGAGTGAAGCCCACCGCGCGCGCCACCGCGAGCAGGCGTGGCTGCACCTGGCCGGTGCAGTCCTGCATCACGTCGAAGTAGGCCGGGGCGCCCTGGCCCGCCAGGTAGTAGCGGCGGATCGGCTCGCCGTACATGCGTGGCGCGAGCATGGCCAGGTCACGGCCCGGCAGCGGCCGCACATGGCCCTGCAGGGTGGAATGGCCATGCGCCACCACCAGCATCGCGCCTTCGCGCAGCTGCGGCGCAATGTCGGCCTCGAACACCGGGCCGTGGGCCTCGTCGGGAATCAGCAGCAGCACGATGTCGGCCTGGCGCACCGCCTCCGCGATGCCGCTGACGCGGTGGCCCTCGGCCACCGCGCGGGGAAAGTAGTCATCGTCGATGTTGCCGACGCAGACCGACACGCCGCTGTCGCGCAGGTTGGCGGCGAAGGCGCGGCCCTGGATGCCGTAGCCGATGACGGCCACCGTCAGGCCGTCCAGCGGCGCCAGCGAGACCTGCTCGTCGTGATAGATGGGGTTAGACATGAGGAAGGGACTGTCCATGGGTGGGGGCGGGAAAAGAAGCGTCGGGAAGGGAGGCACCGGCCGGGGCGGACCCGCCCTCGGCCAGCGGCTTGAGCACGAGCCGGCCGCTGGCCCGCAGCTCGGGGTCCATCGCCAGCATCCCTTCGAGGTAGCGCCGGAACAGCGCCTCGGTGAAGGGCGGCAGCTCGATGCCGGCGGCCTGCAGCTCCGCATGGGTGCGGCTGCAGTCGTAGACCAGGGTGACGGCCTCGCGCTCGCGGGCCAGGCGGGCAAGCCCGGCCTCGTCCTTGGTCATCATCCATTGCACGACCGGCACGATGGGCAGCACCTCGCCCTGCTCGTAGCGGCTGCGCAGCGCCTGGATCCACTCGGCATGCCGGCCGAGCTGCAGGGGCGTCTCGGTGAGGCGGTTGATGAGGTGGAACACCTCCGGCATCGGCGTCACCTGCATGGTGGACAGGTGGAACACCTCGCTGTCGGCCGGCCGGCGCAGGCCCAGGTGGGCCAGCGCACGGGCGACGTAGTCCACCGGCGTGATCACCAGGTCGTAGCGGAAGTTGTCGAAGGCCGAGCCCATCAGCAGGCAGCTCTTGAGCAGGCGGTAGAAGGACTGCAGCTCGTCGTAGCGGCCGGCCTCGCTGTCGCCGGTGACCAGGCCCAGGCGGAACACCTTGCATGGCACGCCGCGGCGCGCCGCCAGGTGCACCAGCTGCTCGCCGACCCACTTGCTGGTGGTGTAGCCCTGGGCAGCCAGGTGGCGCTCGGCGTCGATGGGGCTGGCCTCGTCGAAGACATGGCGGCCGCTGCGGCCCTCGGGGCTGAAGATGCCCAGGGTCGAGACGTAGTTGAAGGTCTTGGGCCGGTCGCTGCAGGCCAGCCGCAGCAGCGCCACCACGCCGTCGACATTGGCGCTGCGGGCCATCTCGAAGGATTCGAGGTGGTTCATGCTGGTGCCGTTGTGGTAGACCACGTCCACCTCGCGGCACAGGGTGCGGTAGCGGTCCTCGCCCAGCCCCAGCCAGGGCTGTGCCAGGTCGCCCGGCTCGGCGACGATGCGCGCGGCGTCGGTGTCGCGCCACAGCGACCAGCGCTGCATCACCTCGCGCAGCCGCTGCGCGCCGTGCCCGGCGTCGCGGGCACGCACCAGGCAGTGGACGGTGGCGTCGGTGCGGTCGAGCAGCTCGCGCAGCAGGAAGCGGCCGACGAAGCCGGTGGCGCCGGTCAACAGGATGGCGCCAGCCTCCGGTGCCGGCGCGGCACCGGGCAGCGGCTGCACGTCGTCGGGCAGCACGGCTGCCTGGGCCAGGTCGACCGGCTCGTCAGCCACCGCCTCGCCGTGCAGCCGCTCGGCGAGCTGGCGCACGGTGGGGGCCATGAAGACATCAGCCACCGTGAGGCGGCTGCCGAAGCGCTCGTTGATCCGGTAGACCAGTGCGATGGCCAGCAGCGAATGGCCGCCCAGCGCGAAGAAGCCGTCGTCGATGCCGATGTCGTCCTGCTTCAGCGCCTGGCCGAAGATCTCCAGCAAGGCCTGCTCGTCCGCGTTGCGCGGCGACACCGGGGCGGCACGCGGGGCGCCCGCCTGCGGGCGAGCACCGGCCAGGGCCAGCTGGTCGGCCTCGGCATGCACGTCGGCCGCGGCGCAGTCCCAGATGCCATCCAGCGGATCGTCCGAATGCTGGAAGGCGAAGCGGGCGATGTAGCTGCCCACCGCGGCGAAGTACTCGCCGGTGTAGGGCACGTGGCCAGCGGCATCGGCATGCGGATCGAACACCTCGGCCGCCGGGTAAACGGCAGCGATGTCCTCCCAGTACCGCACCGCCAGCCGGGCCGACTCGCCCAGCCCGGCCTGCCAGCGCCGGTATTGCGCCAGCGCGGTGTCCGCATCGATGCCGCAGGCCGCCGCGTCGCTGGGCAGCACCAGCAGCAGCAGGGGCACCGACAGGCCGGGCAGCGCGGCCTGCACCGCCTCGGCCAGCTCGTCGTACCCGGCCTCGACCCGGGCGGCAGCGCCACCGGCCGGCACCGCGCCGTGGCGCAACCAGTCTTGCGCCCGCACCAGCACCACGTTGAGGCCGTGGCGGTTGGCGTGGAAAGGATGGCTGGCGTCGTACAGCGTCTGCAGCAGCTGGTTGTAGCCGGCGAACTCGGGCTCGATGGCCCGGCCGGTCACCTGGCCCCAGTAGCGCAGCGTGGCCGCCAGCGGCCGGTCGGTGAAGGTCGAGGCGACATGCACGGCCAGCGGCTGGGCGTCGGCCTGGGGCTGCACCGGCGTGCGGCCGGCCAGCGTGTCGGGCGCGGCCAGGCTGTCCAGCGGCAGCGTCGGGTGTTCCAGCAGCAGGTGCAGCAGCTCGCCGTAGAAGGTGGCGATCTCCTCGGCGGTGCCGGCGTCGAACAGGTCGGCGCTGTACTGCAGCACGCCCTCGGCGCGGCCCTGGCCGTGGTAGATGCGCAGGAAGAGGTCGTAGTCGGCATGGCCGGTGTCCACCTCGACCTGGCTGACACCGGCGGGCAGCGGCGGCATCGGGATCAGGTTGAACATCACCTGGTACAGCGGGTTGGCATGGCCATGGCGGCGCGGCTGCAGCGCCTCCACCAGCCGCGGGAAGGGCACGCCCAGGTGGTCGAAGGCGCCGTACACCGTCTCGCGTACCTGCGCCACCGCCTGGTCGAAGTCGCCGCCGCTGCCGAGGCGGGTGCGCAGCACCAGGGCGTAGGCCAGGCAGCCGACCATTTCGCGGGTGTCCTCGCCGGCGCGGTTGGCATAGGGGCTGCCCACCACCACGTCCCCGCAGCCCGACAGGCAGCGCAGCATCACCTTGAAGGCCGCCAGCAGCACCACGAAGCTGGACAGGTTGCGGGCCTTGCAATAGTCGTCCAGCCGCTGCAGCAGCGGCGCCGGCAGTGCCAGCGGCACGCTGTGGCCACGGTAGCTGGGCAGCGGCGGGCGGGCCCGGTCGGTGGGCAGCGGCAGCGGCCCGGGCAGGTCCTGCAGGCGCTCGCGCCAGTAGGGCAGCTCGCGCGCCAGCACGGCGGGCAGCTCGCGCTGCTCGTCGGCGGCCCAGTCGGCGTACTGGCGGGCCGGCCGGCGCACCGGCACCGGCGTGGGGGACAGGCCGGCTTCAGCCAGCGCCTTCAGCAGCTGGGCCACCGAGCCGGCGTCGCCGACGATGTGATGCAGGTTGAGCAGCAACACATGGTCTTCGTCGCCCAGGCTCACCACCGTCAGGCGGCTCAGGCCGCCTTGCTCCAGGTCGAAGGGCTGGCGGCCGGCCGCGGCCAGGCACTCGGCCAGCCGGGCCGCCTGGCGGCGTGGCAGCAACGGCGCCAGGTCGATGCGCTCCACCGCGGCGCTCGACAGCGGCAGCACCTCGGCACGCGCCTGCCCGTCGCGCACCACGAAGCGGGTGCGCAGCACGTCATGCGCCTCCACCATGGCCTGGTAGGCCCGCTCCACGCGGCCCAGGTCCAGCGGCCCGTGCACCCGCAGCGCACCGGGCAGGTTGAAGGCAGGGTTGCCCGGGCTCATGCGGTCGA
This sequence comes from Eleftheria terrae, assembly GCF_030419005.1. Classification (NCBI taxonomy): domain Bacteria; kingdom Pseudomonadati; phylum Pseudomonadota; class Betaproteobacteria; order Burkholderiales; genus Eleftheria; species Eleftheria terrae. The sequence goes on from NZ_CP106953.1 coordinate 193,515, forward strand.
GGAAATGGAATTGCTGCTGCTGGGTGGACAGCAGGCCCTCCCGGCCGGCCGGCGCCGACATGGCCGCGTCGGCCGCGGGCGCGGTGCGGGCACGGCCGTCCTCCAGCCACTCGGCCAGTGCCGCCAGGCTGGGGGCCTCCAGCAGGCGGCTCATCGGCACCTCGATGGCCAGCGCCTCCTGCAGGCGGCGCTGCAGCCGCGCTGCGCGGATCGAGTCGCCGCCGAGCGCGAGGAAGGACTGCTCCATGGCCACCGTCGGGTAGCCCAGCAGGTCGGCCACCAGGGTCTGCAGCAAGGCGGCCGGGCCGTCGGCGGCAGCGCCGGGCACGGCCGGCGATGCCGGCAACGCGGGCGCCGGCGACGCCGCCCTGCCCGGCACTGCGGCGTCGTCGGCCAGCCAGTAGCTCAGCTTGGCGAAGGGATAGCTCGGCAGGTGCAGCCGCTGGCGCCGGCGGCCCTGGTGCAGGCGCGACCAGTCCACCGACAGCCCCTGGCACCACAGGGCCAGCAGCTTGTCGTGCTTGCCACCGGCCAGGCAGCGCTCGATCACCGCGGCGCGCAGCTCGGCGTCGCTTTCCAGTTCGGCCAGGCCGCCGGCCTGGCCCTGGTGCCAGGCACTGCGGTCGCCGTCCACGAAGCGCTGCAGCTGGTCGGCCAGCGCGGGTAGCGTGGCGGCCAGGCAGGCCGCCCGCCGGGCCATCGGCTCGCGGCCGACTTGCAGGGTGTAGGCCAGGTCGGCCAGGCGATGCGGCGCGACGCGGCCGGCCTGCAGCGCGGCCAGCAGCTGCGCCGCGCGGCCGGCCAGCGCCTCCTCGGTGGCGGCCGACAGCACCACCAGCGCCGGCTGGCCGGCGTCCGCCGCCAGCTCGGCAGGTGGGTCCACGAATTCCTCGATCACCACGTGCGCATTGGCGCCACCGGCGCCGAAGGACGAGAGGCCGGCGATGCGCGGCCAGCGACCGCCCTCCGGCCTCGCGGCGCCGAGCCAGGGCTGCAGCCGCTGCTGCAGCACGAAGGGCGAGCCGGTGAAGTCGATGTCCGTGTTGGGTGGCTCGGCATGCAGGGTCGGCACCAGTTCGCCGTGCTGCATCTGCAGCAGCACCTTGGCCAGCCCGGCCATGCCGGCGGCGCTCTCGCAGTGGCCGATGTTGGACTTGACCGAACCGAGCGCGCAGAAGCCGGTGTCGGCGGTGCCCTCGCGGAAGGCGCGTGTCAGGCCCGCCACCTCGATGGGGTCGCCCAGCGCGGTGCCGGTGCCGTGCGCCTCCAGGTAGCTGACCGCGCGGGCTGGCAGGCCGGCGCGGGCCAGCGCTTCGCTGACCACCGCCTGCTGTGCCTGCGGGTTGGGCACGGTGTAGCCGTGGGTGCGGCCACCGGCGTTGATCATGCTGCCCTTGATGACGCCGTAGATCGCATCGCCATCGGCCAGTGCGCGCGCCAGCGGCTTGAGCACCACCGCGCCGACACCCTCGCCGTCGACAAAGCCGTCGGCACCGTCGCCGAAGGCGCGGCAGCGGTCGCCGGCCGACAGCATCGTCAGCGATGCCAGGCCGATGGTGTGCCGCGGGCTCACCACCAGGTTGACGCCGCCGGCAATGGCACAGTCGCAGCTGCCGGCGGCCAGGCTCTCCAGGGCCAGGTGCAGGGCGGTCAGCGAGGACGAGCAGGCAGTGTCCACCGCCAGGCTGGGCCCCTGGAAGTCGAGCAGGTAGGACACCCGGTTGGCGACCGACCAGAACTGTGCACCGCTCGGGTAGTAACCGTTCATCACGCCGACGAACACGCCCACCCGACGCCGCGGGCTGAGGCTGGCCGGCGTGTGGCCGGCGTCCTCGATGGCGGCCCAGGCCTCTTCCAGGAACAGCCGGGCCTGCGGGTCCATCGCCTCGGCCTCGCGGGGGGGGATGCGGAAGAAGGGCGCGTCGAAAGTGTCGATGCGTGGAAGGAAGCCGCCCCAGCGGCTGTAGGTCTTGCCCGGGCGGCCCTTCTCGGCGTCGAAATGGGGCCGCCAGTCCCACCGCTCGGCCGGCACCTCGGTGATGCCATGGCGGCCGGCGCGCAGCAGCTCCCAGAAGGCCTGCAAGTCGCCGCATTGCGCGAAGCGGCCGGACAGGCCGACCACCGCAACGTCAAAGGCCGCACCGGGCCGGGGCGCCGCCGCGGCGACCGCGGGCGTGGCGCCCCGCGCTGCGGCGACCGCGGGGGCGGTAGCGCGGGCAGGCGCGGACGAAGGCTGCCGGCCGCCAGCTGCGGCATCGCCGTCCGGGTCGGCGGCGCCTACCTGCGCAGCGATTGCCGGCGGCGGCAGCAGCCGTTCACAGGCCTCCCGATGGCTCGCCAGCAGGTGATCGGCCAGCGCCGCCAGGCTGCGGTGCTCGAACAGGGTCGCGTTGGGCAAGGGCACGCCGAGCGCTTCACGCAAGGCCTTGGTCAGCCCGATCACCAGGATGGAATCGACCCCGTAGCTGCCCAGCGGTTCCTGCGGGTCGAGGCGTTGTGGCGGCAGCTTCAGCGTGCGTCCGACCAGGGCTGCCAGCCACTGCAGGCAGCGCTGTCGCAGGTCGGCGGCGGGCTGGGCCGGCACCGGCAGTGCCGTTGCGGCCGGCAGCGCGGCCGCTGGCGGGCGGACCGCGGCCGGCTGGGTGATGCATCCATCACTGACGGCCACGATGACGCCCTGGCCCAGCCGGTCGTCGTCGCCACCGGCCTGCGGCAGCACCACGAAGCCGGCCTCGGCCAGCGCGGCGCGCCAGCCCTCGCGCGAGAGCAGCGGGCTGCCGGGCAGCCGGCGCGGGCTGTCGGCATGCAGCCACCAGCCGTCGAGCAGGCCGAAGGTCAGGTGGGTGAACAGCCGCACCTGCAGCAGCTCGTTGATCAGCAGGTGGCCGCCCGGCTTCAGCAAGGCCTTGGCATTGCGCAGCGTCTGGGCGATGTCCGGGGTGGCGTGCAGCACGTTGGTGGCCACCACCAGGTCATAGGCGCCGGCCGGCACGTCCTGCGACGCCAGCGGCCGGCTCACGTCGAACAGCCGCGTGTGCAGCAGCGGTTCGCCCCGGCCGAAACCGCGCTCGGCGTGCCGCAGGAAGGCCGGCGATATGTCGGTGAAGTCATAGCTCGCCAGCCGGCCGCGGTGGCCCTGCAGTGCCGCCAGCAGCGGCACGGTGGTGCCGCCGGTGCCGCCGCCGATTTCGAGCAGGCGCACCGGGCCGCCATCGTCCAGGCGCTGCAGCAGCGCATCCACCACCGCCACCAGCTGGCGGTTGCAGGCATCGGCCTGCAGGTTGCCCCGGTAGACCGCCTCCACCGCGTCCATGCGGCCTTCGGGAAACAGCAGGCCGGTGGCGGGCAGGCGCCCCTGCAGCACCGCAGGCAGCGCCGGCAGCACCAGCTCGGCCAGCGCCACATGGGCGGCGTGGCCGGCCTCGTGCAGGGCAGCCCGCTGCTGGGCCCATTCGTCGCGTGCCGCATCCAGGCCGGGCGGGGGCCGCAGCAGTCGGCCTGCGTGGCCATCCCACGCCAGCCAGCCATGCGAGGCCAGCTGCGCAAGGCTGTGCACGAGCCAGGGGCGGTAGCTGGACAGCAGGCCGATGCGGGCTACCAGGGCCTCGAGGTCGAAGTGGGCATCGTCCCCGAAGCCGCCGAGCGCGGCCAGCTCGGCATACAGGCGCTGCGCGAGGGCGGCTTCCAGCCGGTCGGTGGCCTGCAGCCAGGCGTCCAGGCCGGGCTCCCCCGGCGCCGGCACGGCCGCCAGCCGCGGCAGCGGGCTCGGCATGGCAGGGCGCCAGGCCGACAGGCCGAGCGCCAGCCCCGGCAGGGTCAGCGGCGCCAGCGTGCGCAGGTACGCCATCTGCTGCAGCGGGCCGTCCATCAAGGCATCGAGCGCGGCCATCGCCTCGGCCGGGCGGATCGAATCGTGGCCGGCGGCTGCCATGCGCTGGCGGTAGGCCTCGGACGCCACCACGCCGGTATGGCCCCAGTAGCCCCAGTTGATCACTTTGACGGCGGTTTGCAGCCGGCTGGCCAGCCAGCCGGCGAAGCCATCCTTGAAGGTGCAGCCGGCCGCATAGTTGGCCTGCCCGGCGGCGGCCACGCTGCTTTGCAGCGAGGAGAACAGCAGCACGAAATCCAGCGCCAGCCCGCCGAAGGACTCCGCCAGGTGGCGCAGGCTGTCCACCTGGGCTTGCAGCGGCAGCATGAAGCGGGCCTCGTCCAGCTGCGCCAGGCTGCCGTCCTGCAGCACGATGGCGGCATGCACCAGGCCGTCGATGCGGCCATGGCGGGCCAGCACCTCCTCACGCACCCGCTGCAGCTCGCCCGGGCGGGTGGCGTCGGCCGCCAGGTAGTCCGGCCGCGGCCCCAGGCAGCCCAGCCGCTCGCGCTCGGCGGTGATGCCGGCATCTTCCGCGCGGCGGCCAACCCACACCACCTGGGCCGGCTGCTGCCGCAGCACATGCTCGGTCCAGACCCGGCCAATGCCACCGGCACCGCCTATCACCAGGTAGACCGCGCCGGCCCGGTAGGCCGGCTGCGGCGGCACGGCAGGAGGCTGCAGGGGCACCAGCTGCGGTGCCAACCACTGGCCATGCCGCCACAGCAGCGGACGCTGGCAGCCGTCGGCCGGGCGCCGCTGCCATTCGGGCGGCAGCGCGGTGGCGGCCGGCAGGTCGAGCAGCCGCACCGTCCAGTGCGGCATCTCCTTGGCCAGCGAGCCAAGCAGGCCGGCCAGGCCGGCCTGCGCCGGAAAGGCCGGCGACTCGCCAGGCAGCGCCCATTGCCGCACGGTGAGTGCGCTCAGGCACAGCGGCCGGTCGCCGAAGCCCAACGCCAGCAGCCGCTGCACCAGCCGAAACCCGGCCAGCACCGCCGCCGTCGCGTCCGGCAGCGCGGGGGCGGTGGTGTCGGCCTCCGGCGCCTCGGGCAGCAGCCACACCAGGTGCTCGGTGGCGGCGTCGATCTGCTCCAGTGTCGCCACGGTGCGCAGCGCTGTGCCGCCGGCGGCCAGCGCGGCGTGCTGGGCCGGCGTGCCACCCCAGACCGTCAGCGGCAGGATCGGCGCCGGTCGAGCCGGCTCGGGCAGCGGGCTCCATTGCCGCACCAGCCGGTGCTCGCCGGGCGGCAGTGCAAGCGTGTCGGCGGGCTCGGCGGCCGGCACGGGCTCCGGCTGCGCGACCCGCGGGCCGGTGGCGAGCACCAGGCCGCGCAGCTGCGCAGCGGGCCGGCCGTTTGGCTCCAGCAGGTCGATGTCGTAGCAGGGCCCGGCAGGCCCGGCCACCTCGCGCACCCAGGCCCACAGTGGCGCGGCGGCCGGTGCCAGCACCTCGATGCTGGCCAGCCGCGCCGGCAGCCGCCGCTGGGCCGCACCGTCGGGGGACGCCAGCTGCAGGCCGATGATGGCTTGCAAGGCGGCGTCGAGCAGCGCCGGCGGCAGCACGCCCGACGCGCAAGCCGCAAGGCCAGGCACCGGCTGCAGCTCGGCCAGCACCTCGCGATCGCCCACCCGCAGCTCGCGCAGCGCCCGGAAGCCGGGCCCGTAGTCGATGCCCAGGCCGCTGAAGGCCTCGTAGCATGCCTCGGCCGCCAGGCGGCGGCGGCAACGGGCGCGCAGCGCCGCCATGTCAACCAGCACCGGCGCTGCGCTGCTGGCCGACTGCGACCAGGCACCGCGGCTCGCCGCCTGTTGGGGCTGCTCCTCGCTGTGGAAGCTGAAGGTCTGCGCACCAGCGCCTGCCGCAGCCATCTGCAGGACCAGCGCCAGGCCCTGTGGGCCGACCGCCAGCGGCGCCAGCCATTCCACCTCGCGCAGCACCACCGGCAGCCGGTCCGCCGCGCCGGCCGCGGCCAGCACGAAGTCGATCTGCGCCGCCGCGGCAAGCACCGGCACGCCGGCCAACGCGTGGTCGGCCAGCAGCGGCATCGCCGCCTCCAGCTGCACCACATGGCGCCCTGGGCCCGCCGGCTGCAGCACCGGCAGGCAACCGTCGCCGGGCTGCGCCCCAGCCGGCCAGTAGCGCTCACCATGGAAGGGGTAGCCAGGCAGGCTCAGCATCGGCAAGCCGGCCGGCGCGGTGTCGGCCGGCAGTTCGCTGCCGCCCACCCAGGCCCGGCCAGCCTCTGCCAGCGCGTCCGCTGGCGGCACGGCCGGGTCGTGCAGGAAGCGCTGCTGCAGCCCCTCGCGCAGCGCCTGGCCGAGCAAGTCGCGCAGTGCCGCCATCGAGCGGCACAGCACGGCGCAGCGCGCCGCCATCGCCTCACGGCCGCGCCTGAGGGTGTGCGCCAGGGCCGGCAGCAGCCGGTCGCCGGCCGGCGCGGTGTCGATCCAGGCGGCCAGCTGGCGCAGCCGGGCCTGCAGGTCGGCCTCGGTGCGGGCCGACAGCAGCACCAGCTGCGGCGGCGCTTCGGAGCCGGCGGCGGCAGGCGCCAGGGCCGGCGGCTCGGCCGCTTCCAGCACCACATGCGCATTGGCGCCGCCGAAGCCGAAGGAGCTGACCCCGGCCCGCAGCGGCAGGCCCAGAGCCGCCGCCGGCCAGGGCTGCGCCCGGTCCACCACGAAGTAGCGGCCGTCGTCCAGCTTCAGGTAGGGGTTGAGCTGCCGGCAGTGCAGGCTGGGCGGCAGCACCCGGTGGCGCATCGCCAGCACCACCTTCAGCACGCCGGCCAGGCCGGCCGCCGCCTCCAAGTGGCCGATGTTGCTCTTGACCGAGCCGAGGCCGCAGCGCAGCGCCGGCGGCTGCTGGCCCTGCCGGCCGGCCGCATCGAAGGCGCCGAAGCCCTCCTGCAGCGCCTGCACCTCGACCGGGTCGCCCAGGGGCGTGCCGGTGCCATGCGCCTCGACATACGACACGGTGGCCGGATGCACGCCGGCATCGCGGTAGGCCGCGGCCAGCAGAGCGGCCTGGGCCCGGATGTCGGGCGCGGTCAGCGAGGCGGCCCGCCCGCCGTGGTTGATGGCGCTGCCCTTGACGATGGCATGCACCGGGTTGCCGTCGGCCAGCGCATCGGCCAGCGGCTTGAGCACCAGCACCGCCACGCCTTCGCCGCGCACATAGCCGTCGGCCTCCGCGTCAAAGGTGCGGCAGCGGCCTTGCGGGCTCAGCATGCCGGCCTGGCCCAGCGCACGGTGCAGCTGCGGCGTCAGCAGCGCGTTGACACCGCCTACCAGGGCCAGCCGGCTTTCGCCGCGGCGCAGCGCGCGCACTGCCCGGTGCAGCGCCACCAGTGAGCTGGAGCAGGCCGTGTCGACCGCCTCGCTCGGCCCATGCAGGTCGAGCAGGTAGGACAGCCGGTTGGGCAGCATCGCGTGCGCAATGCCGATCGCCAAGTGCGCATCGGCCTCGGGCAGCAGGCTGAGGTAGTCGCAGGTGCTCGCGCCGACGAACACCGCGGTGTCGCTGCCCGCCAGGTCGGCGGGCCGGATGGCGGCATCCTCCAGCGCGGCCCAGGCGGTCTGCAGCAGCAGGCGCTGCTGCGGGTCCATCTGCTCGGCCTCGCGCGGGGAGATGCCGAAGAAGGCCGCATCGAAGCGGTCGATGTCCGGCACGAAGCCGCCCCAGCGAGTGGCGGGCCCGGTGTCGGGACGGCGCCAGTCCCAGCGGCCGGCCGGCACCTCGCTGACCAGGTCGTCACCGGCCAGCAGGTGCTGCCAGAACACCGCCAGGTCGGCCGACTGCGGCAGCCGCGCCGCCATGCCGACGATGGCGATGTCGCCCTCCGCTGCGGCCTGCCCGGCGGCCGGTGCCGGCGCCTGCGACGGCCCGACGGGCAGCGGGGTTGCCAGCGTGGCGGGCCCGCCGGCCTGCAGGGCGGCATGCCGCGCGCCCAACGTCGCCGCATGCCGCTGCAGCAACAGGGTGGCAACATCGTGCGGCGTCTGCGCCTCGAAGAACAGCGTGGGCGCCAGTTCCAGCCCGTAGTGCTCGCCGAGCAGGCCGGACAGCTCGACGTACTGCACCGAGTCGAAGCCCAGGTCGTGGTAGCGCCGGTGCGGCTGCACCGACCCGGGCTCTCGGCCGCAGATCTCGGCGGTCAGCGACAGCACGACGGCTTCGACGGCGGCGGCCAGGTCCTGGCCGGCAGCGGCGGGAAGAGGGGAATTCGGCATCCGGTGTCTCGAAGGCAAGAAGGGGGGAGAAAAAGGCAATCGCAGCCAGGGCCGGCCTAGTGCCGCCACATCACATGGCGCGGCTGGGTGTAGTCATGCAGGCCCAGCACCGACAGGTCGCTGCCGTGGCCCGACTGCTTCACGCCGCCGTGCGGCATCTCGGCGGTGTAGGTGAAATGGGTGTTGACCCAGCTGACGCCGGCCTCCAGCCGGGCCACCAGCCGCATCCCTCGCGCAGCGTCGCCGGTCCAGACCGAGGCGGCCAGGCCGTATTCGGAGTCGTTGGCCCAGCCCAGCGCCTGCTCCTCGGTGTCGAAGGCGGTGACGGTCACCACCGGGCCGAACACTTCCTCGCGCACGATCTCGTCGTCGTGCGCGAGGCCGGCGATCAGCGTGGGCTGGAAATAGCAACCCGGGCCCGGCAGCGCCTGGCCACCGGCCAGCACCCGGGCCCGCGGCAGGTCTGCCGCGCGCTGCACAAAGCCGGCCACCCGCTCGCGGTGCTGCGGATGGATGAGCGGGCCCAGCTCGGTGGCCGCATCGCCCGGCGGGCCGACCTTCAGCGAGGCCACCGCATCGGCCAGCTGTTGCAGCAGCCGGTCCTGGATGCCGCGCTGCACATAGACCCGGCACGCGGCCGTGCAGTCCTGGCCCGCGTTGTAGAAGCCGGCCGAGCGGATGCCGGCCACCACCGCGGCCAGGTCGGCATCGTCGAACACCAGCACCGGCGCCTTGCCGCCCAACTCCAGGTGGGTGCGCTTGAGGTTGCCGGCTGCTGTGGCCTGCACCGAGCGCCCGGCCGCCACCGAGCCGGTGAGCGAGACCATGCGCACCCCCGCATGCCGCACCAGCGCCTGGCCCACCGTCGCCCCGGTGCCGACCACCAGGTTCAGCACCCCCGGCGGCAGCCGGCGCGCCCAGCAGTCCTGCAGGGCCAGCACCGACAGCGGCGTCCATTCCGACGGCTTGAAGACCACCGTGTTGCCGGCCGCCAGCGCCGGCGCCATCTTCCAGGCGGCCATCATCAGCGGGTAGTTCCACGGTGCGATCTGCGCCACCACGCCGACCGGGTCGCGCCGCACGAAGCTGGTGTGGCCGGCCACGTACTCGCCCGCCGCCGGGCCGCCCAGCGTGCGTGCCGCGCCGGCGTAGAAGCGGAAGCAGTCGACGATGGCAGGCAGCTCGTCCTGCAGCACCAGGTGCAGCGGCTTGCCGGTGTTGCGGCTCTCGATGGCGGCCAGCTCGGCCGCCCGCTCCTCGATGTCCTGCGCCAGTGCCAGCAGGCACTGCGCGCGCGTGCCGGGCGGGGTGGCACGCCAGCCCGGCAATGCCGCGGCGGCGGCGGCCACCGCCCGGTCCACATCGGCTTGCGTGGCGCTGGCCAGCGTCTCGATCACCTGGCCGGTGGCCGGGTCCAGCAGCTCCAGCGGCTTGCCGCCGCCGCGCACGTGCTCGCCGCCGATCAGCATGCCACCCCCTCGCGAGCCGGTTGCCCGCCGCGGGCGCCGGCCAGCAGGTCCTGCTGGGTGCGCTCGAGCGCGCGGGCCAGGATGTCGCACAGCTCGTCGATCTCGGCCCGGGTGATGGTCAGGGGCGGCGAGAGGATGCACATGCTCTCGTAGGGCCGCACCAGCAGCCCCATGGCCTGGCAGTGGGCGTCGACACGCTGGGCGATGGCGATGTCCTGCACGGTGGGCAGCGCCTCGACGAAGCCGCTGGAGCATTCGATGCAGGCCATCAGGTGGTCGCCGCGCACATCGCCCACCAGCGGCAGGCGGCGCAGCTCCTGCAGCCGCGCCATGAAGTAGGGGCCGACCTCGCGCACATGCTCGCAGATGCGCTCCTGCTGCATCAGGCGGATGTTGGCCAGCGCCACCGCGCAGGCCACCGGGTGGCCGGAGTAGGTGTAGCCGTTGGTGAAGACCGGGTTGGACGCCGCCTGCTCGCCCGACACCGCCTGCACCAGCCGCTCCGAGATCAGCAGCGCGCCCAGTGGCTGGTAGCCCGACGTGAGGCCCTTGGCCGAGATGATCATGTCCGGCACGATGCCGAAGTGCGGCTGCGACGCGAAGAAGTGGCCCAGCCGGCCGAAGCCGGTCACCACCTCGTCGGAGATGTAGAGCACCTCATGCCGCCGGCACACCTCGAGGGTGCGCTGGTGGTAGCCGGCCGGCGGCACGATGACGCCACCGGAGGCGAGGATGGGCTCGGCGATGAAGCAGGCCACCCGCTCCGGGCCGATGGCCAGGATGCGCTGCTCCAGCTCGTTCACCAGCCAGTCGCAGAAGTCGCCCTCTGCCACGCCGGGCGGCCGGCGGTAGGGGTTGGGAGCGCTCAGGTGGTGCACGAAGCCTGATTCGTACTGGAAGCAGGTGCGGTCCCAGGCCTTGCCGCAGACCGAGGCGGCTAGATAGGTGCTGCCGTGGTAGGCGTCGGCGCGGGACAGGATGTGGCGCTTCCCGGGCCGCCCGGTGGCGCCGAAGTAGTAGTGCGCAAAGCGCAGCGCCGACTCCACCGCGGTGGAGCCGCAGGTGGTCAGGTGCACCCGCTTCAGGTCGCCCGGCGCCAGCTCGGCCAGTGCGGCTGCCAGCTCGCTGGCCGGCTCGTTCGCCATCGCGCCGAACGGCGTGTAGAAGGGCAGCTTCAGCGCCTGCGCGCGCATGGCGTCGGCCAGCTCGGCGCGGCCATAGCCGACCGTGACGCACCACATGCCGCCGATGGCGTCCAGGTAGGTCTGGCCGTGGCTGTCGGTGACGCGGGCACCACGTGCCTCGCTGATGACCATGGGCGGCTGCCGGCCCAGGCTGGACAGGTCGGCCCAGGGATGCAGCAGGTGCTGCATGTCCTGGCGTTCGATGCGGCTGGGGGCGGGGTGGGGGGTTGCCATCGGCGTCGACCTCATGCGGTGATGCTGACCAGGTGGCGGCGCGGGCCCTCATAGGCGAAGCGGCCGTGCTGGATGTGCAGGTTGTCGAGCACCAGGACATCGCCCGGCGCCATGCGTACCGCGCTGGCGGTCTGCCACAGCGCCGCCCGCAGCGAGGTGATGAGCTGCGGGTCGATCGGCTCGCCGTCGCCATACGAGGTGGTGGCCGGGTAGCTGTGCTCGGGCGCGTCGCTCGGGAACAGCGGGTGGTTGCGCCAGTAGGAGCTGTGCAGCTCGGTCACCTGGTTGAACCACAGGGGCGCGCCGCCATCCGGGTCGGCCCGGAAGGCGGGCCGCAGCTGGCTGATCATCACCGCCTGGCGGGTCGCCCAGCGGTGCTCCAGGCCTTGCGCCTGCATCAGGGCGTCGAGTGCCGCCGCATCCGGCACGCCGTAGGTTTCCATCCAGCCCACCTGGGTGGGGGTGGACTCGCGCGGCAGGTGGCGGTGGTAGCGGATGCCGCGCTCGGCGAATTCGCTGAGCACCTCATCCGGGATGTGTCGCACGCTGTCGCGGATGTCGTTGATCGGCACCTCGCCGCCGTGCGGCGCCGCCTGCTCGCAGAAGAAGAAGACCTTGGCCGGCACGTCCGGCAGGTAGGCCATCTCATTGTGCGGTGCCATGGTGATGCGCGCATCCTCCTGGCTGGCCACCAGCGCCATGCCGCTCTCGCGGGCCCGCACCGCGATGCCGCCCGCATAGCTGTGCGGCGCATAGCCGAGCGCAGCCATGAAGGCATCGAAGTCCGCGCGCTCGCGCAGCGGCAGGCCCGACAGGCGCAACGCGCCGGTCTCGGCCAGCCGCGCGTCGATCAGCGGCCGGCAGGCGGCGGCCGCCTCCTGCGGCGTCTGCAGGCGCTGCTCGGCCCGCAGGCTCAGCAGGCGCTCGTTCGCCATCGGCACGGCCAGCGGCACCTGCTCGCTGTCCGAGCCGGCCAGATAGCGGCGCCCGCGCACCGGCACCATCCGGTCGCTGCGCTCGTTCAGCTCGACAAAACCTTGCACAACCTTGCTCCTGTGTCGCTGGCTCATGGCAGGCCGCGCGGGCCTGCGCTGGGGTGGACGGCGCGGGGGGGCCTCAGGCCGGCTCCATCGCCTTCAGCCGGCCCAGCAGGGCCTGGCCTTCCTCGTTGGGGCGCTCCTTGGCGCCGGTGATCCAGCCACGGCAGCTGGGCGCGCCGCAGCGGCAGGCGAACTGGCGCATCAGGATGTCCTCGGTCGAGGCGTAGTCCATCGTCAGCAGCTCGCCGGGCCGGATGTCGCGCAGCGCCCACAGCTCGAAGCTCACCATGTCGAGCCGGGTGTTGGGGTCGCACGAGTGCAGCAGCAGGCCGCAGAAATGCGGGTCGTGCAGGTGCGACTGCGGGTTGATCTGCAGCGTGTGCAGCCGGCGCGACCCCAGCAGCTGGCCCGACACGCGGGCCATCATCTCGGCGCGCCGGAAGGCGCGCAGGCTGCGGATGCCGGCGCCACGGCCGTCCTGGGTCTGAACCACCTCGAACTCACTGGTGGCGGGATAGCCTTCGCAGGGATCGAGGTCGGCATTGGGATACAGCCCTTCGGCAGTGGCCGTCGACTCGACGATGGTCAATGTGCTCATTGGTGCTTTCCGTGTTGTGGCTACGGGCTCGGGCAGGGAAGGATCGGCACGGCGTCTTGCGCAACGCCATGCCGCACGAAAACGAGAACTGGGCTCACGGCGCTTGTGATGTCGCCAGGCCGGCCGCCTCGCGCAGCTGCCGCAGCAGGGCGCCCAGGGTGAGGCCGGGGGTGGCCAGCAGCGACAGCGGCACCTGCTGGCCGAAGCGCTTGAAGAAGCCGTTGCGCAGCTGTGCCAGATCGAGCGAGTCCAGCCCCAGCGCGGACAGGCTGAGGGCTTCGTCCCAGCGGCTGACATGCTCCCGCAGGAAGCCCATCACCGGCTCGGTGCCGGCGGCCTCGGCGGCCCGGCCGGCACCGACACCGGCCGGGCCGCCAGGCAGCGGCCCGGCATCGGCCGGCGCAGCTGCTTGGGTGGGCGGCCCAGCCAGCACCTCGCGCACCAGGGGCTGGCCGGCCCAGGGCGAGCGCGCCCAGTCGACGTCGCAGACCGCGAACTGCCGCCCCGGCAAGTTCTCGCCCAGCACCCCCGCCAGCAGCACCGACAGCGCCTGCAGCGCCGAGCCGGTGGCCAGCGGCCGTTCGCCGTCCTGCAGCGCGCGGCGCAAGGCCTTGTCGCTGCGGGCGCTCATGCCGGCTTCACCCCAGCTGCCCCATTGCACGCTGAACACCGGCGGCCGGCTGTCCGCCGCGGGCCAGCTGGCGAGCTGGTCGAGCCAGGCATTGGCCGCGGCGTAGCTGGCCTGGCCCGGCACGCCCAGCAGGGCGCTGGTGGACGAGAACGCCATCACCCAGCGGGTCTCCCAGCGCCCGGCATGGGCCAGCACGCCAGCCAGTGCCTGCTTGGGCGCCAGCACCGGGCCGATGCGCCCGGCGTCGAGCTGCTCCAGCATGCCGTCGTCCAGCACGCCCGCCAGGTGGAAGATGCCTTCGATGTGAGCCACACCGTCCAACGCCGACGCCAGCCCGGCCGCGTCGGCCAAGTCGACGCGCCGCACCTGCAGGCCCGCGCGCAACGGCCGCTCGCTGCGCTGCAGCACGACGATGCGCTGGGGCGGCACGCCCTGGTGGTCCACCAGCCAGTCGATCACCGCGGCGCCGAGGCCGCCGGAGCCGCCGGTCACGAGGTAGTGGCCGCCCGACAGCCCCAGGCTGCCGTCCGGCAGCGCCGGGCCGGCATGGCGCCGCAGGCGCGGGGCCAGCGGGCGGCCGCGGCGGCGGGCCCATTGCGGCTCGTCGGCATGCGCCGCCGCCTCGGCCAGCAGGCGATCGATCCAGCCGGCGTCGACCCGGCCGGCGCGCAGGTCGGGATGGTCGTCGGCATGCACCAGTTGGACGCCCAGGGCTGCCTGCTCGGCGGCGGCCACGCGCGCCGCACCGGCCAGCGGGCCACTGCCGGCATCCATCGGCAGCACCAGGCAGAGGTGGCCCTGGCAGCCGTGCCGCATCAGGCCCTGCCACAGGGTGGCGAAGCCGGTGCACTGCCGGGCGCCGTTGACGTCGTCGTCACTGCGTCGGCACAGCAGGGCCACGCGGTCGCCCGGCGCCTGCAGACGGGGCCGCAGCCAGTCCAGCAGCGCAGCTTCACGACCCGGCGGGCAGTCAGCCCATGCACTGGCACTTGCGGTGGCCGGCGGCGTGCGCGGCGCCAGTGGCTGCCAGTGCACCGCGTAGACCGGCGCAGCGCTCACCGTGGCCGTGCCCCGCGGAGTCGCCTGCTGCGGCTGCAGCCAGTCAGCCAGGCGGGCCAGGATCTCGGACTCCGCCCGCATCATGAAGTCGTGCCCGCCGGGGTAGGCATGCAGCCCGGCCAGCGGCAGCGAAGACAGCCGGCCCCAGTCAGCCGCTTGCCGCCAGTCGAAGGCCGGGTCATCGTCGCCGCCATGCACCTGCAGCGGCAGGGCCAGCAGCGGCTTGCGACCGGCGGCCTGCCAGCGCGCCGCGGTGCGGCGGGCGCTGCGCGCATCGGCCGCCAGGTCGGCCTCGAGGATGGGCAGGAACAGCTCACGCCACAGGGGGTCGGCCTGCAGCTCGGCGGGCACCAGCAGGAAGTCCTGCGGATCGGCGGCGATGTCCGGCTGCTCCAGCAGCGGCGCGCGCCCGACGATGGCGAGCCCCTTGACCTGGCCACTGCGGGCCAGCTCGGCCAGTTCGCTGCACAGCAACTCGGTGGCCGCCGCGCCGCCATAGCTCAGGCCGCAGAACGCCACCGGCAGCGAGCCGGCATCCGCCAGGATGGCCGCCGCCAGCGCCTGGCGGGCGCGCAGGTCGTCGGCCTCGTCGCGCGCCAGCGCCTCCTCGGCCCGGCGGTTGCGGCCCGGCCATTCGACCGCCACCACCTCCAGCCAGTCGGGCGCCCTGCGAGCCCAGCCTTCCAGGCTGCGGCTGCTGCCGCCGGCGTAGGGGAAGCAGTAGAGCTTGAGCCGCGCCGCAGGCCGCGGCTGCAGCCGCACCAGCCAGGGAGACTCCGGCGCAGCGGCAGCGGCAGTGACTGCGGCGACAGCCGGCGCCGGCGCGGCCGCTTTCACATAGATGGAGGCCTGCGGCCGGGTCCAGTGGCTGTCGGGGTCGAAGGGATAGGGCGGCAGCCAGCGGCGCCGCAAGGGCTGGCCGTCGGCACTGGCCTCGCCCTGGTGGTAGGCCGCCCAGTCCAGCGGCACGCCGGCACACCAGAGCCGGCCGAGCAGTTCGCTGAAGTGCAGCGTGTCGTCCGCGCCACGCGCGTCATCCGGCAGGCTGGCCAGCAGCTGCGGCGCAGGCCCCCCCGCCGGCAGGCACTTGCCGACCAGCCGGCACAACACCTGCCCGGGGCCGATCTCGACGATGACATCCGGCTGCCAGCGCAGCAGGGTGGCCACGTTGTCGGCCCATTGCACCGGCGCCACCACATGACGGGCCCAGTAGGCGGTATCGGCCGCTTCCTCGCCCAGCCAGCCGCCCCGGACATTGCAGGTCATGGGCAGGGCCGGCCGGCGGCCCGCCACCGCCAGCCGGCCGATGGCGTCGGCCACCGGCTGCAGCAGCTCGGTATGGAAGGGGTGTGACACCGGAACCGGGCGGCACTCGGCGCCCAGCGCGGCCAGTGCAGGGCGGGCACGCTCCAGTGCCGGCTGCAGCCCGGCCAGCACCAGCTGCCCCGGCGCATTGCGCACCGCCAGCCACAGCCCCGGCTGGCCCGGCAACCAGGCCAGGATGGCCGCCTCGTCGCCCCGCACCGCCAGCATGCCACCCGGCACGCGGCGGCCGTCGTCGCCAGGGAAGCCGTCGAGCGCCTCGGTGGCCGCGGCACGCGCCGCCACCAGTGCGGCCGCATCGTCCAGCGTCAGCGCCTCGGCCGCCACCGCCGCCGCGTACTGCCCGATGCTGTGGCCAGCCACCGCCACCGGCCGCACGCCGTAGTCCACCAGCAGCGCGGCCAGCGCGTGCTCCACCGCGAAGAGCCCGCATTGGGTGACCAGCGGGCGTTGCAGCGTTCGCTCGTCCGCCTCCATCACCAGGCTCGCCACGTCCACGCCCAGGTGACGCGACAGCGCCGCGCAGGCCGCATCGAAATGGCGCCGGAAGCGCCCGCCCTCGGCCTCGGCGCGGTACAGGCCGCCCGCCATGCCCACCTGTTGCGAGCCCTGCCCGGAGAAACAGAAGGCCACCGTGGCACCCGGCTTGGCGCGCGGCAGGGTGGCGGGCAGGCGGGCCGCCTGCTCACGCAGTGCCTGCGCTGCGGCCCGGGCGTCAGCCGGGGCGCACACGGTCGTTCGCAGCACATGCGCCTCGCGCGCCAGATGCAGCGTGTAGGCGCTGCAGGCCAGCTCGGCGGCGCTGGCATCGGCCAGGTGCTCTGCCAGCTCGGTCAGCTGGCGCCGCAATGCGGCCGGCGACCGGGCCGACAGCGTGAGCAGCTGCACCGGCCGCGCCCGGCCCGGCGCCACCACCGGCGCGGCCACCGGCGGCGGTGCCTCTTCCAGGATCAGGTGCGCGTTGGTGCCGCCGATGCCGAAGCTGGACACGCCGGCGCGCCGCGGCAGCTGCACCGCCGGGTCCGCCACCGTCCACTCGCTCCGGCTGCGCTGCACGTGGAAGGGCGAGCCCTCGTGCTCCACGTATGGCACCAGCTTGGGGTTCAGCGTGTCGAAGTGGACCGTGGGCGCCAGCTCGCGGTGATGCAGCTGCAGCACCGTCTTGATCAACCCGGTGATGCCCGCCGCCGCGTTCGCGTGGCCGATATTGCCCTTGACGCTGCCAATGGCACAACTCGCGGGGCGCAGCGGCGGCCCAGGCGGCGCGGCCGCAAAGGCATCGCTCAGGCCCTTGAGCTCGATGGCATCGCCGATCAGCGTCGCGGTGGCATGGCATTCCACATACGACAGCTGGGCCGGGTGCAGCCGCGCCATGCGCAATGCGTCGGAGATGCAGCGGCTTTGCGCCTCGGCGCTGGGCGCGGTGTAGCCGGCCTTCAGGCGGCCGTCGTTCGACAGGCCCCAGCCCGACAGCACCGCCCAGATCGGGTCGCCGTCGGCCTGCGCCAGGTCGAGCCGCTTCAGCACCACCGCCCCCACCGCATCGCCGAACAGCGTGCCGCTGGCGCGGCTGTCGAAGGGCCGCACATGGCCATCGACGCTGCCCACCAAGCCCTCTTCGTAGCAATAGCCGAAGTTGGGGAAGGTCAGTGCCGCCGCGCCGGCCACCGCCATGTCGCACTGCCCCGAGGCGATGGCCTGCGCCGCCTGCGCCACGGCCACCAGGGCGCTGCTGCAGGCCGAGGTCACCGTCACGGCCGGCCCGCCCAGGTCCATCTGGTAGGCCACGCGGGTGGCGATGTAGTCCTTCTCGTTGCCGATTTCGGTGAGGAACAGCCGGCCCGGGTCGAGCGGCGTGTGCAAGCCGCCGCCCTGCAGGTGATGCACCAGGTAGCCATCGATGCCACAGGCCGCGAACACGCCCGTGCGGCTGCGGTAGGGGTTGTCGCTGTGCGCATGGCCGGCCTGCTCCAGCGCGGCCCAGGCCACTTCGAGGAACAGGCGGTGCTGCGGGTCCATCAGCCCTGCCTCGCGCTGGCCAATGCCGAAGAAGTGGGCGTCGAAGCGGTCGGCGCCGTCGACCACCTGGCCCACCGGCACCCAGTCGGGATGGTCGAGCTGGGCCCCATCCACGCCCTGGGCCAGCAGTTCGTCCCGGCTGTAGCGGCGCAGGCTGTCCACGCCATCGCGCAGGTTGCGCCAGAAGGCTTCGATCGACGCAGCGCCAGGAAAGCGCCCCGCCATGCCGACGATGGCGATCGCGGTGCGGTCGGCCGTGCCCCCCGCAGATGCTGCCGGCGTGGCCGCTGGCGCGACGCCGGCCGGCCGGTTGCCGGACAACTGCTGCAGCAGCTGGCCGAAGCGGCTGTGCTGGTAGAGGTCGAGCACGGCCAGTGACAGGCCCAGCCGGTCGTTGAGCAGCCCCACCAGGCGGGCCGCCGCGAGCGAGCTGCCGCCCTGCTCGAAGAAGTGGTCATCGCGGTGCACCTCGGTCACCCCGAGCACCTCGCGCCACAAGGCGGCCAGTTGCTGCTCCAGCGAGGTCGGTGCCGCAGCGTCGAGCGGCGCGGCGCCGCCCGTGGCGGCGACCGCGTCGCGCGCCGGGCGCGGCAGCGCCGCCCGGTCCAGCTTGCGCGACTCACCCTGGCGCAGCGGAAAAGCCGCCAGGCCGATGACATGGCCCGGCACCGCGTACTCCGGCAGCCGGGCACGCGCCTGCTGGCGCAGCCGGGCCAGCACCGTCTCCGAAGGCGCGCCGTCCGGGCCGACCACATAGGCCACCAGCCCGGCGGGCTGCCCGGCGGAAGCCGCGTCCTCCAGTGGCAGCACGAGCGACTTGCCCACGCCCGGCACCGCGTCCAGCACCGCCTCGATGGCGTGCAGCGACACCTTGAAGCCGCGGATCTTCACCGTGCTGTCGATGCGCCCCAGCACCAGCAGCTGGCCATCGGGCAGAAGCCGGGCGGCGTCGCCGGTGCGGTAGACCGTGGCCACCTGCAGGCTGGCGAGGGCGGGCGGCGCGGGCAGGAAGCGTTCGGCCGTCTTCGCCGCATCGCCCAGGTAGCCCGGCGCCAGGCCGGGACTGGCCACATACAGCTCACCCGCCACGCCCTGCGGCACCGGCCGTCCGGCCTCATCCAGCACCGCCACCGTGCAGCCAGGCATCACATGGCCCACCGGGGCGCAGTCCCCCAGCCCGGCCGGCGGCGGCAACAGCTCCGCATAGGCCACGTCCAGGCTCTCCCAGGTGCTGTAGGCGTTGACGAGGCGCAGCGTCGAGGGCAGCCGGCGGGCCGCCTTCTCGACCAGGCGCGCCGGCACCACCTCGCCCATCAGGAAGCAGGTGCGCAGCGCGAGCAGGCTGTCGGCGAACCGGTCGGTGAGCCCCGGTGCGTCCAGCACCGTCTCGAGCAGCGACGGCGTCACCACCAGGCGCGTGATGCGTTCCTGTTCGAGGAAGGCCAGCAGCCGCGGCGGATCGAAGATCACCGCGTCCGGGATGATCACGGCCGCCAGGCCGAACATCAACGGCCTCAGGCATTCCCAGGCGAAGAAGACATTCATGCCTTCGCGCTCGCCTGCCTGGTAGGGGTAGAGGTCCTGCCGGGCCAGGAAGCAGTAGCTGCAGCCGCGCTGGGTGGTGAGCACCGCCTTGGGCTTGCCGGTGGAGCCGCTGGTGAGCGAAACGAAGGCCAGGTCCTCGCCGCGGCAGGGCCGGGCCTGCAGGCGGGCTGTGTCGCCGTGGCCGCTGCCCGCCTCCACCACCAGGCAGGGCACCGGCCCCAGCAGCGCCTGCAGGCGGTCCAGGTCCTGGGGCAGCACCAGCACCCGGCTCACGCCCGCGCTGGCGACGAATTCGCTGAGCAGGGAGTCGGACCAGTTCTTCTCGAGCAGGCACACCACCGCGCCGCAGGCCCAGGCGCCCAGCAGCGCCAGCGTGTACTCGGCGCTGTGCGGCAGGAAGACGCCCAGCACCTCGCCGGCCTTGACACCCGCCGCCTGCAGGCTGCCCGCCAAGCGGGCGGCAGCGGCCGACAACTCGCGGTAGCTCCAGCGGCGCTCGCCGTCGACCAGGGCGGGCGTATCCGGCGTCCGGTCCACCTGGCCACAGATGTGGGCCAGCACCGATTGGCCGGACCGCCATTGCGCGGCATCCCAGCCGTGGGCAGCCAGCAGGGAGCCAGGGGCGGGCGCCTGGCTGCGCAGCGAGGCCGGCCGGTCACGCAACCAGTGCTCCCCGTGCAGCGCCAGGCGCGACGCCAGCGCGTCGGCCGTGGCATCGTCCTGCAGGAAATAGAAGTGCCCGCCGTCGAAGCGCTCCACCGTGCAGGCGAGCGGCGTGGCGAACTGGTCCTGCCAGGCCTGCAGCGCCTGCGGCGCCACGCTGTGGTCCTGTGTACCGCCCATCACCACCGCCGGCAGCGCCAGCGGTGCGCCGGGCGCAAAGCGATAGGTTTCATCCAGCCGCAGGTCGGCCCGCAAGGCCGCCTCGGCATGGCGGAGCAGCGCGTCCTGCACCGCCGGTGTGGAGGGGCCCAGCCAGTGGCTGTTGAAGAAGCCCCACTCGCGCACCGCATCGAGAAAGGCCGTGCCGGGCAGCGTGTGCGTCTGCCGCCCCGGCTCACTGCGCGGCCGGGGCAGCTGCGGCGCCGGGCAGGCCGACAAAATGAGGCCCAGCGGCATGGGCGCCCCGCATTGCCGCAGCGCGCGTACCACTTCAAAGGCCAGCAGGGCGCCGAAGCTGTGCCCAAATAATACAAACGGAGAACCGGCGGCCTGTTGAATGACTTCTTGCGCCAGATCAAATACGAGCGCGCTCCAGTCGCTATACGGCTCGATATCATGCTGCTGCCCGCGCCCGGGCAGGGCAAGGGTAATGAAGGCGAAATCCTTCTGCAGCCTTTCGGCCAGGATTTGATAGCTTTGCTCACCGCCGCCCGCGAAAGGGAAAGCGATGAACTTGATTCGGCTATTCAGGGATCCAGCAGCAACCGACCTGATCCGGGACATGACACCTTCCGGCCAGCGCCCAGGCAGCGCGCGGCCAAGCCGCATCCGCCGGCGCCAGCAGACTGAAAATGCAGAAACAATGCGGCGCGCAGCCGCAGGCCCTTGAGCCCGCCGCAGCGGCAGCATCGAACGCGATCAAAGCAGAATGGAAATGGGAGAGGGTGTTCTAGAAAATATTTTCTTCCATCGTTATGCGTTTTTCTCAGATGTGATCATGCCGCTGGCCCTATAAGGCGGGAACTGTAAGGATTAACAGAGGACAGGTAAGCTGCTGACAGCAGCGCCGCACGTGAATCGGCAGCCAGCGCAAGCGCATGACGGTGCCTCGTAAGATAAACGTCAGGTATATGGCAGAAATATTTCTGCGTCAGCTTTAGGTAAGCTGACCAGGCCTGACATAAGGAATACGCTGCTGTGCGCCGGCGCGATTCACCCCTCACGACGACCCCTTAAAAGAGCGAGCTCGCGGCCAAAGCCACGGCCTTGCGCCGACGCCAGGTTGCCGGCGCCACAGCTTCGGCGGAACAGGCGAGCTGTCTTGCCGCGTCAGCCGGTCATCCTGCGGCGCGCTATGGCGCGTCGCGATGGCAATGCACGCCCCCGGCATCAAGACGGCCACCGCTTCTCGCTGCACGTGGCCCGGCGGCGCCCGAGGCCGCCGAAAGCGGCCTTCGGGAGGGCGATCGACGACACGCCAAGGGTGCCGACGGGCGGTCACCATGTCAAAGACGATTCCCACTGAACGCAGGCGCAGACGCAGACGCAGGCGCAGGCGCAGGCGCAGACGCAGACGCAGACGCAGACGCAGACGCAGACGCAGACGCAGACGCAGAACAGAGCCGCAGCCCGCTCAGGAGATCCGGCGAATCGCGCACATTCTGCAGAATATTTCTTATGTAAACTAGGATGACCATCCTAGGGAATGGAGAAGGACCCGCCTTCGCTGTCGTCGCAAGCTTTGTGGACTGCTCCCGGTCCGGGAGCAGTCCACAGACAGGCTTGTCGACAGCTGGGCGTCACTCAGAGGTTCACGCGAGCGTACCGCCCGCAAAGCAACCGCAAGGCCGAGCGATTCATCCAGTCGGCCCTGCGTGAGCGGGCCTATGGCTGCACCCACCAGAACTCCAAGCAGCGACGTTAGGCGCTTCACAGCTGGCAGCGGCACTACAACTGGCACCATCCACATCACGGCATCGGCCGCGTCGCACCCATGCCCCGCCTTCCTCCGCCAAGAGACAACGCCTTGACAGTTCACACTTAGAGCGGCTAACAAAACTCTTCTGGCGTCGTTGCGCCGCCTTGCCGTACCGGTCGTACTGTCTGCGGCGGCGCGCCTAGCCAGAACCGCTGCGCTGAGTTTTGTTAGCCGCTCTTAGGGCGACGGCAGCGAGAACGGCAAGGCGGACCTGGCGAGATCGCTAGAGATCATCGCCAGGCTCGCCGAGTCCGCGGCGCCGAAGCTGGGTCGGACGGAGCTCACCAGAGCCAGGGGGAAGGACCTGCCTTCCTTGGTCCCAATGTTCAACGTGACGGTGAAGGGTCAGTGATGCGGCTGAACCTTGCGGCGGCGGGACCACCAGAATGCGAGGCCGCCGAGAATCGCCCCTGCCGCCATGCCGGCCCAGCTGTAGGCCCACCCCTCATCGATGCTGGCATCGTTCGGCAGGATGGCCAGGGTGACAACAATGCACCCGCTGACCGCCAACACGAGGATGAGCAGCAGAGCCAGGCCGAGGGTCTTGATTCTTCCCACGGATTCAGACGCCGGGAGCCAGCCCGTCAGCGAATGATGGAACGCTTCAGCCGGCTCCTGGCGAACCAGCCGAGAGCCGCAGCAATGACCAGCGCCACGGCATCGAATGCCAGGAGGAAGGGCACGGGGCTCTCCCACTTGTCCATGTTCGTGGTCAAGCCGTAATAGGGTGGGCCGCTCCCATACGACTCGATCAGGTTCGATACGGTGACGAACGCTGCCGCGCCGAGTACGGCAACGGCGGTGATTGCTGCGACGATTGCGGGGGCCTTACTTGCCATGGTCAGTAGGCGACGGACAGGGGGATGTAGCAGGACTTGCTATCGCCGAGTTCCTCGCGCAGGGCTGCGACGAAGTCGTCAATCTTGGCGTTCAAGTCGATACAGCCGGCGCTGCCCGGGACTGCGCCGCCGTGGATGAAGAAGCCGCCGCGATTGTGTGTCTTGGTCGAGGGAAGCGGATGGATGGTGAGGCGGTAGTTGCCCCATGCGCGATACGAACCGCGGCGCCAAAAGGCGTTCGTCCACAGCTCTTCGAAGTTGATCCAGTACTCACCTTCTGGAATCGGCCCGGCGAATGCGACCTTCTGCCGATCTGCGGAGTAAGCGAACTTGCCGTTCTGGTCCGGCTTGCCGGATACGGCGGGGAAGACGCGGGTCTTCTTGCCGGACAAGGTCAAGTACGTGCCGTTGAAACGGAGCGACATCGTGGCACGCGCGCAATGCGGTACAGCGGGCCGCGCTCGCTCTTCGGTGTAGTCGGACATGGAGAACCTCCCATCCATCTGTTGAGCCCTAAATCATGGCCGGCGGCATCAGGCCGATTCGCTGATGTACACACTGTTTCTGCGCGCACCCCTCAACTCAGGGGTCGCTGACCAATTAGCCGTTAGCCGAAATTCGTGTACGACGTCACCCACTTTCGACGTTGGGTTCACCGATAGGTAGAGCACGGCCATCCTCGATGCGGCCGCGAATGCAGAGATGTGCTCGTCCGAGGAGGAACCGGCCGGGCTGCGGGCTTGGATCGGAATGTCGAGCCGATGTTGGTCAGCTGGACTGATCCCGGTCCGGTAGATGTGGTGAGGCGCGGCCCGGCCCCAGCACTCGGCGCCCCGGATCGTCGGGCACCGCAGACCAAGCCCCGGATGCGCGTCTGGCGGCAGCCGCCCGCCGTCATGAATACGGCGTCGGCTCCGGATACCGCCCGTCGAGCACGTGCCGCCCCAGGTCGCGCAGCTTCAGGTCAATCGGGTCGTGCAGCGTGTGCACCCGCGCGTTGCGCCAGAACCGGTCCAGGGCATGGCGGCGGGAGGTGGAGCGCGCGCCGGTCACCTCGAAGAGCTGGCTGCACACCGCCAGTGCCGCGCGGTGCGCGAGAACCTTGGCCTCGATCACCGCCACGGCCACCTCTCCCCGCTCCCGCGGTGTCAGCGCCTCGCCCCGGCCATACGCAGCCTCCAGCCGGGCGGCGGCTTGCTCCGCCAGCACCCGGGCCGGCCGGAGCTGCAGGTGCAGCTCGGCCAGGCGCTGCAGCAGGTAGGGATCGTCCGCCTCGCGCCGGGAGTCGGGCACGAAATGCAGCGCCTCGGACAAGGCGCCCTCTGCGATGCCCAGGTACAGGTGCACGAGGATCAACTGCGCGAACTGGGCACGCAGCGTGGCACGAACGCCCGGCCTGACACCCGGGGCCACCAGGATGTCCGCGCTGGGCACGCGCACCTCGTCGAAGTGCACCGTGCCGCTGTCGGTCTGCCGCTGTCCGAAGGCGTCCCAGTCTTCCTCGATCGTCACGCCGCGCGCGCGGGACGGCACCACCCCGGTCAGGAATGTCTGCGTCGGCTCGTGCCAGGCGCTGACGGTCAGCATGTCCGAGCCGACGGAGCCCGAGCAGAAGCTCTTGGATCCATGCACCACCGCGCCGTCGCGGTCGACCTGCGCCACCGCGCGGCGATCGTTCGGATTGAGCGCATTGCCCCAGAAGAGGCCCCGCTCGATCGACCGCCCGAGCAGCCGCTGCTGCTGCTCAGCCGAACCGTAGAGCAGCACCGTGGCCAGCTGCAGGTGGTGGAAGGCAAACAGGTGCGCCAATGCGCTGTCGGCCCCGGCCAGGCGCCGCAGCGCGTCGTAGAACACCGACCAGGGCGCGCCCCAGCCGCCGTGGGCGCGTGCAATGGTGAGGCCGAGCAGCCCGCTCTCACGCAGTTGCTCGCGCTCGCGGGCAGCGTGGCCGCCGGCCAGGTCGCGTTCGGCTGCCGTCTGGCGCCATGCGGCAGCCAGCCGGTCCACGCGAGCCTGCACCTCCTCCTGCCCCGGCACGGCCGCCTCCCCTCGCCCGGCCCCGCTCAACGCCCCGGCCCCGCGCCGATCTGCCAGACGTAGGGCGGCTCGGTGCCGTTGATGCGCCAGTCGCCGACGATGCGTTGCTTGTAGATCAGCGGGTTGTGCGACGCCACGGTGCGCGCGTTGCGCCAGTGCCGGTCGAGCGCCTTGGTGCTGCTGACCCCCGATGCCCCCAGGGTGTTGAAGAGCTCGGTGGCGGCACGCAGGATCAGCTCGGAGATCACGATCTGGCCCTGCGCCGACTCGATCTCCGCGGCGATGTTGGCCTGCCGCTCGGCCTCCACATCGTCCTGGAAACGCGCCTCATAGGCCCGCTGCGCCGGCTCGGCCGCACGCAAGGCGGTGGCCTGCGCCGCGTACACCCAGGCCGAGATCTGCCCCACCACCTGTTGCACCTGTGGATCGCGGCTCACATGGTTGGCGTTGCCGGTGGAGAAGATGCGCCTGCGCGAACGCACCTCGTGGGCCACGTCACGCTCGATGGCACGGCCGATGCCGGCCAGCGTGGCCAGGTGGAACAGCTGGTAGAAGGCGGTCTGGTACTTGAAGCGTGTCTCGAAGGGAATGAGGTTCTCGGGCTCCACCAGCGCATCCTCGTAGGTGGAGGTGCCACTGCCGGTGGTGCGCTGGCCAAAGCCGTCCCAGTCGTCGAAGTGCTGCACGCCCGGCTGATGGGTGCTGACGGCGGCAATCACGTCGGCATGGTTGTCGGCGCGGCGTGCGTACAGGTCCACCCAATCGGCGAAGATGCTCCCGGTGCTGTAGTACTTGCGACCGTCGACCACCCAGCGGCCGTCCTTGCGCGATACCTTGGTGATGACGTCACCGACCTGCACGTCGCCCACCTCGGTCCAGGCATTGCCGACCAGGTCGCCCTTCACAAAGCGCTCGAACCAGACTGTGCGCTGCGGCCCCGGCGCTGCGTTGAGGCGGTCTTCCACGAAGGCGAAGTGGCCCCTCAGTGCCTGCACGATGTTGGAGTCGGCTTCTGCCAGCTCGATCAGCAGCTGCACCAGTTGCGGCAGCGAGGCGCCGGCGCCTCCGTGCTCGCGCGGCACTCGCACCGCGCCGAAGCCGGCTTCCTTGAGCCAGGCAATCGGCTCACGCGGCAGCTGGCGGTCGCGCTCCCGTTGCAGGGCGCCTTCGGCAATGCGCTGGAAGACGGGGCGCAAGCGCTGCGCGAGCGCCTCGGGGTCCGTGCCGGCCGAAAGCGCCGGCGGGTGGCTTGATGGGGTCATCGATGCAATCTCCTCAAGGACTCAGGCCGCGGCCTGGAAGGTTCGGATGCGGTGGGCGTCGATGAAGGACCGCCGCTGCGCGGCCTTCCCGCCCAGGTAGAAGTGCTGGATGTCGTCGCGCGCGGCAAGCTCGGGGGCCGGCCCGTGCAGGACCACGCGCCCCCCTTCCAGCAGGTAGGCATGGTGGGCACGACGCAGCGCGATGGCCGCGTTCTGCTCGGCCAGCAGGAAGCTCACGCCGTCATGCTCGTTCAAGGCACGCACGCCGTCGAAGATTTCCTGCACGATCAGCGGCGCCAGGCCCATCGACGGCTCGTCCAGCAGCACCAGCCGCGGGCGGGCCATCAAGGCCCGCCCGATCGCCACCATTTGCTGCTCGCCGCCCGACGTGACGCCCGCCGGGCTGCGCCGGCGCTCCTTCAGGCGCGGGAATCGCTCGTACACCTGCTCGAGGGCCGCTGCCAGCTCCGCCCGCCGCGGCTTGCGAACCAGCGCGCCGAGCCTGAGGTTCTCCTCGACACTGAGGTGCGGAAAGCAGTGGCGGCCCTCCAGCACATGGGACACCCCCTGCGCCACCAGCTCGTGCGCGGCCTGGCCCTGCGTCGGCCGGCCGTCGAAGTGCACGCGGCCGGCCGTCACCTCGCCTCGCTCGGCGCCCAGCAGTTGCGAGGCTGCCTTCAGCACCGTGCTCTTGCCGGCGCCGTTGGCGCCCAGCAAGGCCACGATGGCGCCGGTCGCGACCTGCAGCGACACCCCGTGCAGCGCATCGATGGCACCGCCATAGCGGACGTCGACGTCCTGCAGTTCAAGCAAGGCGGCCATGGCGATCATTTCCCGGCAGCGACGGCACTGCCTTCTTGCGTGCAGTCGCGCACCGCCACGCCCTTCTCCCTGGCGTACTGCAGCGACGAGCGCTCGATGATCGGCCGCAGCAGCGCGCGGTCGGCCTGCACCCAGTCGCTCACCAGCTTCCACTGCTGCCCGTCCCACTGCTGGAAGCGCACCGCGCCGCCGCCTTCGTGGTCGCTGCAGCTCAGGCGCAGCTTCTGCACCAGACCGGTGGCACCCAGCTCCTTGAGCCGCGCGTCGTCGATGCGGATGTTCTCGAAGCCCCAGCGCACCTCCTCCCCGGTGAGCGGCCGCTTGCCAAAACGCGCCTGGGCCACCCGCAGTGCCTCCACATTCAGGATGCCGTTGACCACACCCAGGTTGTAGTAGACGTTGCCGAAGCGCTTCGGATCGGCCAGGTTGCCCTTGCCCGCGTCGACCACGTATTTCTTGATGTCCTGCAGCACCGGGAAGCCGGTGCCGGACGGATGGGTGGTGATGGCCAGGTAGCCCTTGGCGGCCTCGCCGGCCGGCGCTGCGTCGTCCTCGGAATTGCTCCAGATGTTGCCGATGATGCGACTGGCCGGGAAACCGACCTTCTGGGCGTTCTTCAGCGCCACCGGATTCATGACACCCCAGCCGCGCAGGATCACCCAGTCGGGCTTCTCACGCCGGATCGTCAGCCACTGCGACTGCTGCTCGTTGCCGGGATGCGGCACCTCGATCTGCTGCAGTGCGAAGCCGTACTTCTGCGAGAGCAGCTCCAGCACCGGAATGGTCTCCTTGCCATACGGCGAGCCGTGGTACAGGGTGATGATCTTCCGGCCTTTCAGCCGCTCCAGCCCGCCCGCCTGCTGGCCGATGTAGTTGACGATGGCCGACACCTCGCTGTAGGGGTTCAGCTGCAAGGGGAAGACGTAGGGGAAAACGCGGCCGTCGGTCGAGTCCGTCCGGCCGTGGTTGATGGTCACCAGCGGCAGCTTGTCGGCGGCCGAGCGGTCCAGCGTCGCATAGGCGATACCGACCGACAGCGGGTTCGTGGCGGCCGCCGGCGCGCCGTTGTGTCCCTTCTTCAGGCGCTCGTAGCATTCCACGCCCTTCTCGACCACGTACTCCGTCTCGCATTCGCTCCAGGTCAGCTTGACCTGGTTGACGCCGCCGTCACGCAGGTTGACGAGCTGCAGGTAGTCGATGAAGCCGCCGAAGAAGCCGGTGCCGCCCGCGGCATACGGGCCGACCCGGTAGCTCTGCAGCGGAAAGTACTGCTCCCGGCCCTGGGCAGGGCTGGAGACGGCCCCGGCGAGCAGGGCCGCGGCAGCGACCGCCCGGGTGGCGCGGCGAAGGATGGAAGGCATGGAATCGGGCTCCTTGTGGGTGAGTGCGGGCCAGCCGGTGCGTGTGTGGCACGCCGGTCCGGCGTCGGGTGAAAGGGATTCAGGGGGCGGACAGCGGCCAGGACCGCCAGCGCTGCCAGCGACGCTGCAGCAGCCGCCACAGGCCTTCCGGCTCACGGATCAGGATGAAGATGATCAGGCTACCGAGCACGATCTTCTGCGCGTTCTCGAAGTTGCCGGGATCGATCAGCCCGGCCAGCCACTGCGTGGCGAGGTTCGACAGCAGGATCGGAAACAGCACCATGAAGGCCGCCCCCAGGAATGCCCCGGCCACGCTGCCCAGCCCGCCCAGGATCACGATGAAGAGCACCTGGAACGAGCGCGCCAGGTCGAAGCCGTGGGGCTCGACGGTGCCCACGTAGGCAAAGGCCCACAAGGCGCCCGCCACGCCCAGGTAGAAGGAGCTCACCGCGAACGCCAGCAGCTTGGCTCGCCGCACCGGGATGCCGATCACCTCGGCCGCGGTGTCCATGTCGCGCACCGCGCGCCACTGGCGGCCGATGTCGCCGTTCGCGAGGTTGCGCGCCAGCAGGGTGAGCAGCAGCACCACCGCCAGCGTGAGCAGGTAGCGGCCGGCGGGCGAGGACAGGTCCTGCCCGGCCACCACCAGCCGGGGCGCGCTGATGACACCCGAGGGGTTGTGGTTGGAGAACCAGCCAAACCTGACGAAGAGCCAGGGCACGAAGAACTGGGCGGCCAGCGTCGACACGATGAGGTAGAAGCCCTTGATGCGCAGGCTGGGCAGGCCCACCAGCACACCGAAGGCCGCCGCCACCGCGCCGCCGAGCAGCAGGCCGGCCGGCAACGGCAGGCCCGGTAGGCGCAGCAGCAGGTTGTAGCTGGCGAACGCCCCCACGCACATGAAGGCGGCGGAGCCGACCGACAACTGCCCCGCGTAGCCGGTGAGCAGGTTCAGCCCCAGGCCTGCCAGCGACAACACCAGCCAGGGAACGAGCACCGCCGAGAACAGGTAGTCGCCGCCGACCCGTGGCAACCAGACAAGCGCCAGCGCCAGGCCGATCACGATCCACCACGGCCGCGCACCCAGCGGCGGACGCCAGAGGCGCGCGCTGGACGCATGCGTCCAATCGGGGGCGACGGTGCTGGTGTGGCTGCGCATGGGACCCCTCCTCCTCACACCCGTTGCACGGTGCGTTCACCAAAGACGCCATCGGGCCGCCAGAACAGCAACAGCAGCGCCACCACATAGGGAAACCAGTTCTCGATGCCGCCGCCCACGAACGGCCCGACATACACCTCGGCCAGCTTTTCGGCCGCTCCGACCAGCAGGCCGCCGGCGATGGCACCGGCCACCGAGGAGAACCCGCCGATGATCAGCACCGGCAGCGCCTTGAGGACGATCAGCGACAGCGAGAACTGCACGCCGGTGCGGGCCCCCCACAACAACCCGGCCACCAGCGCCACCGCCCCCGCCGCCGACCACACCAGCGCCCCGAGGCGCTGGATGTCGACGCCGACGGCCAGCGCAGCCAGCGGGTCGTCCGCCACACCGCGCAGCGCCAACCCCACCCGGGTGCGGTGGAACACAATGCCCAGCGCCGCGACCAGCACCGCTGCCGTGGCAGCGGCCGCCAGGTCGAGGCTGCTGATGAGCACGCCGCCCAGTGCCACCGGCGTGTCCTCGATGCCGAGGTCGAGCGCATGCACCTGCGCCCCCCACAGCCATTGCGCCGCGCCTTCCAGGATGAAGCTCAGGCCCAGCGTGGCCATGAACAGCACCATCGGCGGGCGCGCCACCAGCGGCTTGATCACGACGCGGCTGATGAGCAGCGCCAGCAACACCATCGCCAGCAGCGTGGCTGCAAGCGCCGCGACAAACGGCCAGCCGCGCTCGACCAGGCTGACGAAGGTGAGCGCAGCGAACAGCACCATCGCGCCCTGCGCGAAATTGAAGATGCCGGACGACTTGTAGACCAGCACGAAGCCGATCGCGACCATGGAGTACATGACCCCGGCCAGCAGGCCGCCGATCAGCACCTCGATGAAAAAGTCCATCACCCCTTCCCCCTGCCCTCAGTGCAGCCCGGCGCCCAGGTAGGCGGCGATGACCTCGGGCCGGTCGCGCACCGCCTCGGGCCGGCCGTCGGCGATCTTGCGGCCGTGGTCCAGCACCACGACCCGGTCCGACACGTCCATCACCACCCCCATGTCATGCTCGATCAACACCACCGTCGTGCCGAAGCGGCGGTTCACCTCCACCACCACGCGAGCCATCTCGTGCTTGTCGGCGCTGCCCATGCCGGCCATCGGCTCGTCCAGCAGCAGCAGCCGGGGCTCGGCCGCCAGGGCACGTGCCAGCTCGACCCGCTTCTGCAGGCCATAGGGCAGCTCGGCCACGGTGCGGTCGCGCCAGCGCTGCAAGCGCAGGAACTCCAGCAGTTCCTCGGCATGGGCGCGTTGCCGCGCGGCCTCGGCGCGTGCCCCGGGCAAGCGAAGCGCGTTGGCCCAGAAGCCGGCACCTGTGCCGCCCTGGCGGCCGGCGATGATGTTGTCGATCACCGGCATGCCCTTGAACAGCGCCAGGTTCTGGAAGGTGCGGGCCACCCCCAGGCGTGCCATGTGGCGTGGCGCCACCCGCTCGATGGGCCGGCCGCCGAAGCGGAGGCTGCCGGCCTGCGGCCGGTAGACACCGCTCACCACGTTCAGCAAGGAGCTCTTGCCCGCCCCATTGGGGCCGATGATCGACAGCACCTCACCCTCGTGCACCAAGAACCCGATGTCCCGGATGGCCGTGACACCGCCGAAGCGCAGCGTGATGTGCTCAAGCTCCAGCAGTGGCACCGCGCGGATGGCGTGGCGGCCGGGCTGGCTGGCCGTCTGCGTCATGTCGATGCCCCCGCAAGGTGGGGCGGCCACGCGGTCGCACCACCGGCCGACGACAGGGGCGCTGCGCCGAAGGATTCGAGCAGCTCGACGGTGGGCCGCGACAACGGCCCGTCGGTGATCCAGCGCAGCCCCGGGCGCAGGCCCAGCACAGCCGCCGCACGCCAGCGCAGCCACCCGCCAGGCCGGCCTTCGGTCTGGCGCGCGATGTCGCGAGCTGCTGCCTCCAGCGTGCCGGCCGGCGCCACCCAGAGGTCGGGCCGGGCACGCCGCCGGTCGGCCCAGGCGTCGCCGCCCGGCTCTGGAAGTACCAGCGTGGCTGCCTGGCGCCACCACTCCTGCTGCAACCAGGCCAGCCCTGGGGCCCAGTGCGGCTCGAACTCCGCGAGCACCCGCAGCCCGCGCTGGCGGTCGGCGTGCTGTTCCAGCGGGTCCGCCGGCTCATCCCGCGTCGGCCCTGCGTTGGCATCCGGCCCTCGAAGCAGCCCGGCAAAGGGCAGGACGCGGACAGCAACCGCACCGTCGGCCGCCGTGCTGCGCAGCGGATAGGCGACATGGACCTGGCCGAGCCCGGTCGGGCGCCGGGCCAGCAAGGCCTCCAGCTCGTGCGTGCTGTCCACCAGCACGTGCTGGAGCGGCACGTCCGGCAGCGCATCGGCATCGGCCCGCCACTGCAGGGGCTGCACGCAGGCGCCGATCAGCGGTGCGGCCTTCAGCGTCAGCACGAATGCCGCGCTCAAGGGGCCTACGGTGGTGATGGTGTCACCGTCCCGCACGCCGGCCCGGCGCCAGCCTTCTGCCAGTGCGGCCACGTCGGCCCGCAGGCCCTCTCTGCTCCAGCACAGCCATTGCCCACGACGGTGGACACGCAGTGCGTCGGTTGATGCGATTGCCATCGTCGGTCCCTGCGCGGGGCGTCCGGTGCTCAGGCGGCGGCGACCGGCTCGCGCCGGGCCTCCAGCTCACGCACCAGGGGCAGCACCTTGCGGCCGAAGTACTCCACCTCCTCGATGAAGTGCAGGAAGCCGATCAGGATGAGGTCGGCGCCTGCCTCCTTCAGCGCCACGATGCGCTCGGCAATCTGCTGCGGCGTGCCGATCAGGTTGGTGCGGAAGCCGTCGTTGTACTGAACCAGGTCCTCGAAGCTGGACTTCGCCCAGTTGCCTTCACGCTCCGGCGACGCTGCCCCGGCGTTCTTCACCTCGGCGCCGAACGCGTTCACCGCCTCGGGATCGGCTGCGGCAATGATCTCCTGCAACACCCGCTGGGCCTCCTCCTCGGTGTCCCGGGCGATCATGAAGGCGTTCACGCCGACCTTCACGCGGTGCCCGTTGGCCGCCGCCTTGGCGTGGAGGTCGTCCACCTGCTTGCGGATGTTCTCGGGCGTGTTGCCGTTGGTGAAGTACCAGTCCGAAACCCGTGCAGCCATGTCCCGGGCCGCCCGCGAACTGCCGCCCTGGAAGATCTCGGGCAGCGGCTGCGCGGGCTTGGGCTTGAGCGTGTAGTGTGTGTAGCGATAGAAGTCGCCGCGGAAGCTGAAGTTGTCCTCGCGCCAGATGCCGCGCAGCGACCGGATGAACTCCTCCGACCGGCGGTAGCGCTCGTCGTGGTCGAGCCACGGCTCGCCGATGGCGGCGAACTCGCCGCGGAACCAGCCGCTGACGATGTTGACCGCGATGCGTCCGCCGGTGAGCTGGCTGATGGTGGCCACCTGCTTGGCCGCCAGCGTCGGGTTCCAGGGACCAGGCAGGATGGCCGCGATCACCGTGAGCCGGCTCGTTGCAGCCAGCAACGCGTGAGAGAAGGCGACCGACTCATGCTGGTACTCCGCCCCATAGCCGGCGGTGAAGCGGATCTGCGTCAGCGCATAGTCAAAGCCGTTGCGCTCGGCCGCCTGGGCGAGGCGGCGGTTGTAGTCGATGTCCCAGCTGGTGCGCTGTTCGATCTTGCTGATCACCAGGCCGCCACTGACATTGGGCACCCAGTAGGCGAACTTGATCGGCGGTTCGTGGCGGTTGTCGCTCATGCTCGTTTCCTCGTGTTCGGTGGCTCGGTCCAACGCCTGCCTTCAGGCAGCGGCGGCCACGGCATCGACCCGGGCCAGCGCCGGTGCGTGGCTGGGCAGCAGGCGGGCGGCCTGCAGGGCGGCTTCGTCGATGCGGGCCTGCAGCGCCGGGTTGCGCACCGTGAGCCCGTCGAAGTCGGCCTCCGACGCATACACCGCCGAGGGAACGGTGTGGGTGCGGAAGAAGGCGAACAGCGGGCGCAGCGCATGGTCCACGCTCAGCGCATGGCGGTCGCTGCCGCCGGTGGCGGCCAGCAGCACCGGCCGGCCAACCAGGGCGTTTGGCGCAATGAGATCGATCAGGTGCTTGAACAGGCCGGCGAAGGTGCCCTTGTAGATCGGGGTGGCGGCGATCAGCAGGTCGGCCTCCTCGATGGACGTGAGCGCAGCAGCACCGACCGGCCCGAGGCTGGCGCGGTCCCCGGCCACCGCGATGTGCGGGGCCAGAGCGCGGATGGACAGTGTCTCGACCTCGATCTGCACGTGCTCGGCGAGCGACGCGACGATGCTTTCGACGAGGGCCTGCGTGCGCGAACGCTCGCTGCTGCTGCCGATGATGGCGACGACCTTGAAGGGCTGGGGCATGACGGGACTCCTTGCGTTTGGGCAGCCATTCATTGCACCGACCGTGCCACCTCGGCGCGTTGACCTGGCCCTGAATCGTTTGCCGAACATGCTTATGCGGTCCGCAGCCCACCCGGGCCCCCGGCAGCCGTGCAGGGTGCGCCGCTGCTGCCTGCGCCGCATCGATTGCTGCTGCAGCAGCAGCCCATGCTGCATCCCGCGCAGGCCGCTCCCGACGTGGACGGCGCGGCACCGGTGGACGCCGGCAAGCGCGCTGCTGCATTGCCAGCAGCAGCTACCGGGCGCTGCGCGATCCCCAGCAGCGCGGCTGCTTGCTGGGCAGCACAGGTCGCCACCCCGTGGCCTGCGGCTGGCACATGACCTGCTTCCCCGGCCGCAGCACTCACCTCCCAGGGTCTCGATGAACACCCCCCTCGCGCTGGATCCTGCTGCCGCGGCAGCCCCCCTCCCCGCCGAAGCCACCCTGCCCCGCGCGGACAGCCTGTCTGGCGTGCCCGTCGTCCTCCAGGCGCTGTGCCGGCGTTTCGCCGAAACCGCGGCCGAGCGCGACGTGCTCGGCGGCACCCCCAAGGCCCAGCGCGATGACATCCGCCGCAGCGGCCTGCTGCGGCTGTCCATCCCGCAGTCGCTCGGCGGCCTGGGCGGCCGCTGGTCGCTGGTGCTGTCGGCAGTGCGCCAGCTGGCGCGTGCCGACAGCTCGGTGGCCCATCTGTTCGCCTTCCATCACCTGATGCTGGCCACCGTGCAGCTGTTCGGCCAGCCGGCGCAGTGGCAGCCGTGGCTGCGTCACACTGCGCAGCGGGACTGGTTCTGGGGCAATGCGCTCAATCCGCTGGACAGGCGCACCACCTGGCGCCGCACCCCCCACGGGCTGGAGTTCTCGGGCATGAAGAGCTTCTGCTCCGGCGCGCTCGACTCGCAGATGCTGGTGGTGTCGGCAGTGGACGAGAGCGACGCGTCCCGCATGCTGGTCGCCGCGGTGCCCACCAGCCGCAGTGGCATCCACCTGATGCAGGACTGGGACAACATCGGGCAGCGCCAGACCGACAGCGGCAGCGTCTACTTCGACCGGCTGCGGGTGGAAGACGACGAGCTGCTGCTCGACCCCGGCCCGCTGTCCACGCCGCTCGCCTGCATGCGGCCCCTGCTGGCACAGGCCATCCTGGCCAACATCTACGTCGGCATTGCCGAGGGGGCGTTCTCCGACGCGCTGCACTACACCCGGCAGGAAGCACGGCCCTGGCCCGGCTCGAGGCGCGCTGCCGCCGAGGAGGACCCGCATGTGCTCACCGGCTTTGGCGAGTTCCATGTGGGCCTGGAGGCAATGCGGCTGCTCACCGACCGTGCCGGCCAACGGGTCGACGAGGCCCTGCAGCGCGGCAGCGAGCTGACCGCCGACGAGCGCGGCGCAACAGCCGTCGCCATTGCCGCTGCGAAGGTCTGCGCCACCCGCACCGGGCTGGACATCTGCAACCGGCTGTTCGAAGTCACTGGCGCGCGCTCCACCCACGCCCGGCTGGGGCTCGACCGCCACTGGCGCAACCTCCGCACCCATACGCTGCACGACCCGGTGCAGCTCAAGCTGCAGGAGCTGGGTGACTGGGTGCTCAAGGGGCAGTGGCCGCAGCCTACCTTCTATTCATGAACACGGTCGAACGGGATGCGCGCCCCGGCGAGCTGCGGCACCGCGTCCCAGGCGAGCGCCGCGCGGCCTGGCAACCAGGGCACGAATCGCTGCAGGTGCTCGAAGACCCGCGTTCGCGCGAGCTGTTGCTGGTGATCCAGCGCATCGGGCCCACCGATGCACCGGTGCTGCTGCTCGGCGAAAGCGGCACCGGCAAGGACTGGATCGCCCGCGCCCTGCACGCTGCCAGCCGGCGCGGCCACGGCCCTTTCGTCGCAGTGAACTGCGGCGCCTATCCCACCGACAGCCTGGAAGGCGAACTGTTCGGGCATGGCAAGGGCCGCGTGCCGGGCGCCTTTGCGGTCCACATGGGCGGGCTCGAGGCCGGACAGGGCGGCACCGTGTTCCTCGACGAAGTCGACCGCCTGCCGCACCACCTGCAGGCACGACTGCTGCAACTGCTGCAAGCCCGGGAGCTGGTGCGCGTCGGCGCCGGGCGGCCGCTGCCGGCGGACATCCGGCTTGTCACGGCCACCGCCATCGACCTCGACCGGGCGGTGCGCGAGGGTCGCTTCCGGGAAGACCTCTACCATGCCTTGAGGGCCATCCACCTGCGGGTTCCGCCGTTGAGGGAGCGACGGCGCGACATCCTGCCGCTCGCGCGCCACTTCCTTGCCCTGCTGGGCGAGCGGCTGAACTGCCCGCGCCGGCACTTCAGCCCCGCTGCGCAAGCCCAGCTGCTGGCGCACGACTGGCCGGGCAACCTGCGGGAGCTGGAGAACGTGGTGCACCACGCGCTGCTGATCGGCGACGGCCCGGACATCGGCGAGCAGGCGCTGTCCCTCACCACCCTGCCTGCCGGCGCCACCCCCTCCGCGTCTGAGGACGCGGCTTCCGGGCCCGCCCTTGCGGAGCTGCAGCAGGCGCTGCATCGCCTGTGCGAGGACGCGCCTGCGGAGCTCTGGTCCCTGATCGAGAGAACCGTGGTGAGCGTGGCCCATGCGCATTGCCAGCAGAACCAGGTGAAGGCCGCTCGGCTGCTCGGCCTCAGTCGCAACGTGCTGCGGGCCCGCTTGATCGCACACGGCCTGATCGAGGCGCGCAAGTAGGCCGGTGGCCGCACGCCGCCGCGGGTGGCGAGGGTCGCCCGGCCGAGGCGCGTGCGGTGTTCCAGCTGAAGACCTTGTCGGAGGCGGCAGGTGCGCCCTTCGGCGCAGCGCCGCGGTGGAAGGTGGGAGGCGTCCCTGGGTCTTCTGCAACAGCCAGTTTCCCAGCACGGAACTGCCATTGCGATAAGAAGAGTTATCGTAATAGGCGTGTCGGATCATAGGCCGCGTCCCGGACCAGGTCGGCCAAGCGGTGTGGCGGGTGACGCCTAGGCCCGAAGCCCTGCCGCAGCAGGCGACTCAAGCAGGCGACTCAAGCAGGCGACTCAAGCAGGCCACTCAAGCAGGCCACTCAAGCAGGCCACTCAAGCAGCGGCCCGGCATGCTGCCTTTCGCCGCTTGCAGGACACCACTTCGCCGCTGCGAACCCGGCTGCCCCGGCGCGCCCCTCCCGCAACGCCTGCGCACTTGACGCAGCGCAGGACCCTCCCGGGCGGAATTCGAAAGACTGGCCATGCTGCCGCAGCCCGCCGAGACGAGGTTCCATCGTCGCGGCCGCGCTCGCCGCCATGCCGGACTGACTCCACAGGAGAGACACCATGAGCTACCCCACCGTCCTTGTGCACCTGGACGACACCGCACGTTGCGCTGTGCGCGTGCGCCTTGCCATCGCGCTGGCCTTGCTGCATGGCAGCCACCTGGTCGGGCTCGCGCCCACGGGCCTGGTCAACCTGCCGCCGGAGGTCGGTCCGCTCGTGCTGAACGACGTGCAGGAAGAGCTGAGGCGCGTCGCCAGGCGCCAGGCGGACCGCTTCGCCCAGCAGGCCGACAGCGCCGGCCTGCCTTCCTTCGAAACCGCCGTGCTGGAAGACGAGCCCTGCCCGCCATGGCGATTGTCAGCCGCCCGGCTCGGCGCCAACCCACCGCACCGGCCATTCCTTGCGCTTGGCCATGCGCCGGATCAGGCCGTGCACCAGTTCGATGACGGCAGCGCCTGCCGATGTCATCGGCCGCGTCACGCTGCTCGCGCACACCACGTGGCGCAACATGCTCGGGCCGTCGATGTGGCTGGCGCGCAGGCGACCGGCGGCCACCTCCTCCGCCACCGATCCGTAGGGCAGGATCGTCGCCCCCAGCCCGGCCTCTACCGCCCGCTTGACGCTGCTGAGCGACTCCACCTCGGCCACCACGTCGAGCACGATGCCTTGCGGCTGGCAGGCCTCATCGATGATGCTGCGCAAGCCATGCCCCTGGCCGGGCAGGATGAGTGGCCAGTCAGCGATGCCGCTGAGCGCCATCCTGCGCGGCCCGCGCCGCCCGGAGGCGGCGGTGACCAGCACCAGCCGGTCCTCGACCAGCGGCCGCTTCACCAGCGCCGGGTCGGGGCCGGCTCCGAACAGCAGGGCGATGTCGACCCGTCCGGCCAGCAGCCACTCGCGCAGGAATCCGCTGTAGCCCTCCACGATGCGCAGCTGCACCCGTGGCAGTTGCTGCTGGCAAGCCTGCAGCAGCGGCACCGTGGCCACCAGGCCGACTGTCGTGGGCAGGCCGATGGCCACCGGGCCGCTGGGGGCCCCCGCCAGCTCGCAGGCGGCCTGGCGAGCCCGCTCCACATCGTCCAGCACCACCCTTGCGTGCGCCAGGAAGGCCTTGCCGGCCTCCGTCAGCGTCACCCCCCGGCTGCTGCGCTCGAGCAGCCTGGCGCCCACGTCCTGCTCCAGCGCCGCCATCTGCTGGCTCAGCGCCGGTTGCGCCACATGCAGGCGGGAGGAGGCCTTCAGCAGGCTGCCCGCCTCGCTGATGCCAATGAAGTAGCGAAGCTGTCGTAGTTCCATCAGGAGGAGCAGGCACGCCGCTATCGCGGTGGCTTATAGCGGTTAGGCGGAATCGGTATTTCACAGATAGCGCCATGGTACCCAGAATCACGGCATGAGCACCGTCCCTGCCGGCCCCGCCGCGCTGCCCCTGGACCTCGATGCCCTGCGCACCTGGATCGGCCGCAGGGAGACGGCCGACGACATAGCCACGCCCGTGCCGCTACAGGCACTGGCCGCGACGCTCGATCGCAACGATCCGGTGCCGCGTACCGGCGACCGGGTGCCGCCGTGCTGGCATTGGCTCTACTTCCTGCCGCTGCACCGGCAGTCGGACATCGGTGCCGACGGCCATGCCCAGCGCGGCGGCTTCCTGCCACCGGTGCCGCTGCCGCGGCGCATGTGGGCGGGCAGCCGGCTGACCTTCCACCGCCCCTTGCAGGTGGGCCAGGCCCTGCACCGCCAATCGACGATTGCCGACGTCCGGCTCAGGCAGGGGCGCACCGGTGCGCTGGTGTTCGTGGCGGTGCGGCATGACGTCCATGCAGAGGGCAGCCTGTGCGTCAGCGATGAACACACCATTGTCTACCGCGACCTGCCCGCGCCCGGCGAGCCGGCGCCTGAGGGCCTGCCACCGCCGTTGCATGCCGACTGGGAGCACCAGGTCCGGCCCGACGACGTGCTGCTGTTTCGCTATTCCGCGCTGACCTTCAATGGCCACCGCATCCACTACGACCGGCGCTATGCCATGGCGGTGGAAGGCTATCCCGGCCTGGTGGTGCACGGCCCGCTGATCGCCACCCTGCTGCTGGAGCTGCTGCGCAGCCGGCTGCCACACGCCACGGTGCGCGGCTTCGAGTTCCGGGCGGTGCGGCCGGTCTTCGACACCGCCCCCTTCAGCGTCTGCGGCCGTCGCCTGGGGGCCTCCACCGTGCAGCTGTGGGCGCGCACCGCCGACGGCTTCCTGGCGATGGAGGCGGTGGCCACCCTCGCGCCTGACACAGGACACATCCCATGCTGAACGAACCCGACGAGTTCCATGCCCTGCGCGACGGCGTGCGCCAGCTGTGCAGCCAGTTCCCGGACACGTACTTCCGCCGCATCGACGCAGAGAAGGCCTATCCCGACGAGTTCGTGCAGGCCCTGATGGCGGCCGGCTGGCTGGCCGCGATGATCCCGCAGGCGTATGGCGGCGCCGGCCTCGGGCTGGCGGCGGCGTCGGTCATCATGGAGGAGATCAACCGCAGCGGCGCCAATGCCGGCGCCGTGCACGGGCAGATGTACAACATGGGCACGCTGCTGCGCCATGGCAGCCCGGCCCAGAAGGACCGCTACCTGCCGGCCATTGCGGCCGGCCGGCTGCGCATCCAGTCCATGGCAGTCACCGAGCCGACCACCGGCACCGACACCACCCGCCTGAAGACCACTGCCGTGCGCAAAGGCGACCGCTATGTGGTCAACGGCCAGAAGGTGTGGATCTCGCGGGTGCAGCACTCCGACCTGATGATCCTGCTGGCACGCACCACGCCGCTGGCCGAGGTGAAGCGCAAGTCGGACGGCATGTCGGTCTTCCTGGTCGACCTGCGCGAATCCATTGGCCGGGGCCTCACGGTGCGGCCGATCCCGAACATGGTGAACCACGAGACCAGCGAGTTGTTCTTCGACGAGCTGGAGGTCCCGGTGGAGAATCTCATCGGCGAGGAAGGCCGGGGCTTTCACTACATCCTCGACGGCCTCAATGCCGAGCGGACCCTGATCGCCGCAGAGTGCATCGGTGATGGCTACTGGTTCATCGAGCGGGCCCGCCGGTATGCCGGCGATCGCATCGTCTTCGACCGTCCGATCGGCATGAACCAGGGCGTGCAGTTTCCGATCGCCGAGGCCTACATCGAGATCGAGGCCGCCAACCTGATGCGGTTCGACGCCGCCCGCCGCTTCGACGCCGGCCTGCCCTGCGGCGCGCAGGCCAACATGGCCAAGCACCTGGCAGCCAGGGCCTCCTGGGAAGCCGCGAACGTCTGCCTGCAGACCCACGGCGGCTTCGGGTTCGCCACCGAATACGACGTCGAGCGCAAGTTCCGCGAGACGCGGCTCTACCAGGTGGCGCCGGTCTCCACCAACTTGATCTACGCCTACGTGGCCGAGCACGTGCTGGGGCTGCCCCGGTCCTTCTGACCGCGGCCCGCCCCCCGAACCTGGAGACAGCGCCCATGGTCCGCCCCCTCGACGGCATCACGGTGGTGGCACTGGAACATGCCATCGCCGCCCCCTTCTGCACCCGCCAGCTGGCGGACCTGGGCGCGCGGGTCATCAAGATCGAGCGCCCCGGGACCGGCGATTTCGCCCGCCGCTACGACGAGCGCGTGCGGGGCATGGCCTCGCATTTCGTCTGGACCAACCGGTCCAAGGAAAGCCTGACGCTGGACGTCAAGCATCCCGAGGCCCGGCCCATCCTGGAGCGCCTGCTGGAGCGCGCCGACGTGCTGGTGCAGAACCTGGCGCCGGGCGCGGCGGCGCGGCTGGGCCTCGGCGACGAGGCCTTGCAGGCACGCTACCCCGGCCTGATCGTCTGCGACATCTCCGGCTACGGGGCCGACGGCCCCAGCCGCGACCGCAAGGCCTACGACCTGCTCATCCAGGGCGAGGCCGGCTTCCTGTCGGTCACCGGCACGCCGGAGTCGCTGGCCAAGGCCGGCTGCTCGATTGCCGACATCGCGGCCGGCATGTATGCCTACTCGAGCATCCTGTCGGCCCTGCTGCAGCGCGGGCGCACCGGGCACGGCAGCCGCATCGACGTCTCGATGCTGGAGAGC
The DNA here is from genome assembly GCF_030419005.1 of Eleftheria terrae. NCBI lineage: Bacteria > Pseudomonadati > Pseudomonadota > Betaproteobacteria > Burkholderiales > Eleftheria > Eleftheria terrae. The sequence continues at coordinate 234,567 of NZ_CP106953.1, forward strand.
ATGGTCGAGTGGATGGGCTATCCGCTCTACTACACCTTCGACGATGCGCCGCCACCGCCGCGGGCCGGCGCGGCACATGCCACCATCTACCCCTATGGCCCCTTCGTCGCCGGCGATGGCGGCACCGTGATGCTGGGCTTGCAGAACGAGCGCGAATGGGCGTCCTTCTGCACCACCGTGCTGCGCCAGCCGGCGCTGGCGCAGGACGAGCGCTTCGCTTCCAACTCGCGCCGCACCCAGCATCGCGACACCCTGGGCGCCTTGATCAACGACGTCTTCTCGGCACTGACTGCCGATGAACTGATGCAGCGCCTGGACGACGCGCAGATCGCCAACGCGCGGGTGAACGAGATGCACCAGGTCTGGCGCCATCCGCAGCTGTCGGCGCGCGGCCGCTGGACCCAGGTCGACAGCCCCGAGGGCCCGCTGCCTGCACTGCTGCCACCGGCCGTCAACGCCTCGTTCACCCCCCGCATGGGCCCCATCCCGGCGCTCGGGGAGCACACCGACGCGGTGCTGCGCGAGCTGGGATGGTCGGGCGAGCACATCCAGGCGCTTCGCGAGCAGGGGGTGATCTGATGCACCGCCCCGGTCGTCGGGCCTGGCACGGCACCCAGCCGCCGCCGGCGGCATGCGAGGCGATGCCAGCGTGGCTGCCGGCCTGCCCGCCCCCTTGCCCAGCCTGGCGCACCACCTTCCCCTTGTTGTGATGCCACGATCCATCGATGGCCCCCACGGCAACCCGCTCCTGCTGCCCGGCCCTGCCGGGCAGATCGAGGTGTTGCTTGACCTCCCTGCGCGAGAGGCGCCGCTCGGCCTCGCCGTCATCGCCCATCCACAGCCCCTGCTGGGCGGACATGCGCGCCACAAGATCCCGCAACTGCTGGCCCGGGCCCTGTGCGAAGCGGGATGGCGGGTGGCGCGGCCGAACTTCCGCGGCGTCGGCGCCAGCCAGGGCGTGCATGACCGCGGCATCGGCGAGACGGACGACCTGCTCGCCGTCGTCGACCAGCTCCATGCCACGCAGCCGGGCGCCCGGCTGGCCCTGCTGGGCTTCTCCTTCGGTGCCTTCGTACAGGTACGGGTTGCCCATGCGCTGGCAGCGGCCGGCCGCCCGGCCTGGCGCAGCTGCCTGCTGGGCCTGCCCATCGGCGATGTGGCGGGGCAGCGGTGTTATGCCACGCCCCCACCCATCGGCGACACAGCGGTGATCCACGGCGAAGCCGACGAGCGCGCGCCCCTGTCCGCCGTGCTGGAGTGGGCCCGGCCGGCGGTGCAGCCCGTCACCGTGGTGCCGGGCGCCGATCATTTCTTCAGTGGGCGGCTGCCGGTGCTGCGGCAGCGGGTGCTGGCCCAATTGTCCACAACCCCGGAGCCCTGAACCGATGAGCCCAGGATGGAGCCGCCTTGCACAGGCACGCAGCTTTCTGTTCGTGCCCGGCGACCGGCCGGACCGCTTCGACAAGGCCGTGGCCGCGGGCGCCGACGCCCTGGTGTTTGACCTGGAGGACAGCGTACCGGCCGCCCGCAAGGGCGACGCACGCGCAGCGGTGGGGCGGCACCTCGCGGCGCCAGGCGGCCCAGGGCCCGCGCTGGTGGTGCGGATCAACTCGCCCACCAGCCCGCAGGGCGCTGCCGACCTCGGCTGGCTCGCCGGCCTGCCGGCCGGGCCCGCCATCATGGTGCCCAAGGCCGATGGTCGACCGGCGCTCGAAGCGGTGCGCGCCCGGCGCCCGCATGCCGATCTGCTGCCCCTCGTCGAAAGCGTGGCTGGCTACCTCTCGATGGCGGAGATCGCCGCAACGCCCGGGGTGGTGAGGCTGGTCCTGGGGCATCTCGACTTCATGCTCGACGCCGGCATCAGCTGCAGCGACGAGCAACAGGAACTGCTGCCGCTGCGCTTTGCCATGGCGGTGCAGACGCGCCGCCACGGCCTGGCTGCGCCGGTGGACGGCGTGACGGCCGCCGTGGACGACCCGGCGCGGCTGCAGGCCGACATGCAGCGCGCGGCCCGCATGGGCTTCGGCGCGAAGCTCTGCATCCATCCCCGCCAGGTGCCGGTGCTCCATGCGGCCCTGCGGCCGCCGGATGAAGAGCTGGCCTGGGCGCAGCGGGTGATGGCGGCCAACCAGGCAGCCGGCGGCTCGGCCTGCCAGCTCGATGGCCAAATGATCGACGCCCCGGTCGTGCTGCGCGCGCAGCGACTGCTGCAGCGGGCCGGTTGACCGGATCGCCGCACTCCGGCAGGCCGGGCTTCAGCACGGCGCAGCGGTGGATGCTGCCGGGTTTCGTCCGTGGGCCTCAGCTGGCGGGGGCACCGGCCCGGCTCCGGCGTTGGCCCTGGCTTCTTCGCCACGCCAGGCAAGCGAGCCCGGCGACGAGCAGCGCGTAGCTGGTGGGCTCGGGGACCATCGCTGCGGTAACGATCCCGGCGGCGGCGGACCAGCTGAGCCACAAATGCTGGTCCAGCTCGGTGGCGTTGCTGCAGGTCAGCGTGAAGCTGCCGCTGCGGGACTGCTGCCCGGTGCCCTCGAAGCTCAGGGTGTCGCGTCGCCACTGGTCGCAGGTATTGCTGCTGAGCTGGGCCCAGATGCTCGAGCCGATGAGCTGCACCGCCACGGGGTCCGTAACGGGATGCTGCGCCAGCACCGCATCCTGGTGGTAGGTGATCCGGAGCGACATCTCGGTCTGCGCAGGCAGGACGTCGGTGGAAAAGGCGTTCCAGGTCTGGCTGCCGGCGTTGTAGTCGCCCACATGGTTCACCGGAAGCGCCACCTCGGTGTATTGGCTGCCGTTGTCCGGATGCCGCTTGGTGGTGTGGTACGGCTGCAGGGCGGGGTCGTCCGCTTCGCCGTCGGCCAGCCGGTGCACGCCGCCGGCGTAGGACAGGCCAGGGGTTTGATAGGACGCCCAGGGCCGCACCTGCCCGGTGACGAGGTCGCGCGTCCAGATCTCGACCGGCTCGATCACCGCCCGGGCCCAGCTATAGCCGGGCGGCGCCTCGCTCGCGCTGGCCGATGCCGCCGCAGCGAGCGTCGACCAGAGAACAAGGCAAGCCGAGAACCGCGATCTGTGATTCATGTGCTACTCCGTCAGGATGTCAGACGCCAGGGGTTCGCCTGCGAGCTTACCCTGCGTCAGCGCAGCCGTGCGCTTGCACGAGAAGAACGATAGGAGATGTGCAGCCAACCCACAGCGAGCTAGCGCCAAGAAGCGCAGGCCATTCACGCGGCCGCACGCTCGTACCAGTGCCGCGATTGGTTGACCACTCGCACCACCAGCAACATCACCGGCACCTCGATCAGCACGCCGACCACCGTCGCCAGCGCAGCCCCTGAATCGAAGCCGAACACGCTGATGGCGGTGGCCACCGCCAACTCGAAGAAGTTGCTGGCGCCGATCAATGCCGACGGGCCGGCCACGCAGTGCGCCACACCCAGCTTGCGGTTGAGGAGGTAGGCCAGGCCAGCGTTGAAGAACACCTGCAGCAGGATCGGAACCGCAAGCAAGGCAATCACCAGCGGCTGGCGGATGATGGCCTCCCCCTGGAAGGCGAACAGCAGCACCAGGGTCAGCAGCAGTGCCGAGATCGAGTACGGCCCCAGTCGGCCGACCACCGCCTGGAAGTGGTCCACCCCGCGCCGCAGCAAGTGCCAGCGCGCCACCTGCGCGACGATGACCGGAATGACGATGTACAGCCCCACAGAGGTCAGCAGGGTGTCCCACGGCACCGTGATGGACGACAGCCCGAGCAGCAACGCCACCAGGGGAGCGAAGGCAACGACCATGATCGCGTCGTTGAGCGCCACCTGCGACAGCGTGAAATACGGATCTCCGCGGCACAGCTGGCTCCAGACGAACACCATCGCGGTGCAGGGCGCCGCCGCAAGCAGGATCAGGCCGGCCACATAGCTCTCGAGCTGATCGGCCGGCAGGGCGGGCGCCAGCAAGTGGCGGATGAAGAGCCAGCCCAGCAGCGCCATCGAGAACGGCTTGACCGCCCAGTTGATGAACAGCGTCACGCCAATGCCGCGCCAATGGGCCCGGACCTGCCCGAGGGCAGCGAAGTCGATCTTCAGCAACATCGGGATGACCATCACCCAGATCAGTACACCGACCGGCACATTCACCCGCGCGATCTCCAGTGCGCCGATGTGCTGGAACACCACCGGCCAGCCCTGCCCCAAGGCAATGCCGACCACGATGCACAGTGCGACCCACAGCGTGAGGTAGCGCTCGAAGACGCCCATGGCCGGCGGCGTGGCCACGCCATCGGCATGGTGATGTGAAAGCGAGGAGTTGGACATGCACCAGCTTCCTGATTCAGGGCGACGCCCAGGGTGCGAGGGGGCCGGGCGCCATGCCAAGGGCGCACAGGCCGCGGTAGCGGCGGCGCATCCGCACGGCGCCACGCCGGCCGGCGTACGGTCCACGGGGCAGGCCGGTGCGGGCCGCCGCGCCCGACGGGCGCATCAGCAGGCGCAACCGGCCGTGCCGGTGGCGCAGGCCGCCCCTTGGCAACAGTGGTCGGTCAGGTAGGCCAGCAGCCCATTCATCTGCTCGTAGCCAGCGCGGTAGATCAGGTGCCGGCCGTCGCGTTCCTGGCTGACCAGGCGGGCATGCATCAGCTCCTTCAGGTGGAATGACAGCGTGGCGGCCGCAACACCCAACTGCTCACCCATGACGCCGGGGGTGAGACCTTGCGGGCCCGCCACCACCAGCGCACGGAACACCCGCAGCCGGATCGGCTGGGCGAGCGCCGCCAGGGCGCGAACCACATCGACTTCTTCCATTGTTAAATAATAGTGGAAATATGAACGCTGGCAACGCCCGGGTGGATCTGCGGTACGAGATGCCGTCTCAGGGCCGCAGTGCGACCGGGACGCATGGCACGCACACGCCCGGGGCCGGCCGCCCTGGGCAGCGCCCATCAGACGGCCGGCGGCCGCGGTCCACGCGTACCGGGCTCGCCCCGCCAGGCGGCCGCCTCAGTGGCGCGGGCCGTCCGTGCTGCGATGGTGGGCCAGGTATGCCTGCACCTTGTCCGCCTGGGTGGTGCCGGCTGCCGTCACCGCTTCCCGCAGTTCTTCGCGGGTCACACCGAACTTGTCCGCCCAGTAGCGCAGTTCGTAGTCCTCACCGATGTCGATGCGTTTGCGATCCTGGCCGCCGCGTGCTTGAAGATTGTCGGACATGCTGTACTCCATCAATGCGATGGTGCAGATCTGAAACGATCCTGGGCGCCTTGCCTGTCGGCGATCCCACGGGGCGTGCGTCGGTGTAAACCGACACGCGCCTGCTCCCGCGCCGGCAGGCACCGCGGGAGCCCGTCGGCCCCCGATCACGGGCGCACCCTGCCCCGTGCCGCCCCGGCGGCCGGCGGCGAGGACGGCCGCCCGCCGCACCGGGAACGGCGCGACGAGGCCGCTCGCGGCGTCACCAGCGCTCGATGTACGGCCTGAGGTCGAGTTCGAAGGTCCAGGCGTCGCGCGGCTGGGTGTGCAAGTGCCAGTAGTTGTCCGCGATATGGGCCGGGTCGAGGATGCCGTCCTGCTCCTTCAGTGCATATCGCTCCGGGAAGTGGCTGCGGATGAACTCAGTGTCGATCGCGCCGTCCACCACGACATGCGCGACGTGGATGTTCCTCGGGCCCAGTTCCCGCGCCATCGACTGGGCCAAGGCCCGCAGTGCGTGCTTCGCGCCCGCGAAGGCAGCGAAGTGCGCCGCACCGCGCAAGCCCGCGGTGGCACCGGTGAAGAGCATGGTGCCGCGCCCCCGCCGCGCCATGCGTTTGGCGACCTCGCGGGCATTCAGGAAGGCGCTGAAGCAAGCCATCTCCCAGATCTTGAAGTACTTCTGGGCGGTCTCTTCCAGGATGCTGCACGGCACGTTGGCACCGATGTTGAACACGAACACCTCGATGGGCCCGTGCTCACCCTCGATCCGCTCGATGAGGGCCAGCACCTCTTCCTCCTTGCGGGCGTCGCTGCCGAAGCCGTGCGCCTGGCCACCAGCGGCCCGGATGGCATCGACGGCCGGCTGCAGCCTGTCCGCCGAGCGGCGCGTCAGGCAGGCGATGTAGCCTTCTTTGGCGAAGCGCGCGGCGATCGCGCTGCCGGTTGCGTCGCCCGCGCCGACGACGAGTGCGACCTTGGGCTGGCCTGCTGCGAAAGACATGGGCACTCCGTGGCTGAACGAGCGTTTGACTAAACGGACGTTAGGCAATCAACCAGAGCTTGTCAAGCGCATGGCCTGCGGCTGTGCCGGTGCCGGGGCAGCGCGGCAACATCACGGTGTCAGGAGGGCTTGTCGGCGTCCAGGCGATGCATCCGGTCGGTCACGCGGCGGCATGCGGCGAGGATCTCGCGCCGCGTCTTGTCGCTTTCCACCGCACGTGCCAGGACCAAGGCGCCGACACATTGGGCAATGAGCGACCAGGCCGCGTCCGGGTCTTCGATCCTCTCGCTCCAGCTCTTGTGGGCCTTCTTGACTGCCTTCTCGACCGTCTTGCGGACCTCGGGGCCCGACCGCGCGATCTCCGGGCCCAGCGTGGGCAGCGCACAGCCGGTCTCCGGATGGGCTGCGTGGAAGCTGCTCAGATAGCTGCGCAGGCATTTCGCCACATGGTCCGGCGGCGCGTCTTCGTCGCCGGCAAGCATGCGGGCGCTGTTCTCGAGTTCTTCGCAGATCACCTGCTCGAACAGCGCCTGCTTGGAGGGGAAGTGGCTATAGAAGGCGCCACCGGTCAGACCGATCGCCGACATCAGTGCATCGACACCGGTCTTCTCGAAGCCACCGCGCTTGGCGATGGCGCGGCTGGCGGCCAGCAGCTTGGCACGGGTCTCCTGCTTGTGGGTGCTGGGGTATCGCATGTGAAGGACGGGAACCTGCCCGAGTTGACAACGGCGTCGACGCTAGCATACCGTCCGTTAACCAAACGACCGTTGACCCATGGAGGCCCCATGACCGAGGACGTGCGCTTCTATTTCGACGTTGGCAGCCCGGCGGCCTACCTTGCATGGACGCAGTTGCCCGGCATCTGCGCGCAGGCAGGGGCACGGCTGGTCTACAAGCCCCTGCTGCTTGGGGGTGTCTTCCAGGCCACCGGGAACACGTCTCCGGCGAGCGTTCCCGCAAAACTGCGCTACACGCAACTCGACTACGAGCGGCACGCTCGCAAGTACGCTGTTGCGTTCGTGTCCAACCCCCACTTTCCGATCATCACCCTGTGGTTGATGCGCGTCGTCACGGGCGTGCAGATGCACCATCCGGAGCGCCTGCAAGACCTGCTGCACGTGGTGTTCCAGGCCCTCTGGGTCGACGCGCTCAACCTGAACGACACCGCCATCACCGCCCGCACGCTGGCACAAGCCGGGTTCGATCCCGCCGGGCTGCAGGCACTGGCAGCCCGGCCGGACGTCAAGGCCAGGTTGAGGGAGGTCACCGACGAGGCGGTTGCCATGGGCGTTTTCGGGGCGCCCACCGTCTTCGTCGGCGAGCACATGTTCTTCGGGCAGGACCGGCTCGACATGGTGCGCGAACAACTGTTCGGCTGAAGTCTCCTGTGCGGGCAACGCGCAGCGCTCCGTCACCGGGCGCTGGCCCGGCTCCTCGATGCCGGGGCCCCTGCAGGGGACGCACCTTCGGCGGCTCCGAGGCTGCGGTCAGGCGCACCCGCGCACCCGCTTCGCCATACGCGCTGCCGAAGGCGCCCAGGGCGGTCGCCCCTCCCCATCTTCCCCGGCCCTTGGCACAGCCCGCCCGAACGGCGTGGCATGGCGCCCGCGGAAGCAGTCGTTGATGCCGCACTTCCTGCGCTCTTTACCGGACTTCCCCTGCAGCAGCGGACGCCGGCCCGGTCTCCGGGTGGCGAGAAGCAGCTGCAGCGTTGACCGCAGCGCCGAACGTGCCTCGAAACGCGGCGTGCTGCTGGCGCCACCCTCGCCGTATCGAACCGCCCAGGTCCGGTGCCGCTGGCGGGAACATGCCTTGCCGCGTGAGACGGCAGGACCCGCCACGCCTCGCCGAGCAGCCCAGGCAGCCCCGGCCGGCAGCGGTACGACAAGCGAACCAGGCGACACCCGACATTCCACGATGCACCACCTCAGCAGCCCGCTCAATCCCGACCTTGATCGCCGCCGACCACCGCGGACATCCAACAAGCGGCAGCAGCCGGCCCGAGCCATGCGCATCGCCGATGCCCCGCCTCCATGAGGCGCGGCGCATCTAACCCCGACTCCAGCCTTCGTCTCTTCCAGCGCCCAAGCCTGCCCGAGTCACCAGGCCTTGGGTCCCTCGGGCAGAAGCGGCCGGCCCCGGCTCATCACCAGCGCTGTGCGGCCTCGCCCTGCCCTTTCCCCACTGACTCAACCGTTGTACAGGAGTGATAGATGAGCAAGCGATCCCTGGCCCAACTCACCGTGTCCCTGCTGATGGCCGCCCTGGCGGGCAGCGCCGCCGCGCAGTCCGGCGGAGGTACTGCTTCGGGCGGTTCGACGCCGGGCAACACCGGTGCGACCGGCTCCAGCGCCACCGGCAGCACCACGCCGGATGCGAGCGGTACCACCGGCTCGCAGTCACACCAGAAGAAGCGTCGCCATTCGCAGCAAGGCGGCAGCACCGGGGCGGGTGGCAGCACCGACAACAGCACGGCCACCATGCCCGGCAGCGGCTCGGGCAGCGGTGCCGCCGGCACCTCCTCCGGTGGAGCGGCAACCGGCAGCGGGAACAGCAATTCCGGCGCGGCCTCCGGCAACATGGGCGGCAGCAGCAAGGGGAACACCCCCTCCACCGGCGGCAGCACCGGCACGAACGGCAGCGCGGGCGGGACCTCGTCGCGTCCGTGAGCCCGGTCGTCCTCGGCCCCGGTGCACTCGAGGATGACAGGCGGCGCGCCGCCGCATCTGCCTGATCCGTGCGGCGGCGGCCATGCCGCCGCCGGGTCGGTGCCACACTCATCGCGTGGCGGCCGCTCCCGGTCGCCTGCCGGTGGTCGGCCCCACCGGGCGCGATGGGCGCCAGCCTCATCTTGCACTGCTGTCCTTCCGACACCGGCTGGCGCGCGGCATCGGCACCTCGGTCGCCGGCCTGTCGGCGCCGTAAACGCTGTGCGCCTTCCAGCGTGCAGCCCATGCCGGCCCGCCGCGCCACCCGGGCGAGCAGCGTCGCACCGCTGCGCTGCTTGCCGAAAGACCGGTCCACCGCCACCTGGAAAGCCGATGTCCATGGCCCTCTTCGACCACTTGTCAGGGCAGCACCTCGAAGTCGGGGATGCGTTGATCTACCACGAAGTGCACGGCGCTGCCGGTGCCGAGCCCTTGCTGTTCCTGCATGGCGGGCTGGGCCACATGGAGGACTTCAATGTGCTGCTGCCGCTGGTGGGTGAGGCCTGGCGCGTCATCGGCATCGACAGCCGCGGTCACGGCAAGTCCACCGTGGGCAGCGAGCCTCTCGGCTATCAACGGCTGCAGCAGGACGCCACAGCAGTGCTGGACCACCTGGGTGTATCAATGACCTCGGCGATCGGATTCAGCGACGGCGGCATCGTTGCCTACCGCATGGCGGCCGAACGGCCTGCCCGGTTTCGGCGGCTGGTCACCATCGGCTCATCCAGCGACGCACCGCAGCAGCCGCAGACCCGCGCACTGCTCGGCGGCATGACGGCCGACCGCTGGAAGGCGAAGTTCCCCGGCAGCGAGGCGTCCTACCGACAACTCAATCCGGCGCCGGACTTCGAAGCGCTGGTCCGCGCGGCGGTCAGCATGTGGCTCGATACCGGCCGTTCCGGCTATCCCGGCAACGCCATCGAAGGCATCAACTGCCCGCTGCTGATCGTGCGGGGCGACGACGACCACCTGGTCTCGCTGCAGCAGGTGGTCGACACCAAGCAGGCCGTCCGCGGTGCGCGACTGCTCAACATCCCGTTCGCGGGCCACGCCGTGCACGAGGACCCGTCCGCCCTGCTGGCCGAGGTGTTGAGGCGCTTCCTGGCGGATTGACCTGCCGTGGCAGCACCGGCACCGGTTGCACGGGCCGCTGCGCCGCTGCCATACCGGCCGCCGCTCACCTGTCACCGCATGGGGGTGCGGGTAGGCAGGCGGTCAGGCCACCTCGAAGGCGCTCACCGCCTGCACCAGGCGCTCGGCCTGTTGCTGCAGCGAGCCGGCAGCGGCGGCGGCCTGCTCGACCAGCGCCGCGTTCTGCTGCGTGGTGCTGTCCACCTGGCTGATGGCACCGTTGATCTGCTCGATGCCGGCCGTCTGTTCCCGGCTGGCCACGCTGATCTCGCTCACGATGTCGGTGACACGGCGCACGCTGGCAACGATGTTCTCCATCGTGCGGCCCGCCTGGCCCACCAATTGGGCGCCGGCTTCCACCTTGCCGGCGGAATCGTCGATGAGCTGCTTGATCTCCTTCGCCGCCGATGCCGAGCGCTGCGCCAGGCCTCGCACTTCCGATGCCACCACGGCGAAGCCGCGGCCCTGCTCGCCGGCACGTGCGGCTTCCACCGCCGCATTGAGGGCGAGGATGTTGGTCTGGAAGGCGATGCCATCGATCACACCGATGATCTCGACGATCTTCTTGGAAGATGCACTGATCGAGTCCATGGTGCTCACGACCTTCTCGACCACTTCACCCCCCTGTTGCGCCACCTCGGATGCCGAAGCTGCCAGGGCGTTGGCCTGCTGCGCGTTGTCGGCGTTCTGCTTGACGGTGGAGGTCAGCTCCTCCACCGACGAAGCGGTCTGCTGCAAGGCACCCGCCTGCTGCTCGGTGCGCTCGGACAGGTCGCGGTTGCCCTCGGCGATCTGGACCGAGGCGATCGAGATGGTGTCGGTGGAGCCGCGGATTTCCTTGACCATGGTCGCCAGGCTCTGCTGCATCTGGCGCATGGCCACGAGCAGGCTGTGGCGGTCGTCCGGCTTCACATCGATGGCCACGGACAAGTCGCCGGCGCCGATGCTGCGCACCACCTGGGTGGCGTAGTCGGGCTCGCCGCCCAGCTGGCGGTAGATGTTGCGCGTCATGCTCCATGCCAGGCCGCCGATGACGAGCATCAAGGCACCGCCGATGGCCAGCAGGATGGCCGCACTGCGCCAGAAGGCCGCCTGGATGTCATCGATGTAGTCGCCGAAGCCGATGATCCAGTCCCAGGGCTTGAAGTGGATGACGGCGTAGTGCTTCTCCACCTCGACCTTGCTGCCAGGACGGGTGCCGAAAGCGGTGACGGTGCCGACCGTCTGCCCTTGCAAGGCCGCCCGGTAGCGCTCCCCCGCCTCCTTGCCGCCCTTGGCGTCGACGATGCCGATGCGCTTGGGGTTGGGATGCACCAGGTTGATGTCGTCACTGTAGCCGCGCACGAAGAAATAGCGCTCGTCCTTGTGCAGGCTGCCGATCAGCTGCTTTGCCTGGCGCTGGGCCTCCTCACGGCTCAGGCTGCCGGCCTTCTCCTGCTCATGGAGCTTTTCGAGCGAGGCATGCGCGAGCACCACCAGGTTCGACAGCTGCGCCGTGCGCTCCTTCACCATGGTCTGGCGCAAGGTCATCAGGGACACCGTCGCCAGTAGCACCATGCCGAGCAGTGCAGCGATAAAGACGGTCAGGACGCGGGTCTTCAGTTTCATGGGATGGACAGGCCGGATGGGCGCGAAAGGCACCGCCCGCGCAGTGGTTCACGATGCGGCAACGTGCGCGGGCGCGCGACGTCGCCAGATCACTGCTCATCGGCCATCCGGGGAAAATCTTGAGTGTGGCAAGCGCCTTTGCCGCGCCGCAGCGCTGGCAGCACGAGCTCCGCGGCCGCTCGGTGCTGCGGCTGTGGCCAGCACGTGGGGTGGCCTTGGGGCGGGCAGGCGGCTGCACAACACCGTCGACCCGGATGCCCACTGGCCAATGACGACCAGTACCGGCGAACGACACCCTCGCGGGGGACGCGGCCACCGGGCGTGAAGCTCCCGGGAGCGCAGCAAGTAGCATCGCGTCGCTGCGGAGGCAGCTCATCCCTGGCCGCGATCGGTTGTGGCCGGCCCGTCCAGCAGCTTGAGCCGCAGACCGACGACCCCATTGATGTTCTGTGCCGGCCAAGCCAGCCCACGTCGCGAAAGTTGTCCTGCTGCTTGACCACCCAGGCCCGGCCGCTCCACCATGGCCCGGACGCCCGCGCCCATCCTCTGCGCGCACTCAGCCAGCGCGTCACCGAGCCAGAGCTCGTCCAGCGTCTTGCCTTTGCCCGGACCGCGAGCGCCCACTGGCGGGCGGACAGCCACGCCGCTCGCACCAGCGGCCGACCCGCGTGCCTGAAGATCGTCGAAGTCGAGCAGGGGCCATCAAGCGCTGTTGCAGGCCGGCCCCACCGCCGCACCGGTGCACGGCGCGGCCGGCCAGCCGGGCCCACGCGGTCCTGGCGATTCACCGCGTCCCACGGCCCGTAGCTGCACTGGTTGCCTTTGCAGCTGCACGCCGGCCGCTTCTCAATAGACTTCCAGCTCTCGGATCGAGAAGCCCCATGGCGTGGCCCGGTTGACACCATAGATCTTCACGTAGCGAGCCGTTTCATCGAACCCGGTGAGGTCATTGACCAGAGCGGTGTTGCTGCCGACGTCACGCACCGTTTTCCAGGTGTGGCCGTCTACCGAGGTCTGCACCTGGAAGTAGCGGGCATACGCCGTTTCCCATACCACCTTGACGCGGCGGATCCGCTGGTTGCTGCCCAGGTCGACGTACAGGTGCTGGTGGTCGGCATAGGCAGACGACCAGCGCGACTCGACGCTGCCGTCGACTGCATTGGCGCCCGGGTAGCCGCTCTCGGTCGAGGACACCGTCACCGGCCGGCCGCGTGCCAGATTGCCGGCGCTCACAGTGCCCCAGCCCGGCATCTCGCTCAGGTCGACGATGCGGGGCGAGTCGTAGAGTCGCTGGATGGACTGCGCGCTGTTGCGCTCGAACACCAGCTCGGCCCAGCCCATCAGGAAGGTCCAGCGGGGCTGGGCCGCCAGCTCTTCCGGGCTCGGCAGCCGGTCGAACTCGCCGATCGCGATGGGCTTGCCGCGAGAGGCCCTCACCATCGCGTCGTACTTCTGCTGCGTGTAGCCTCGCCCGTCGGAACCATAGACGTCAAGGGCGAGCACATCCCAATACCCTTCACCCGGATCGTAGCTGGCAAGGTCGGACTCCAGCGTGGCGAAGTCTTGCAGGTCCCACACCCAGATCAGGTGGCTCAGGCCTTTGGTGCGGGTCATGTAGTCGTGCACGTAGCGGTACAACTTCGCGGTCCCATCCGGCCCCGGCCGGCCGCCCCACCAGAAGGCGCCCTGGTTCATCTCGTGCAAGGGCCTGAACAGCACCTCCACACCGCTGTCCTTCAGCGCCTGCAGGTGAACGGCAATCGCATCCAGGCGCGAGCGCAGCACCCCATTGAGCCAGGTTCCCTCGGTCAACAACTGACGCCACTCGTCATCCGACAGCTTGCGCTGCACGCTCGAGTCCCAGCCACAGGGCTCCGCTGTCGCCGGCGAGCAGGTGTGCCACATCAGGTTGACCAGCGCGCCATTGCGCCACTCGGTCTTGGCCTGCTCGATCATGGCGGCACGATAGTGGATGTCGTGTTGCGAGAACAGAAAGTCGCCGCTCCACAGTCCCGGGTAGCGGCCGGTGACGTTCTTGATCTGGGCGGTCCACTTCGCCGGGTCGCTGTTCGGCTCCCGGTTGTGTTGCCCGGCCACCGTCTTCTGGCCCGAGATGCTGTAGAGATAGTTGAGCGACTTGTGGCGGGTCTGTCCCCAGGACGCCGCGGACATCGCCATCGCGAGTGCAGCGATGGCCATACTCTTGCACGTCAATCGCATGTGGATCGTCTCCTGTATCGTTGTATGGGCAGCTCGGGACCTTGCTTCGCCTCCGGGCGCACGCGCTTGCGGTGAACCGGCAGGGCGGCCTTGATGGCCGGCGACGAAGGTCAGCAGCGCCACCGTACCGAGACAGGGCGTGACTCTCTGTGTAGAAGCGCGTCTGGCGGTGAAAGGGTCGGTGCGATGTCTCTCCCCGGCAGGAATCACTGGGTCGGCAACCTTTCGCGCCGGACGCTTCCTGCCCTGGGCGCGGCCCGAGGCGCCTGGGGGGGGCGACCTGTCCGCACCCGCAGCAGCCCCGCCGGACCCCGCTGAGCGGACAGGCTGGCCACAAGGGACACGGCCCGCGTCGTCGCCTCGCCGGGGCGCGTTCGACGTCACCGGTACCTCGCGCGGGCCTTCAGGGGCGCGGCCACACCCGTGCACCGTGGCCATCGGCCAACCACAGGTAGGGCCAGGCGGCAGAGAGCTTGAGCTCTGCACCCGCAATGCCGGAGGTGGCTGAATTCCAGTACGGAGCGCCACCGTCGCGCAGGACGAGGTTGCCGTCTGTCTGGAAGGTCAACGAGCACGAAGCGGCGGAGCATTGGTGTCCCGTCGTATTCGAGGCCCACAGTGCTCGGCCATTGCTGTCGTAGACCACCAGGTTGCCGTCACCTTGCAGGGTCAGGTGCCCGCCATGGAAGCGGGCGGCAGCCAACGCAGGCAGATGGAAGGCGCCGGATGGAGCCTCCAGCGTGCTACTCGTGGTGAAAACAGGGGTGCCGTCGGCCGCCTGCACCATCAGGAACGGGCTTCGCGCGGTCACTTTCAGGTGGCCACCCGGTGCGGTGGTGTGCGTGGCCCAGTAGGCGTGGCCGCGGTCGTACAGGATGAAATTGCCATCGGCTTGCAGCACCGCGCTGCACGTACTGGCACCGCACTGGCGCCCCACCGTGTTGGTAGCCCACAGCGGCCGGAACGCGGCGTCGTACACCACAAGATTGCCGTCATGCTGGAATGCCAGGGTGTACCCGCCACCCGAGCGCATCGAGCCCGGTGCCATCACCAGCGTGCCAGCGGCGAAGACCATCGGCAGCCCCGACGTGATGAAGCCGGAGCGCCCCGGTTGCCGCGCGGCTGCCGTGACCGTCCGCGTGACCTGCAGGTACCAGTCGGGCGGCAGGGTCATGCCATCGGAGGCCAGTGTCACGTTCGGGAAGGCGGCTGGAGCGGCGGCTGGCGCAGCGGCCAGCTTGAAGATCGCAGTCGCCTCATCGACCTCGTCGAACATGGCCACGTAGTTGGACACCAGACCCAGCGCCGCGTATTCGCGTGCCTGTGTCCACATGAACTGGCCACCCGCGCGGGGAATCTCGTTCAGTCGCTTGCTGCCCTTGCTTCCATTGCGAAAGCTGTAGCCCGGGAACACGACCGGCAGGTAGCGCTGGTCGCGCTGGCGGACGACGGCCAGATCCTGGCTTGTACGGGAACGGATGAAAGCCGACGCTGAAGCATCGTCGGCATACCGCCCGACCGTCCAAGGCGAAATGATGTCGAGGCTGGCATAGTAGGAAGGCCATCCACTGCCGCTCAGCGCGTCCCCGCTGCCGGTGCGCCACTGCGACGGCACCCCGCCCATCACGCTGGCCCTGTATTTCACCGGCGCACCGGTGTGCAGCCAGTTGACGAATGCCAGCGCATCGTCAGCAGAGGCCGTCTCGTTGCCCGCCAGCCCGAAGCCCCACACCGCAAGCAAGGGCTTGCCCCTGAAGGTCTGATACGAGCTGGAGGCAGTGACGCCCGCGTCGACCACCGACCGCCAGCGCGTCTTCAGGCACTCCACCAAGGCGGCACCGGTGTTGCACGTCTTCGAGTTCTGCGCACCGGAGACGTCGAACATGATGACCAGCTTGCGGCCTTGCGCTTCGGCACCGGCTCGGGCCTTGCGCGCGATGTCGAGCCGGTAATCGGGCGAGTCGACGACGAACCACTGGAGGAAGGCGCCGGCGATGTCATATTCACGCATCCACCGAAAGTGCGTGTCGATGACGCGGGCGCTCGCCGAGGAATAGGCCAGGCTGGGGCTGCCGTCGCCATTGCTGAGGCCGGTGGCCTGAAGCGCGTCCGCCGGGTACTCGGCCACGTCCGGCCACATGTCGACACTCATCGTCGACGGGGTGGGCGGATGGGTGTGCGACCAGTGGAACCAGTTGCGCCCCTGGCCATCCGCGGGAATGTTGAACCACGCTTGATAACCGACGAACGTCTTGTGCTCGAAACCCTCGGGCGTCACGGGGCCGGCGTCCGCCGTGCCGCACACCCATGCGGCACACAACGCTGACATGGTGAGCCGGCAGCCCGCACTCGCTTTGAATCTCATTCCTGTCGTCCTCCTGGGTTCGGTGTTCTATGACGTGTTCTGACATCGACCCCGGGCGGACGGGCGCTCAACCCCATGCCCACCCGGCCTCGCCTGTGGGCGCGGCAGCTGCGGCAGGCAAAGCAAGGATGTCGTCCGGCACCGTTGTCGAGCACCCGAAAGGGCCGGCACGGCCCGCCATCGAGGGCAGGCAGTACGCATGGGAGTCTTGCGACTCTGGCACGGTGCGGCAAGGTCTCCCGGACCGGCGGCTCGAGGGCCGGCACCGGCGGGTGAGCGTGTGCTGACCGCGGCACAGCGTGGACGCGCCGCCGCGCCTCCACGCCGGATGGCGGCAGGCCGGCCTTGGCCGCCCACTCTCCGCCTCTCCCAGGAACTCGCGGGTGCGCGTCATTCTGGTCGACAGGCTCAGCGCCAGCCCGGGCTGCGGCACGGTGGCCAAGCTGCGCTTGGCTTGTTCAGGCGGCAGCAGCTGGTGCCGAGGGATTCTGCCGGCCTTCCCCAGCTGCCAACTGCTTCACGAAACAAGGCGGCAGTGCGGCGACCCTGGCGGGCCGGTGCTCCAGGAGCGGCAGCCGCTCAATGGCCGCAACGCGGCCTGCCGTGCGTCACACCGCCTTGCGGCGGCGGGCGCGCCAGCCGAGCAGGCCCAGACCGCCGGCCAGCAAGGCATAGGTCGCCGGCTCGGGGACCGGCAGCGGGTTCACCATGCCAGACGCCAGGGCGGCGACCGACAGAGAGCCAGCCAGGCCCTGGCTGCCGCTTTCGAAAGTCAGGGACAGCCGCCGGCTATCGGCCAGCACGCTGTGCAGCCGGTACAGCTCGCCGCTCAGGTGGTCGGAATAGTCGGTGACGCCGTCGGCGCCATAGAAATCGAGGTGCACATAGGCGTCCAGCCTGCGGTCTTGGTTCAACAGGGAGCCGTCGTCCTCCAGTCGGATGCTGGCGTCGAGCGAAATTTCGAGACGGGTATTCGCCTGCAGCTGGAGGTTCAGCCACCGGCTGGTCACGCTGTCGGCCGCGCCATGCGCGCCGAAGCTGATCGCGGACCGGGCGTTGGCCGCCCCGATCCCGAGGCCGCCGTCGGCACTCACCGCCGCGGCCGCGACGCCTCCCGTCACCGGACTGGCCGGCGTGGCGTCCCAGATCCGCGTTTCATGGACGCCCGGCATCAGCTCCCCGGAGGGCAGCCGGTGGAAGACTTCATTGAAGGTGCTGGTTTCACCGGTGAAGCTGTAGCCAGCCTCGATGCCGTCGTTCAGGTCGAGATCGATCACCGTGAAGGTGAAGCGCTCCCAGCTGGCTTCCGCACGCGGGCCGGCATGGGCGAGCCCCGCAACGGTGCAGCCGAGCGCGACGGACATGGCCGCCAGGCGGTTCACCCATTTGCGCCGCTGCGTGTGGCTGCGCGCGGTTGTATTGAATAGGTGCACGATTCCCTCCTGAACTTTGCTTTTCGGTTGCGCACGCAAGAAGCCGGCGCGCTGCAAGTATAAGAAGAACGAACCGGACTCATAGGCCCCCTATTTCGGGTGCCGCAGAGCGCGCTTTCGGCACCGGCGGGCCGCAGGAAATGCCTTAAACTGGCCGCCCTCCAAGGACCCCTTCCATGCCCGCTTGCCGCATTCCCGGACCGGTCGGCACGACCGACTTCTGTATCGACATTGCTGACGGCACGATGGCACTCGCCGCGTCCCCGGTGGCCCAGCCGGTGGGTGCCGCCCCGGTGAAGTCGATTCCCCTCGACGACGACACGCGGGCGCTGGCCGCCGTGGCTTACGGAGAGGGCTCCACCGGCAACGTGTTCGAAGAGATGGCCGCCATCGCCAACGTGCTGGTGCGCCAGCAGAAGGCGCGCGGTTACGCCACGATCAGCTCCTTCATCAAGGCCGACAAGACCTTTGCCTTCGCTGCCCACGACGGCAACCAGCGCTACAACAAGCTGATGAAGGCCAGCGAGAAGGACATCGCTGCCGACCCCGGCATGGACGCCGCCGTGCGCGGCGCGCGCAACGCGCTCTCGCAGAGCCCGACCGACTATTCGAACGGCGCCTATTTCTGGGACGGCGCCGACATCAAGTCCAACTACGCCAAGCATGTGAAGGTGCGGGCCGGCATCAAGTTCGGCGACGCCAGCCACAACATCTACGGCATCTCCGAGAAGGAAGTGCCTGGCGAAGAGTGGTGGCGCGACGCCAACGGCAACAAGACCAAGCTGCGCGGCAAGTGGACCCACAAGTACGACTCGACCGCGGCGTGGGGCGGCACGATCTTCTGGAAGTACAACGGCGATTTCATCAAGGCGACCCACAACAAGGAATACAACTGATGCGGCGCGTTTTTCTCGGTGTGGCTCTCGCGCTCGGGGCCTGCGGTGCCTGGGCCGGCAGCACGGTGTCGAACGCCACCGAGCTGCGCGACCTGCTGCGCGGCCAGGCGCAGCCGGCGACGCTCGAGCCCCTGAAGAGCGAAAGCGGATGCGGCCCCGCCGGCTGCAGCGTCGACCTGGAGCGGCTGTCTATCCGGGTGGAGCCAGGCTTCATCCAGCAGGCGCGCGGTGCACGCCTGCGCCTGGTGGAGCACAAGCACAAGGACGGGCCGGCGCTGCCCGAAATCGACTGGACGCCAATGGACGCCTACCAGGTGTTCAACGCCGGCCGCCGCTGGGGCAGCTGCATCGAGTTCTCGCACAGCGGCATGGGCAAGAGCGGCAGCTACCAGCGCTGGAGCAGCGTGGTCCTGGTCCCCTTCCGCGGCGAGCGGCCGGGCAAGACGGCGCACCGTTTCGTGGGCTACTGGACCGGCTGCGACTCGCTGCAAGCCGGCGACAAGCCGGGCGAGGTGGTGTTTCCGGTCGTCGAGCGGGCGGCGGAGCATGCGCCGGCTCCTCTTCACCTGATGCGCTACCAGTGCAGCGTGCAACGCTGCAGCGGCAGCGAGGATGCGCGCAGCGTCGCGCGCCACCCCACCGATGAAGGCGGGGCCCTGGTCGTCGAGGGCCAGTAGAGACGGTGTAGACACCGTGTAGGCAGGGTGCGAGGCACCGCCCGGAGCCCCACGCGCAAGTCGCGGCCAGCCCTGCCGGCGCGCTCCATGCCCCACCCTGCGCACCAGCGGCTTCGGGCACGCGTCGTGCCGGCAGCGCGATGCGTGCGGTATTCGATCCAAGGAAGTCGAGCCAGCCCGTGATGCCACCGGCATCGCCACGGTGCATCACCCACACTCCCCTCGAACAGGTCCGAGCACATGAGGCTTGAGCCGCAGAGCGGCGCCGCGCAAGCGCCGCCGTGACGGGCAACAACGATTCGATCAGCAGTCTCGAAGGCGGAGCAAGCGATCAGGGGCCGTGGTGACGCTCGGCGAGAACGTCCTCCGAGCGCCTGGGCCGCCGAGAGGCCGGCTATCGGCAAGCGGAAGCCGCCAAGGCTCCATGAAGTGGCAGCAGCCGGTCCACGCTCGACCGTTCACGCGGGCCAGCGATGAACCTAGAATTCATTGACGCGACATGAGCAGCGTGTCGCCTCGGCGCGGTTGTTTCGAAGCAGCGACTCCACCATGCAGACGCCGGCCGGGACGGCCCCCCGGACACCGCCTCCCGATGACCGCAGCGCGGTCGTTGAGAGGGCTTGCGGGGGTGGTGGCGACCTCCCTGCTCGGCGTCATGTGGTGGTCGACCCGCAGGCCGGGCCTGCCAGGAGATCCCAGCATGCCAGGGAGTCGCCGCCCCCACCGGAGGCCATCATGAACGAATCAGGGCAGGACATCTCCTGCCGGCAGGACGCAACAGACCGTCCCCCATCGTCCCCGCTTCCCGCCGATCGCAACCCGGGCTGCGGCGATGTGCGGGCGCCGGCCGTCGGCAAGTCACTGCGTGCCGCCCTCAAGGGCCAGACACCGTGCCTGCTGTGGCTCACGGGCCTGTCCGGTGCAGGAAAGTCGACGATTGCGAACCGGGTCGACTGCAAGCTCCATGCAGCCGGGAAGCACAGCTTCTTGCTGGACGGAGACCACCTCCGGCAGGGCCTGAACAAGGATCTCGGTTTCACCGAAGGCGACCGGACAGAGAATGTGCGGCGGGCGGCAGAGGTGGCCAGGCTGATGGTGGATGCAGGGCTGATTGTCATTGCGGCCTTCATCTCGCCGATGCGTGCCCAACGCCAGGCCGCACGTGCACTGTTCGCGCCAGGCGAGTTCCTTGAAATCCACGTGGATGCGCCCCTGGCTGTCCTCGAACAACGCGACCCCAAAGGTCTGTACCGGAAAGCCCGGATGGGCCTCATCAAGGACTTCACCGGCATCGACTCGCCATACGAACCGCCCTGCTGCCCTGAACTCCATCTGGAGACCACCGGTGTGAGTGCCGAGGCAGCCGCCGACCAGATCATCGCCACCTTGCAAGCCCGCGGCCTGCTGCCTCCACCGCCCTGCAAGTAGCACGTGCATGCGAACCGCCCGGTGGTGCCTGCAGGCAAGCAAGTGCGCCGGATCAAGCCAAAGGAGGGCGCGATGTCAGGCCGACTCATCATCTCCATGCTCGATCTCGTGGAACGCCCCCTGGGACGGCCCCGATGGAATGAGGCGGTGACGCGCTTGCACCGGCCCGAGCGAAAACGACTTGAGGCGCTGCTGCTCGATCCCCGCGCAGGCGGGTCGGTGGAGCACCTCGACCTGCGCTATCCCGGCGCGACCCAGGCCATGGAGTTCGGCGAATTCGCCACCGCCGGCGTCGGCGACATCGATGGCGACGGCCGCCCGGAGATCGTGATCGCTGTGACGCCGACGGGCGGTGCCTGCTACGTGATGGCGCATCGCTACGACCGCGGGACGTGGCGGCCCGAACCGATCAACCGGGAGATGGAGGCGGTGGATTTCATCCGCAGCATGGCGCTCGGCGACCTCGATGGCGACGGATGCGACGAGATCGTGATCGGCACCCGCCCGGATGGCGCCACGCTGCTTCTGCACCGGCAAGCCGCGGGCTACGTCGCCGAGCTCATCGACTCCCGGCAGCAGGGCGCGGGGATCTCGAACGTCCGCGAGGTCACCATCGGTGACCTGGGCGGGGGACGGCCCGAGGTCTTCACCGCCTCGGCGCGCAGCAATACGCGCCCGAAGTGGGACCAGACGCCAGACCTCAAATGGGATCCGGTGCCCGGCCACATCTTCCGCCACCACCGGATCAACGGCCGCTGGCAGCGCACCCTCGTCGAGCAGCACGGCGGCGTGACGCACACACGTGTCCTGCGCATCGGCGAGCTCGCCGGTGCGCAGCGCCTCGTTTCCTGCTCGGTCGGCGTGTACGACAACAAGCAGCAGCGCATTGACCCCGCGCCGGTCCTCCGCATGCACACGCTCGGCGGGGACGGCAGCTTCACGAGCGAGACCATCGACGTCCTCGAGGAGGCCATCATGTGCCGCAGCATGGCGATCGGCGACATCGACGGTGACGGACGCAACGAGTTGGTGGTCGGCACGCGATCCCTCGCCTTCGGTGGGCGGGGAACGACCTTCCTCTACGCCTACAAGCACGACCCCGCCACCGCAGCCTGGACGCGGATGACGCTGGACACCAGCGAGCCCCTGGGGTTTCGCTCGCTGATCCTCGCCGATCTCGACGGCGATGGCCGGCTGGCGGTGATTGCGTCGGACGACGGCAAGGGCCTGATCAAGGCGTACCGGCTGCGCCATGGCGCATGGCAAGCCGAGGTCATCCTGTCGCGCCCCAACTTCATCTTCTGCACCGCGATGGGAGTGGTCAGCCGCTGGTGATCCAGCGCACCGGAATCATCGGCAGGCGCGGGGCAAGCGGACCGCACCGAGATGCACCGGGCCCGGTCAGGCAACGAAAGGCACCCATCGGTACCGCACCTTCCGCATGTACGCGACGTAATCGGTGTCCTTCTTCAGGAATTCTTCCTCGATGAGGCTTTTGACGATGAAGAGCACGATGAGCGTCGAGGTCATCAGCAAGTTCACGACGGAAAACATCTGAAGATTGAGGCTCAGGTACGTGAGGAACACCGTCGTGTAAATCGGATGCCGGACGAAGGCGTAGGGACCGGTCGTCACCAGGTTGCGCTGCGCCGGCACGATGCTGATGTTGCGGCCGAGCGTCAGCCGGCTCGTGATGCCAAGCAGCAAGGCCGCACCGGCGACGGCGTTGGAGATCCACGGCGAAACCAGCGGCACCCCCGGCTGTGCAAAGAACGCGGGGCCGAAGGTGCCGTAGGTCGGCACGAATGCAAGCAGCCAGAACCAGCCATTGGTCGTGGTCCGGCGGGGAGGCCGCCGGGTCACCATCCCTGCAATGAAGAGGAAGGTGTTGGTCTGCGCCACCAGAACGGGAAACGCAAACTCGACATGGCGGAACCGCCAGTAGAACAGATAGGCCCAGGGAACGACGGCAATGATCGCCACGATCCGGTCCAGGGGGAAAACATCGCGGAACGTGGTGTCCTGAGGAGCAGTCATGGAAAATTGCCTCTGCCCGGTGGTGATGATGACTGGCGTGCCAGAGTCAGCGGCTGGACGCCGGCTCCCTGATCGATCGCAGGATCAGATCTCGATGCCTTCCCCCACGGTCCGCCCATCGGCATCCAGCAGGTAGGTCGCACGCTCGAATCCCTCCGCCGAGAAATGGCGGACCTGTTGGCCTCCCTGGGCATCGACAATCGCTTCAACGCGCCCGAAGGTCTTGCCGAGCAGGTGGCTCATCGCTGGCGAGCACCGGTTGAGGGTGACCTCATGGACCGACCATTCCCGTGGGAACGAGACACCACGGTATCTGCGCCCGTGGATATCGACGAGCCACAGCATGCTGCGATGGATGTCGACACAGGCGAACAAGCCGTCGTCCAGCTCGGAGGCGCTCTGCAGGAACTCGGTGAGCGATGCGGAACGCACCTGCTGCGGCGTCTCCCGGAAGGATAGGCGCCGCACCACCTGAAAACCGTCATCCAGCAGCAGCAGCTCGCCGCGACGCGTGTCGGCCACGTAGTAACCGCCTTCGCTGCGTGGGTGCAGCTTGTGCGGGTTGATGAGACCGGACGCAATGGTGGTCGCTTCGCAGGTGGCCTTGTCCACACGGATCGCACCGCCCTGCTGGAACAGGGTCACCAGCACACTCTCATCGCGATCGTAGAACGCGCCGTTGATATGGACCGGACAGAGCCGGGTCGGGATCCCGAACTCGTGCTGCGAGGGATCGTCGACGACGACCACCTGGTGGCCCTGGGCAAGCAGCGCCTCGCCCCGCTCCCGGGACCGGACGAAATACTCGCCGAGCCGGGACCGATTGAGCCCATGGTCCCAGGCAAACCATTCCCAGCAGGTGGTCCCGGTGGAGATGTCGAACTCGAAGACCGCATCGAAGCCGGAAGACGATACCAGCAGCCGATCCCCCTTGCCCGAGATCTGCACACTGTGCGCCTGGCGCAGCCAGGGGTGCCGGAAGGACCGTTTCAGCCCGCTGTCCACCTCCACCACCTCGACATAATTGCCACCGCAAAGCGCGACCCGGTTGTCAGCCATGTCGATGCAATACGGTTCCAGCGCAGAGAAGCTCCACTCGGCGTCGTCCAGCGTCCAGGTGAACCGGTCGTGTGCCAGGGAGTAGGCCACCACCAAGCCATGGTAGAAGGGACGCACCCTCTCGCGTCCATGGATCTCGGGATGTTGCCGGGCTCGCTGCGCCTCCTGGCGACAGTTCTTGTCGACCTGGAAGCAGTTCTTGACGATCGCGATGATCTTCAGGTTCTCGCCCAGATGGACATCATGCCGAAAGGTGGCAATGTCCTCGCTGGTCGATTCGACATGGGGATTGGAGGTGAGGTGAAGTGACCTGTACATGTCATGCCCTTTCCCTGGCGTGCGTTGTCGTGATCACGAGCAATCGACCATGCCCATCGCGTTGACGAAGATGAAGTTGGGACGCGACAGGATGACCTCGGCCTGCCATGCACCGTCGCGGAACCGGTAAGCCTTGACCAAGCCTTTGCCGTCATCCGACGCAATCACCACCGGCCGGCCTTCGCCGTCAAGATCGGCCAGGGTCACGCAGTGGAAGCCCAGGGGCTCGCTGGTGTCGAGCGTCTGCCGCGACCACGCCCCGGCGGTGGCGTCGTACTTGAAGAGGTAAAGGAAGGTGGCTCCGTAGTCACCGAAGCCCAGCGACCGGGTGCCGACCACCAGCTCGTTGGCTCCATCGCCGTCAATGTCGCCGATGGCCAGGCTGCGGGACTTGATCGCATTTTCAAGAACAGCGATCGTCTCTCGCTCCACAGTGCCATCAGGCGCGAGCCTGTGCATCTGGAGCACGGGCTCGGGATCGATGCGGTGATGCTGGGTGTCGTGCACGCCCACGGCACAAGACACCACCTGCTCGAGGCCTCGTACCTTGCCAACGCGCAGCATGCGCGTGTGCGTCTGCCCGCCGTGATCCTCGATCACCGATCGCTCCCAGCGTCCGCCGGTCCTGCGGTAGCGGAAAATGGCTCCAGGCACGCGGTCCCATTTCACCGGCTCGTTGGCGCGAGCCGAAGCCGCAAAGACATCGAGCTGCCCCGTATTGCCAATGTCGCCGATGGCGACTTCACGGATGTTCGAATTGTTGGCGCCCTGCTGCTGCGTATCGATCAACGCGGCGGTGTAGCCGGAGGGCCCGCGCTCGAAGAGCACGATGGCGCCATCGGGACGGGTGCCGATCACGATCTCGTCACAGCCGTCCCCGTCGAGGTCGCCCAGCGCGACACTGCGAATGAAGTCCACCGACTCGATGTTGCGTTGGATGGGCTCGGCCTGCCAGCGCCCGCGGTCGCAGCGGTAAGCCAGCAGGTAGGGCGGCGCGCCCGTTGGCGTCACGGCAAGCACGATCTCCGGCTGGCCGTCGCCATCGATGTCGCCAATCTCGGAGACGACAAACTCGCCACTGTCGATCGCCTCCGCGGCCCCGGGATAGCGCAGGTCGAGGCGCTCCACCGACCATCCCGCCCCGGGATCGAGCAGCAGGACCTCGAGCCGCTTCTGCTCCGGTCGGCTCGATCGGGTGACCGCTTCAGTCCAGCCGGCTCCTCCCAAGGGTCGCCCGACCAGATCGAGCATGGAGATGATCAGTCGACGTGCCACGTGTCCCCTCCAGATCCATTCGGCGTGCTGGTTTGCACAGGCGGCCGGCCGCAGGGCCGGGCTGGACACATTTCGCCGATTGCCATTCCAGATCTACCGTGAGGTGAAGCGGGCCGGTTCACGGGGCGGCCTACCCGCCGATGTCACCCTGTGAGTACGTCCAGGCCTCTGGACGATGCCGTCCGGAGTCCAGGCCGAAGACCCACTGCGCGATCACGCATCAGCACCACACCACTTCGTCGCTGTTCGGCAGCGTCGGCATGAGCGCCTGGCCCTTCGTCCGATGAGGGCCCCCTGCAACGCCTGAGATGACTCGTAGACGTACAACCTGCACTCATTCTTCGCCAGCCGATGCGATTGATGATCAGCTCATGTGACTTCTATCCTTAGAGCGTTACGGCACGGAATCAAAGTGGAAAGCCGACACACTTACAGATGACTCTCATCGTTGCAAAGCGTGCATGTATGAGGCAATGGGCCGCGTTCCGGTGGTGATGACTCAGCCCCATCTTGATGCGCAGCTCAGTCAGGGGTGCGCACTGACAAGCAGTAGGTGAGATCAGCTGCTGCCCCGCGGCGGCCGAGTTGCGGCTGACGACGCCGTCTCGGCCTTTGCCTGCCTCAGAGCACCAGTGATTCACTGACTCGCCGGGCAGGCAGGAACACGCTGCATCTGTCCTCCCCTGTGGCAGTGCTAGCGATCAGCCGGTGGCGCCTGCACGCAACTCGAGCGCGGAACCGGGCACCTGACTGAAGGGCCGCCGCCTTCTTGGCGTCCGCCTCGTGCTGAACATCATCCGGGCCATTTCATCGCCTGCTGGCGTCTCATCGGGCTCTCGGCACTTCGTCAGCCGGACCGGCGTTGCTTGGGTTGCGCGCTGCACGGGCCTCCAAGCGGCACTGGCCGCCCCCGCTGCTGGCCGATGTGGATCGGTCGGCTCAGCCGCCTGCGCGGGGGGCGACCGTGGGGGCCGCCCAGTCAAGAGGGGCCAGAACGGGCGACCGGTCACGCATCCGCATGCACACTGGCCGTTCATTGCACCTGGTGCCCTGCACCACGAGCAACAGAAGAGCTTCGCGCGGCATCCTGAAGGAAGGAAGATACGATCGGCGCATGACGGCCCTCCTTCGCCTCGCCCCACCGCGCTTCAGCCGACGCGACCTGTTCCATGCGTGGTGGGTCGCCACCCTCTTCAGCGGCTTGCCCTCCACGCTGCACGCGCTGTCCACCGGGGGCGACCTGCTCGAGGCCACCCGCGCCGCGGGCCAGATGCTGCTGCCGGGGGTGAACGACACCGTCATTCTGTTCGGCGCCGCCGCGCTGGTCCACCCTGCAGTGTCGCTGTTCTGGGCCCTGGTGTTCGCACGCCTGCTGCCACGCACGCGGACCTGTGGGTGGGCGACGGCAGGCGCAGCCGCGGTCGCCCTGCTGGACCTTTGTGTCATCGCGCCCTGGGCCTTCCCTGCGGTGGCGGCACTGCCGTTCTGGCCACAGCTTGCAGACCACCTCGCTTGGGGTGCCCTGCTCGGCGGGACGCTGCAGTGGCGCCAGCGCCGGCACGCCCGGGCGCGATAAAGCCCAGTGGCTCCCAGTCGATGCGGCTTCAGCGGTCAAGGCGGGCTCAGTCGACCTTGCAGACATCGGCAACGGTCGCCTCGCGACGGTTCGCATCCCTCAGGCCGTGAGGCGGCTGAGCTTCTGTGCCGGCAGCACGCCGCCTCCAGCTGGCAGAAGCCCCCCAAGTGCTTCGACGAGCACCGCGCTCCGGCCGCCGCCCCGAATGCTGCCCCTCGCCAGCGTTGCGCCGCCGTGCCCCGATGCCCGACATCGCATCGCGAGCGAAGAGCCTCGTTACCAGTGCCGCGTCGCCGACCCGTGCATCGCCTCGGCCCGCGCCTGCTGCAAGCTGCAGACATGGCACGCCGGTGACCGGGCGCTAGAACCGGCCGGCCCGCCACCCGCCCACCCTGCATGCGCGCCGGCCGCTCCTTGCGGCTTGTCATGCATTGACCGGAACAGCCGGGCCCGCCGCCCCGGGAAGCCGCCAGCTTGCGCCTGAACTCACGATCGCGGCCCCTTGCTGCCTCCCTGGCCCGTCCTTGACCCAGTTTAAAGACAGCGGGGCACGCCAGGATGACCATGGCACCGCTCGCCACCAGACGATGGACAGCCGCCCGGCGAGGCAAGCCCGACTCACGATCGCGGCCCGATCAAGCTGCTCCACGACGCAGAGGACACTCGATGAACACCATGAAGATCACTCGGCTGACGGCACTCCTCCTGTCCGTCTTGGCGGCCACAGGCGTGCAGTCGCAAGACAAGAAGGACGTCACCCCACCCGAGGTGAACTACCAGGCCGGTGGATCGCCAATCCGCGACGTGCCCATGTACCAGAGCACCAACCCGAAGGCGCCGCCCATGACGCAGGCCGAGTTCGATATCGGCCGCAAGACCTACTTCGAGCGTTGTGCCGGCTGCCACGGCGTGCTGCGCAAAGGCGCCACCGGCAAGCCACTCACGCCCGACATCACCATCGGCAAGGGCACCGACTACCTGAAGGTCTTCATCGCCTATGGCTCGCCGGCTGGCATGCCGAACTGGCTCACCTCCGGCGAGATGGACGAGAAGACGGTCGACCTGATGGCACGCTACATCCAGCAGGACCCGCCCACACCGCCGGAGTTCGGCCTGGAGGACATGAAGCAGACGTGGAAGGTGATCGTTCCGCCCGAGCAGCGGCCGACCCGGAAGATGAACAGCTACAACATCGAGAACATCTTCTCGACCACGCTGCGCGACACCGGTGAGGTCGCGCTGATCGATGGCGACACCAAGCAGATCATCAACATCATCAAGACCGGCTACGCCGTGCACATCTCGCGCATGTCGGCTTCCGGGCGCTACCTGTTCGTGATCGGGCGCGACGCGAAGATCAACATGATCGACCTGTGGATGGCCAAGCCGGACAACGTCGCCGAGATCCGCATCGGCCTCGAGGCCCGCTCGGTCGACACCAGCAAGTACAAGGGCCCGGCCGGTGATTTCACCGACAAGCTCGCCATCGCCGGCGCCTATTGGCCGCCGCAGTACGTGATCATGAAGGGCGACACGCTGGAGCCGCTGAAGGTGATGGCCACCCGCGGCATGACGGTGGGCAAGCAGGAATACCACCCCGAACCGCGGGTTGCCTCGATCGTCGCGTCTCACTTCAAGCCGGAGTTCGTGGTCAATGTGAAGGAAACCGGCAAGTCCCTGCTGGTGGACTATTCCAACCTCGACGCGCTCAAGGTCACCGAGATCGGCTCGGCGCCCTTCCTGCATGACGGCGGCTGGGACTCGACCAAGCGCTACTTCATGGTGGCCGCCAACCAGAGCAACAAGATCGCCGTCATCGACGCCAAGGAAGGCAAGCTGGCCGCCCTGGTCAATGTGGGCACCATCCCCCACCCGGGCCGTGGCGCCAACTTCGTGCATCCGAAGTTCGGGCCGGTGTGGTCAACCGGTCACCTGGGTGACGAGACGATCTCGCTGATCGGCACCGACCCGGTCAAGCACAAGGCCTATGCCTTCAAGAAGGTCGCCGAGCTGAAGGGCCAGGGCGGCGGGGCGCTGTTCATCAAGAGCCATCCGAAGAGCCGCCATCTCTATTCGGACACGCCGTTGAACCCCGATCCCAAGATCTCCCAATCGGTGGTGGTGTACGACATCGACCAGCTCGACAAGGGCTACACCGTGCTGCCGATCGCCGAATGGGCCGGCCTGGGTGACGACGGCGCCAAGCGCGTCGTGCAACCCGAGTTCAACAAGAACGGCGACGAGGTGTGGTTCGCGGTCTGGTCCGCCAAGAACAAGCAGAGCGCCCTGGTGGTGGTGGATGACAAGACGCTCAAGCTGAAGACCGTGATCAAGGATCCCCGCCTGATCACGCCTACCGGCCACTTCAACGTCTACAACACGCAACACGACGTCTATTGACGCGCCAGGCAGGGCGGCACCACGCCCGCCCTGCCCACGCGCACGAAGGAGCGCCTCATGAACACGCAGGTCCTCGCCGCGCTGGCCCTCACCCTGGCAGCCACCGGCGCCGCCGCCGGCACCGAAGAAGCGATGAACCAGGCCGGATGCATGGCCTGCCATTCGCGGGACAAGAAGATCGTCGGCCCCTCGTTCAAGGACATCGCGGCCAGATACAAAGGGCAGGATGTCATCGCCACCCTGATGCAGAAGGTGCGCACCGGTGGCAAGGGCAGCTTCGGGCCCATCCCGATGGCGCCGACCGGCCCCGACAAGATCAGCGACGCTGACCTGAAGGCGGCCATCGAATCCATCCTGAAGAGCTGAGGCGCCCATGCGCCCCCAGCTGCTTCCCTCGCCCTGCCTGGCTGCCCTGGTGCTGTCGCTGGCCTGCCTGCCCGCGGCTGCCGACCCGGATGCCGCCCGGGCCCGCCAGCTGGTGCGCATGGTGCGGCAGGACTGTGGCTCCTGCCATGGCATGAAGCTCACCGGCGGCCTTGGCCCGGCCCTCACCCGCGAAGCGCTGGCCGACAGGCCGGTCGACTCGCTGGCCGCCACCATCGTGCACGGCCGCCCCGGCACCGCCATGCCGCCGTGGCGCTCCATGCTCACCAGCGAGGAGGCGCGCTGGATCGCCGAGCGCCTGCTTGCCGGCTTCCCGGCCGAAGCGCCATGACGCCGGCCCGCCCGTCCACCTGCCGCGCGCCCCGGCGCACGGCGCCGGAGACCTCTCCATGAAAAACCTGCTCCTCCTTCTGCTCGCCGTGCTGGCCGGCTGCGCTGCCGCCCCGGGCCCGGCCGGCACCGGCGACCTCGGCGTCGTCATCGAGCGCGGCCGCGGTACGCTGGCCATCGTGAACACCAGCGAGCGCACCGTGCTCGCGGAGGTGCCGGGCCTCGGCGATCTGTCGCACGCCTCGGTGGTGTTCTCGCGTGACGGTGGCAGCGCCTTCGTGTTTGGCCGCGACGGTGCGCTGACCCGGGTGAACCTTTCCACCCGCCGCATCGAGCAACGCATCCAGCAGGCCGGCAACTCCATCGGCGGGGCCGTCTCTCAGGACGGCACGCTGGTGGCAGCGCAGAACTACCAACCCGGCGGCATCAAGGTGTTCGACGCCCGCACCCTCGCGCTGGTGGCCGACATCCCGGCCGAGTACGCGCCCGGCCAGCGCTCGCGGGTGGTGGGCCTGGCCGACCTGCCGGGCCGGCGCTTCGTGTTCTCGCTCTTCGACGCCGACCAGATCTGGATCGCCGACTTGTCCGAGCCCACCCGGCCGCGGCTCACCCGGTTCGAGAATGTCGGCCGCCAGCCCTACGACGCGCTGGTCACGCCCGACGGGCGGCACTACATCGCCGGCTTGTTCGGCGAAGATGGCCTGGCGATGATCGACCTGTGGGCACCGCGGCCCACCGTGCGCCGCATCCTCGCCGGCTATGGCCGCGGCCAGCAGGCGCTGCCGGTGTTCAAGATGCCGCACCTGCGCGGCTGGGCCGTGGCGGGGCGGCATGCCTGGCTGCCGGCCATCGGCCGCCACGAGGTGCTGGTGGTCGACACCGACACCTGGGCCGAGGTCGGCCGCATTCCTGTCGCGGGCCAGCCGGTCTTCGTGATCGCCCGCCCGGACGGCCGCCAGGTGTGGGTCAACTTCGCGGTGCCGGACTACGACCGCGTGCAGGTCATCGACACCCAGTCCCGCCAGGTGGTGAAGACGCTGGAGCCCGGCAAGGCGGTGCTGCACATGGAGTTCACGCCGCGCGGCGAAGCAGTGTGGATCAGCTCGCGCGACGCCAACCGCGTCTCGGTGGTGGATACCGCCAGCTTCGCCACACTGGCCACGCTGCCGCTCGACGCTCCCAGCGGCGTCTTCTTCACCAGCCGTGCGGCCCGCATCGGGTTCTGACCATGGACCAGCCACTGGACCTGCTCAACCGTTGGCAGCACGGCTTCCCGCTGGGGCCGACGCCCTTCGCCGACATCGCGGCGCAGGCTGGCCGCAGCGAAGCCGAGGTGCTGGCCGCCTACCGCCGTGCCCTGCAGGACGGTGCGCTGAGCCGCATCGGCGGTGCCTGGGCCGCCGGTGCCGGCGGCGCCGCGCTGCTGTGCGCCCTGGCCGTGCCGCCGGCCCGGCTCACCGGCGTGGCGGCGCAGGTGGACGCGCTGCCGGGCGTCAACCACAACTACGAGCGCGAGCACCGTTTCAACCTCTGGTTCGTCATCACCGGCCGCGACCTGCCCGGCCTGCAGCACCAGCTGGCCCAGCTGGAGCAGCACACGGCGCTACCGGTGCTGCGCCTGCCCATGCAGCGGGTCTACCGCATCGACCTCGGCTTCGACCTCGAAGGCCGCGCGCCCGCCACACGCGTCACGGTGCCGGCCGCAGCCGCGGTGCCCCGCGTCGAGCCGGCCGAGGCCCCGCTCGCCGCCCTGGTGGAAGGCGGCCTGCCCCTGGTGCAGCGGCCCTTCGCTGCATGGGCGCAGCAGCTCGGCTGGCCGGAGCCGCAGGTGCGCGAGACCCTGCAACGTTGGCTCGCACAGGGCACGCTGCGGCGCTTCGGTACCGTGGTGCGGCATCACGAGCTGGGTTTCGCCCACAACGCCATGACGGTGTTCGACGTGCCCGACGCCAGGGTGGACGCCTGCGGCGGCGCCCTCGCCCGCCAGCCCGGGGTGACGCTGTGCTACCGCCGGGCCCGCGCCGACGGCTGGCCCTACAACCTGTACTGCATGGTGCACGGGCGCGAGCGCCAGGCTGTGCGCCAGCTGATCGCAGGCGCCGCCCGGGCGGCCGGCCTGCAGCAGCACCCGCACGAGGTGCTGTTCAGCCGGCGCCGCTTCAAGCAGCAAGGCGCCAGCTACTTCCGCACTCCTGCCACCGAGGCCATCCATGCCGATGCCTGACACCCCCGCCCTGGCGACGTTCGCCCTGCCCGACCGCACCGACCTGCGCCTGATCGACCACCTGCACGGCGGCCTGCCGCTGACCGAACGCCCCTTCGCCGAGGTGGGGGCGGCGCTCGGGCTGCCCGAGGACGAGGTGATCGAGCGGCTGGGCCGCCTGCTGGCCCGCGGCACGCTGACGCGGTTCGGCCCGCTGTTCCAGATCGAGCGCGCCGGTGGCCAGTTCGTGCTGGCCGCGCTGGAGGTGCCGGAGTCGGCATTCCAGCGCATCGCGGCCATCGTCAACCAGCTGCCGGAGGTGGCGCACAACTACCGCCGCGAGCACCGGCTGAACATGTGGTTCGTGGTGGCCGCCGAGTCGCACGAGGCGGCACGGGCCGCGCTCGACCGCATCGGCCGCCTGACCGGCCTGCCGGTGCACGCCTTCCCGAAGGAGCGCGAGTACTTCGTGGGCCTGCGCCTGGCTGCCACCGTGGAGGAGGGACCTCATGGCACTGAGTGATTTCGACCGCGCGCTGATCGCCGCCACCCAGACGGGCCTGCCGCTTGTGGCTCGCCCCTATGAAGCGGTGGGCGCAATGCTGGGCGTGAGCGGCGAGCAGGTGCGCGAGCGGCTCGGGCAGATGCTCTCGGACGGCCTGATCCGCCGCATCGGCGCCGTGCCCAACCACTACCGCCTGGGCTACGTCGCCAACGGCATGACAGTGTGGGACGTGGACGACGCGCAGGTCGATGCCCTCGGCGAGCGGGTGGGGGCCCTGCCCGGCGTGAGCCACTGCTACCGCCGCCCGCGGGAGCGGCCGCTGTGGCCCTACAACCTGTTCGCCATGGTGCATGGCCGCAGCCGCGAGGAAGTGGAGCGGCAGGCCGAAGCCATCCGCACGCTGCTCGGCGCCGCCTGCGCAGCCAACGACATCCTCTACAGCAGCGCCATCCTCAAGAAGGCCGGGCTGCGGCTCAAGGAGAACTGAACATGTTCCGCGTTTCCCAGTACATGCGCGAGCTGGCGCAGGCCGAAGCCGACGGGCACTACCCCACCACCGCCCGGCGCAGCGAGGGCCACCCCGCGGCCGGCCCGGTGGTCATCTGGAACCTCATCCGCCGCTGCAACCTCACTTGCAAGCACTGCTATTCAATCTCGGCCGACCATGAATACGCCGGCGAGCTGAGCACGCAGGAAGTGTTCACCGTGATGGACGACCTCAAGGCCTTCCGGGTGCCGGTGCTCATCCTCTCCGGCGGCGAACCGCTGCTGCGGCCGGACCTGTTCGAGATCGCCGCACGGGCGAAGGCCATGCGCTTCTACGTCGGCCTGTCCACCAACGGCACGCTGATCGACGCCGCGATGGCCGACCGCATCGCCGCGCAGGGCTTCGACTATGTGGGCATCAGCCTGGACGGCATCGGTGCCACGCACGACCGCTTCCGCCGGCTCGACGGTGCCTTCGACCGCAGCCTGGCCGCCCTGCGCCTGCTGCACGCGCGCGGCGTCAAGGTGGGCCTGCGCTACACCATGACGGCGATGAACGCGCACGACCTGGCGCCGCTGCTGCAGCTGATGCAGGACGAAGCGGTGGACAAGTTCTACTTCTCGCACCTGAACTATGCGGGTCGCGGCAACATCCATCGCGCCCGCGATGCGCAGTTCGCGGCCACCCGCGCCGCGCTCGACCTGCTGTACCAGACCGCCTGGGACGCCGCGCTTTCCGGCAGCGGGCAGGACTTCGTCACCGGCAACAACGATGCCGACGGTGCCTACCTGCTGCAATGGGTGCAGCAGCGCCTGCCACGCTGGGCCACGCCGCTGCGCGAGCGGCTGGTGGCGCGGGGCGGCAACGCCTCGGGCGTGAATGTGGCGAACATCGACAACCTCGGCATCGTGCATCCGGACACCATGTGGTGGCACCACCCGCTGGGCAGTGTGCGGGAGCGACCGTTCTCCGAGATCTGGCTGGACACCCGCGATCCGCTGATGCAGGGCCTGAAGGCCAAGCCCCGGCCGGTGGGCGGCCGCTGCGCCGGCTGCCGGTACTTCGAGCTGTGCGGCGGCAACACCCGCGTGCGGGCGCAGCAGGTCACCGGCGATCCATGGGCCGAAGACCCGGGCTGCTACCTGGACGACGACGAGATCGGCCGTAGCGGTTGCGGCCCGGCGGCAGCGCGGGTGCTGTCCACGCCCTTCGCCTACCAAGCCCATTGAGGTCCGCCATGCACCGACTCTGCCTTTGCCTGAAGTTCGCATTGCTCGCAGCCTGGTTGGCGATGATGGCCGACATGGCCCGCGCCGGCCCCTCGGCACCGGAGCTGTACCGCCAGCACTGCATCGCCTGCCATGGCGAGCAGCGACTGGGCGGCATGGGTCCGGCCCTGCTGCCCGAGAGCTTGCAGCGGCTGCGCCCCGCCGAAGCGCTGGCTGTCGTGACGCAGGGTCGGGCCGCCACACAGATGCCCGGCTTCCAGGACCAGCTGTCCGCCGAGGAAGCGGCCGCCCTGGTGCAGTGGATCTACACCCCGGTGACGCCTACGCCGCAATGGGGCGAGGCCGACATCCGCACCTCGCGCACCGCCCGGGCCGATGCCGGCAAGCTGCCCGGCCGCCCGGCCTGGAAGGCCGACCCGATGAACCTCTTCGTGGTGGTCGAGGGCGGCGACCATCATGTGTCGCTGGTCGATGGCGACCGTTTCGAGGTCATTCACCGCTTCGCGTCCCGCTTCGCGCTGCATGGCGGGCCGAAGTTCTCGCCCGAGGGCCGCCATGTCTACTTCGGCTCGCGGGACGGCTGGATCACCAAGTACGACCTGTGGAACCTGGCTGTGGTGGCGGAGGTGCGAGCCGGCCTCAACATGCGCAACATCGCCGTCTCGGGCGACGGCCGCTGGGTGATGGCGGCCAACTACCTGCCGCACACCCTGGCGCTGTTCGACGCGGACCTGAACCTGCAGCGCATCTACCCCGCCGCCACGCTGGACGGCAAGACCAGCTCGCGCGTCTCGGCGGTCTACGACGCGCAGCCCCGCCGCAGCTTCGTCGTGGCGATGAAGGACATCCCCGAGCTGTGGGAGATCTCCTATGACCCCGCCGCCGAACCCATCCATGACGGCCTGGTGCACGACTACAAGATGGGCGAAGCCATCGCCAAGCCCGGCCACCTCGGCGTGCGGCGCACACCACTGGACGAGCCGCTCGACGACTTCTTCTTCGACCAGAGCTACCGCCATGTGCTGGGCGCCACGCGGCCCAAGGGTGACGGCAGCCCCAGCGCGCAAGTGGTCAACCTGGACGTGCGGCGCCGCATCGCCCGCCTGCCGCTGGCCGGCATGCCGCACCTGGGCTCCGGCATCACCTTCGCATGGCGAGGCCGCACGGTGCTCGCCTCGCCCAACCTGAAGGACGGCGTGGTGCAGGTCATCGACATGCGCACCTGGCAACCGGTGAAGAGCATCGCCACCCCTGGCCCCGGCTTCTTCATGCGCAGCCATGAGCAATCGCGCTACGCCTGGGTGGACTCCATGATGAGCCCGACGGCCAGGGACACGCTGACTGTCATCGACAAGGCCACGCTGGAGCCGGTTGCACAGATCCGCGAGCCGGGCCGCACCCTGGCCCACATCGAGTTCACCCGAGACGGCCGCCATGCGCTGGCCAGCCTGTGGGAGGACGACGGCGCGCTGATCGTCTACGACGCGCGCACCTTGAAGGAAGTCAAGCGCCTGCCAATGAGCAAGCCCGTGGGGAAGTACAACGTCTGGAACAAGATCTCGCGCTCGGAGGGCACCTCGCACTGAGGTCAGACGCAGCCCTCGGCCACCTTGCACGCGTGCCCCCGTCATCGCCAGCCGGCGCCCGAAGGCAGCACCGGCCCGCGGGCTGGCGCTGCCTGGCCGCCCGCCGGGCCGCTCCCCGTCGGCGCGCCTCACGGCGCGTCGATGATCCACAACGCGGTGGGCCGCGTGGCGTCCGGGTCGTCCGAGGCCTCGAAGGCAATGCGCCGCCCGTCGGGCGACCAGCTTGGCGCACCGTTGTAGCCGGACGAGCGGGTGACCAGCCGGGGCGTACCGCCACTGGCCGCGACCACCGCGATCTGGGCGCCCTCCTCGCCCGGCGGGGTGGCCGAGAACACCAGCTGCTTGCCGTCCGGGGAGTAGGAAGCATCGGTGCAGGACCAGCCGGGCGGCGTCACGCGCTGCACCTCGCTGCCGTCGGGCTTCATCGTGTACAGCGCCCAGTCGTCGCCCAAGCGCTGGAACACGATGCGGTCACCGGCCGGTGACCAGTTCGGCTCGCGGTCGGCGAAACCCCGGGTGATGCGCGTCAGCCCGCCGCCGTTGGCCTGCACCTTCCACAGCTCGGCGGCAGTCTCGCTCACGGACGCCTCGAACACCAGCTGCGACCCGTCCGGCGAGAAACTCGGCTCGATGTAGGGAGCGCCGCTGTGATGCGTGAGGCGCTGCGGCCGGCTGCCGTCGGCGGCGATGGTCCAGATTTCGTCGCTGTCGCCCACTGCGTCGCTGGCATAGGCGATGCGGCCGGCCCGGCTCCAGCAGGCGCCGGGCAGGTTCACGTTGCTGGCGCCGTCATCGATCACCCGGGCGGGTGTGCCGCCGGTGACGGGCACCGTCCACAGGCTCGCGGGGGCCTGGTTGTAGCCGCGGTGCCAGCGGGTGAACACGAGGCGGCGGCCATCCGGGCTGAAGCAGGCATTCTGCGCAGAGGCAGGGGCGGGCAGCGCCACGATGCGGCAGGCACCGTCGGCACGGCAGCCGGGGGCTGGCGCGCCGGCCACGCCACTGGCGGCCTCAGGCGCATCCACCCCTGCGGAGCCGCCGCACGACGCCACGCTCAGCAAGGCTGCGGCCAGCGGCAGCCAACGGGTCAGGGGCCAGGTCACGATGGTGTCTCCTTGGAAGCGCCGCGGCTGCACCGCGGCAAGGTGCCCGCAGTATCGCCATCGCCTGCTGACCGGAAGCTGATGCGCCTGGCGCCGTGCAGCCCGCGCGGGGCCGCTGCCTCAAGTGACGCTGAGCGGCTCCGCTGCGCTGGGGCTGAGCACCTGCCGCAGCGCCACCACCGTGCCGATCACGATCAGCGCCGGCGAGCGCACCTCGTGCTCGCGCGCCAGGGCCGGCAAGGTCGCGAGCGTGCCCACCACGGTCCGCTGCTCGGGCAGCGTGGCACGCTCGACCAGGGCCGCCGGCGTGTCGGCCGCCAGGCCATGCGCCTGCAGCTGCTCGCTGATGGTCGGCAGCGTGCTCACGCCCATGTAGATCACCACGGTCTGCCGGGCGCGTGCCAGTGTCGCCCAGTCGAGGTCCGCGCTGCGCTGTGCGCCCTCGCCGCGCAGGTGGCCGGTGGTCAACACCAGCGATTCGGCATGGTCCCGATGCGTGAGCGGAATGCCGGCGGCCGCCGCCGCTCCCTGTGCCGCGCTGATGCCGGGAATCACCTCGAAGGGGACGCCCGCGGCTGCCAGGGCCTGCGCCTCCTCGCCACCGCGGCCGAAGATGTAGGGATCGCCCCCCTTCAGGCGCAGCACGCTGCGGCCACTTTGCGCCAGCCGCACCATCAGCGCGGCGATGTCCTCCTGCGGCAGCGTGTGGTGGCCGCTTTCCTTGCCCACGTAGACCAGGTCGGCGTCCGGGCGCACCAGCTGCAGCACTTCCCTCGACACCAGGTGGTCATAGAGCACCAGCTGCGCGGCCTGCAGCGCCTTGGCGGCCTTCACGGTGAGCAACTCCGGATCGCCCGGCCCAGCGCCCACGAGCGTGACGCGTGCGGGCCGCCGGGCCGCTGGCGCTGCGCCGGGGGTGAAATGCAAGGGCTCGGTGAGCAGGGTCATGGCAGGCTTTCGATCGATGCGGCACGGCGCCGGATACTGCATTGCACGATCGCCGGCGCAGCGCCGCCTTGAAGCAGTTCAAGCCCAGGGCGGTGCCATGTCGGCATGCTCATCGCCCCGGATAGGCAGCCAGCCGGCGTGCATCGAGGATGTGCACGTCGCGCTTGTCGATGTGGACCAGGCCGGCCGCTTCCAGCTCATGCAGCACCCGAGAGAAGTACTCGGGCGTGAGCGACAGGCGGGAGGCGATGGTGGCCTTGCTGACCGGCAGCGACACGGTGATGACTTCGCCGCTCACACAGTCCTCGGCCACCTGGTCGCGCAGCAGGTAGCCGATCACGCGCTGCAGCCCGCTGTGCAATGCATAGGCCTCCACGTCGTGCACCAGGCCATGCAGCCGGCGCGAGATGCCGGCCAGCATGCGCATGGCAAAGCGTGGGTCGCGCTCGATCTCGTCGACGACCGCGTGCTTCTTCACGGTCAGCAGCAGCGTGTCGGAGAGCGCCTGGGCGTTGATGATGTAGGCCTTGCCGGCGAACATCAGCGCTTCGGCAAAGCTGTGGCCCGGTCCGGCCAGCTCGATGACCTTCTCCTGCCCGGCGGGCGAGATGGCGAAGAGCTTGACCTGCCCGGTGACAGTGACATGGAACTCCTCGCAAGGCTGTCCCACCCGGAAAAGGGTCTCACCGCGCGCCAGGCGGCGCAAGTGGCAGCCGCCCGCCACACGCTCCAGCTCGGCCGGGCTCAGGTCATTGAACAGGGGCAGCACCGACAGGTAGCGGGGCACATCGAAGGCACGGGCATCCAAGGGGGCTCCGACGACAAGGGATGGCAAGGGGTGGGCAAGCAATGACTGATTGTGGGAGTGCCCCACCCTCGCCTTCTTGCGGAACGTCAAGCACCCCGCATCCGACCGGGACGGCAGGTGCCGGCACGGAGCCGGGCGCTGGCGTCATGCACAGGCCAGCGCCGTGCGGCCGGTGGCCGGCCCGGGCCATGACTCGTCCGGGCGCTGCCGTGAGCCGGTGGCCGGCGCGCCCTTCCATGGCTTGCCAGCCGACCGGGCAGCATGCGCATCGCTACGCTCGCTTCGCCGCTCGCAGGCTGCGAAGGTAGGCGCAGAACATGTCGGCCATCGCTTCGGCATAGGCTTGGATCTCTTCCTCCGTGCGGGAGCTTTCGGAGAAATCCTTGCCCACCGCGCCAAGTGTGGTGGTGATGAGGTCGCCGGCCACGGCACGCGTTTCGTCCGAGACCCGGGGCAGCACCTCCCGCATGAAGGCCTGCACGGTGTGATCGGCTGCTGCCCTGGCCTCGTGCGCCTCGGGTGCATCCCGGTAGAGCGGAGCGGCGTCATTGAGCGCGGTGCGGATCTCGGCTTCATCGCATTCCGAGCGGATGAAGGCGTGGACCAGCAGCCGCAAGCGCTCAAGCGGCGGTCGACGCCGGTCCTCCAGGATCGCACACAGCATCTCGGTCGTTCGCCGCCACTCATCGCTCTGCAGGCGAAAGAGGATCGATGCCTTGTTCGGGAAGTACTGATACACCGAGCCGACACTGACGCCGGCCCGTTCGGCCACCCGCGTGGTGGTGAAGCGCTGCGCGCCTTCCTTTGCCAAAACCTGAATGGCAGCTTCGAGAATCGCGGCGACCAGCCCGGCCGAGCGCACCTGCTTCGGCTGTCTCCGTGAGGCGATGGGTGTGCTTCGGCGTTCGGCCATGGGTGTGACGGGCAATGCGAATAGGAAACATGAAGGTTCCTTCATATTATGACGACTCCCTTCACCCACTCTCTTCAGGAAGACCCTGCCATGACGACCCTGACCACCGCACCGCTGGCGGCCCTGCTGGACCGCCTGTTCAACGAAGCCGCCGCGACATCGCCGGCGAACAGCCCCGCGCTCGCCGGACTGACCGAGGCCGACCATGCGCGCCTGATGCGCAGCAAGACCGACTACCGCGACTTCTACGGGCGCCTGAAGGATTTCCCGCTGCCCGTTTCGCGCGAGACCGGCACCCTCCTCTACATGCTGGCGCGAAGCAGCCACGCGCGCACCATCGTCGAGTTCGGCACCTCCTTCGGCATCTCTACCCTGTACCTGGCCGCGGCCCTGCGGGACAACGGAGGTGGCCAACTCATCACCAGCGAATTCGAGCCGTCCAAGGTGGCCCGCGCGCGCGATCACCTGGCAGCCGGGGGGCTGATCGATCTGGTGGAGATCCGTGAGGGAGACGCACTGCAGACGCTGGCCGTCGACCTGCCCGACAGCATCGACCTGGTCCTGCTCGACGGTGCCAAGGCGCTCTATCCCGACATCCTCGGCCTGCTGGAAAGCCGGCTGCGGCCCGGTGCCCTCATCGTCGCCGACAACGCGGACCACAGCCCGGACTACCTGGCACGGGTGCGCTCCCCCTCAGGGGGCTACCTGTCCACGCCGTTCGGCGAAGACGTGGAGCTGTCGATGCGTCTTGGCTGAAGGCGGTCGCTGCACCGGCAGGCCGGCGTGGAGCAAGGTGGCCCTTGCCTCGTGGCTGCTTTCCCTGCCTGCGCCCTGTGCCGCGGGCGCTGCGCAAGCCAGCGGCGCCGTTCATCGTGGCGGCAGCGCCAAGGCGCTGTTCACAGCGGCACCGGCGCCTCGCCGGCTCGCAGGCGCTCGATGTCGCGCGCTGGCGGCGCGCCGAAGCGGCGCCGGTACTCGCGGCTGAACTGCGACGGGCTGCTGTAGCCCACGCGGTGGCCGGCGGTCGCCGCATCAGCCACCTCGCTGAGCAACAGGCGCCGTGCTTCCTGCAGGCGCAGCTGCTTCTGGTACTGCAGCGGGCTCATCGACGTCAACGCCTTGAAGTGCTGGTGCAGCGACGACGGGCTCATGTGCGCCTCCCGGGCCAGCGCCTCGATGCGCAAGGGTTGGTCCAGGTGCGCCCGGATCCAAGCAATCGCCTTGCGGACGCGCTGCCCAGGGCCGTCCGCCCGGGCGAGATGAGCGAGCAGCGGGCCTTCGGGACTTTTCAGCAGCCGGTAGACGATCTCGCGCATGGCCAGCGGCGCCAGCGTCTCGATGTCTTCGGGACTGTCCAGCAGCGCCACCAGGCGCAGCACCGCATCGAGCAGCGGCGCCGAGGTGCGGCTCAACCAGAGGCCACGACCGGTCGGAACCGGCGGGGCAGGCAGCCGCGCCTGCAGCAGCAGCCCGGCGATCTCGCCGGGATCCAGATCGAGCCGGACGCAAAGATAAGGCGCATCCGGCGTGGCCTGCACCACCTGGCCCGAGACCGGCAGCTCGACCGAGGCCACCAGGTAACGGGAGCGGTCGTACAGGTAGGCCTCATCCTGCAACATCACCCGTTTGGCACCGCCCGCAACCACGCACAGCGCCGGTTGCTGCACCGCATGCAGCGGCTGGTTCGGCTGCGACGCGCGGATCAGCGCCAGCCGTCCGATGGCGGTGCTGAACACCCCGTCACCGGACGTGGCACGCTGGATCAAGCTGGCCAGCCGCGTGAGGGGCACCGAGAGGTCCGGGGGCGCCACGTCGGCCGGCGGCCGGGAAAGGGATGAGGAAGTCATGGCGGTAGAGCTTGCCTGGAGACGGCCGCGGTCCCAACCGGGGCCCTGCGTTGCTGGAGGATTGTGCAAGAAGTGGCGGCGTCTGGGCTACCCCCCGGGCAGC
Organism: Eleftheria terrae; assembly: GCF_030419005.1. Classification (NCBI taxonomy): domain Bacteria; kingdom Pseudomonadati; phylum Pseudomonadota; class Betaproteobacteria; order Burkholderiales; genus Eleftheria; species Eleftheria terrae. The sequence continues at coordinate 276,321 of NZ_CP106953.1, forward strand.
GCTGCTTCCTAGACTCGCTTTCATCTTGTACCCCTGTGCTCAGGCACTCACACGAAAGGAAGCGAACATGTCAGGCATCGACGGCAAGGTGGTGGTCATCACGGGCGCGAGCAGCGGCATTGGCGAGGCCACGGCCCGCCTGCTGGCCCGGCGCGGAGCGAAGGTGGTGCTCGGCGCACGGCGCCAGGAGCGACTGGCAGCGCTGGCCGACGCCATCCGCAGTGAAGGCGGCTCGGCCTGCCACCGCACGCTGGACGTGACCCGTCTGCAGGAGGTGGAGGCCATCGTCAGCTTTGCCCGCGAGAGCTTCGGCCGCGTCGACGTGGTGGTCAACAACGCCGGGGTGATGCCGCTCTCTCGCCTGGAGGAAGGCAAGATTGACGAGTGGAACCGCATGATCGACGTCAACATCCGCGGTGTGCTGCACGGCATTGCGGCCGGACTGCCGGTGATGCGGGCGCAGAAGAGCGGCCAGTTCGTCAACGTCTCCTCCATCGGCGGTCATGCCGTGTCCCCCACCGCGGCGGTGTATTGCGCCACCAAGTTCGCGGTGCGAGCGATCTCGGAGGGCCTCAGGCAGGAAGTGGGGGGCGACATCCGCGTCACGGTGATATCGCCCGGCGTGACCGAGTCGGAACTTGCCGACTCGATCTCCGACCCCGGCGCACGTGAGTTGATGCAGGACTTTCGTCGCATCGCGATTGCGCCCGACGCGGTGGCCCGCGCGATCGCCTTCGCCATCGAGCAGCCGGAGGACGTGGATACCAGCGAGATCATCGTGCGGCCGACCGCCAGCCCGTACTGACCGGTGCGGCGGCCCGGCCGCAGCCGGCGCAGTGACGTCCGAGGCCATTGCCGCTGCCGTGCGCGGCTCTGTCCGGCACGGCTGTGACGGGCGGCTCGTCCGGGGCCCCAAGGCCGCTGCCGCGACCGCGGCGCGGCAGCGGTCCGGCAGCCCTCTCATCGACGGACAGGGGGGCGCAGTGCGCGCGGACAGCTGCTGGAGCCCCCCCCGCCTCGCGGCCTGGACGGCGGGCTCGCGGGAAGCAGCCGCGCCTGCAACGCCGGTGGATGGCGGGCCTCCGCCCTGGCCACGAGCCAGGCACCACATGCCCGAAGGTCCATGCATTGAAGCTCACACCTGGCGCCCAAGTCGATGATCTTGCGAGTGGTCTCGAGGCGGGCCTCGTTCACCGGCTCAGACAACAGCAGCCGCAATGTCACGTCCATGCCGAGGGCGCTGCCCGCCGCAGAGGGACTGGTGTAGCGCTCGTTCGTGAGCTCCGCTGGAGGCGGGTTGCGGCACATCTTCCTGATGCCGTGAGGAGCATCGACACCAGTGCAGGCGTCGGACACAGCGCAGCCGAGCACGGCGACCAACACAGCGAGTGCTGGGTTGCCTCACTCGCATCAGCCTTTCCTGGTGGGCCCATCGGACGGTGTGGTCTCTTGTCCACGATACGGCAGACGAGGCAGTTCCTCTGCTGGTCGAGCCCGGCTGCCGCGTCATCGGTTTGAATGAGAGCGGCCCGACGCGGGAGGCCAATACCGCGGCGAAAGGATGGATCAACCGCGCTGCTTCTTGATGGGTGCCGCGACGGGCGGCACATGCCATGGCCAATAGCGAGGGAAATCTCTGTCTGCGACAGCAGCGTTGATCAAGCAATTCGGCTTGAGAAATTGCGGCATGACAAATCGAATGCAGAAGGGTGATCCCGTTCTACATCCATCCCGCATACTTCAATTCATCCCATGAGCATGGAGACAAGCCCGCTTAGAAGAAGCATGGCAAATACACCTCCACCAGCTCATATTTGGAGCATGAGTTGCTGTAGATGACCCGCACGGCCGTTCACGGGGAGCGGCTCCGCGCACTGAACCCACGAAGGAAGTGTCCATGCATGGCCCACTCAAACTGGTGAGTTACGCCGTCGTGCTGCTCATGGCATCGGCGGTCCTGTATGTCGCCTACATCTCGATGACGCATTGGTCCGGCATCGGTGTTTGAGAAAGGCGCCACATGAACAAGAAGCAGACTCGCCTCTTCGCCATCGGCTCCACGCTGGTGGCAGCCGTCGTGTTCCTCGGCCTGACCCTCGACAGCCACCGGCAGTTTCCCAAGCTGACCAATGCCGAGAACATCACGCCCGCCGTCAAGAGCGGCATGGATGTCTGGCACAAGTACAACTGCGTGAACTGCCACACCCTGTTCGGTGAAGGCGCGTACTACGCCCCCGATCTGACGAAGATCACCCAATTGCGCGGAGAGGCCTACCTCACCGCCTACATGAAGGACCCCTCGCAGTTCTACGATGAGCAACGGCATCGCCGGCTGATGCCGAAGCAGGACCTGGCCCAGCAGGAGATCAAGGATCTCATTGCCTTCCTGGATTGGGTCAGCAAGGTGGACAACCAGGGCTGGCCGCCCCGGCCCATCCTGGTGACGGGTGCGACCATTCCGGGCACCGACATGGCGGCCGCCCCTTCCGAGGCGGCGTCCGCACCGGCTGCCGGTGGCACCGCCACGCCACCCGGCGCACGCCCGTTGACGGGAGACGAGAATCCCATCGCCCTCGGCGAGCGGCTGTTCCGCTCGGCGACGCCCGCCTGTAACGCCTGTCACTCCGTGGCGCCCAACGCCAACATGGCGGGGCCGAGCCTGCATGGCCTTGGCGCCCGGGCGGCCCAGCTGGTCGGCTCCCCCGAGTACAAGGGCAAGGCGAAGGATGCTGCTGGCTACATCAGGGAATCGATCCTCGAGCCAAGCGCCCATGTCGTGGCCGGCCCGATGTACTCGGCCAGCGGCACGTCCTTCATGCCCAACACCTACAGCCAGAGCCTGAAACCGGAGCAGGTCGACCAACTCGTCGCCTATCTCTCGTCGCTCAAATAAGCGGGGTACTCCATGCGCTACAAGTCTCAATCAGTCGCCTACTGGTACTTTGCGGTGGCGATGGTCCTGTTCGGCCTGCAGATCGTCTTCGGCCTGCTCTCGGCCGCCAAGTACCTGGGGCCGGACCCGCTGCTCTACATCCTGCCCTTCGACGTCACGAAGGTCATCCATACCAACCTGCTGATCGTCTGGGTGCTGACCGGCTTCATGGGCGCCACTTTCTGGATGGTGCCGGACGAATCGCGCACCGAGCTGCACAGCGTGAAGCTGGCCTACATCCAGCTCGCGATCTGGATGGTCATGGGCGTCAGCGCCGTCATCGGCTACCTGTTCCGCTATGGCACCGGCAACAAGCTGCTGGAGCAGCCGCTGCCCCACAAGATCGCGATCGTGGTGGTGATGCTCATGTTCCTCTACAACATCGGCATGACCATCAGGAAATCCGGTCGCTTCACGACCACCGAAGGCGTGCTGCTGCTGGGCGTGGCGGGGGCCGCGGTGCTGTACCTGCCGGCGTTGCTGCACTATGAGAACTATGTGGTTTCCATCTTCTACCGCTGGTGGACCATCCACCTGTGGGTCGAAGGTGTCTGGGAGATGATCCAGGGCGGCTTCCTGGCCTACCTGCTCATTCGCCTGTCGGGAGCCGACCGGGAGGTGATGGAGAAATGGCTGTACGTCATCGTTGGCCTGGTCTTCATCGCCGGCATCCTGGGCACGGCACACCACTACTACTGGGTTGGCGTGCCGAGCTACTGGCTGCCCATCGGCGGCATCTTCAGCGCGCTGGAGCCGGTGGCGCTGGTTGGCATGGCCATGTACGCCTACTCCGCCATGCGGCGCTCGGGGATGGCGCACCCGAACACCCTGGCCCTGCACTGGACGGTAGGCAGCGCGGTGTACACGCTCTTCGGTGCCGGCCTGCTCGGGCTGGCCCACACTTGGCCGAGCGTCAACAAATGGACGCACGGGACGCTCATCACCGCAATGCACGGCCATGCCGCCTTCTATGGCGCCTACGCGATGATCGTGATGGCCATGATTGCCTACGCCCTGCCCCAGATGGCACCCGGGCGCAAGGAAGAAGGCACGCAGATGGGCTACTGGGCGTTCTGGCTACAGCTGGCCGGCATGTTCGGCATGACCCTGTCGTTCGCCACCGCCGGCATTGGCCAGGTGTACCTGGAGCGCATCATGGGACTCGGCTATCTCGATGCCCAACTGAAGATCCAGGTGCACTTCCTCATGCTCGTGGCCACCGCCTCCTTGTTCGCACTCGGCGTTGCCCTCTACATCATCGACTTCTTCCGCCATGCGCCGCGGTTCGACGTCGTCAACGACGAGGTCGACCACGAGATCCGCACAGCACGGGTGAAACCAGTGGGTGCCTGAGCAGATGGACAATGAGCTGCTGCCACTGGCGACCGATGAGCCGTACTACGTGCCCTATGCCAAAGAGGTCGACATCTTCGAGCAATGCCACGCGCGCGGGCTCGCCGTCATGCTCAAGGGGCCGACCGGCTGCGGCAAGACGCGGTTCGTCGAACACATGGCCTGGCGGCTGCGCCGCCCGCTCATCACCATCTCCTGCCATGACGATCTGACGGCCAGCGACCTGATCGGCCGTTTCCTGGTCCGGCATGACGGCACGCAATGGCAGGATGGGCCCCTCACCCGCGCCGTGCGGGCGGGCGCCATCTGCTACCTGGACGAGGTCGTCGAGGCACGGCAGGACACGGTGGTGGTGCTGCATCCGCTCACCGACCACCGAAGGGTGCTGCCCATCGACAAGACCGGCGAGCAGATCGAGGCAGCGCCCGGCTTCCAGTTGGTGGTTTCGTACAACCCCGGCTACCAGCGCATGCTGAAGGACCTCAAGCCGAGCACGCGCCAGCGCTTCGTGGCCTTCGACTTCAGCTTCCCCCCGCCAGAGCGGGAAGCGCAGATCATCGAGCGTGAAAGCGGTGTGAGCAACGCCAACGCACACGCCCTCGTGTCGCTGGGACACCGGCTGCGCGGCCTGCAGGACCGTGGTCTGGCGGAGGTGCCGAGCACGCGCTTGCTGATTGCGGCCGGGCGCCTCATCGCAAGCGGCATTGACGTCCGGGACGCCTGCTGCTCCGCCATCGTGTCGCCATTGTCCGACGACCCCATGCTGGCGTCGGCCATGCGGGACCTGGTGGATGCGACTTTCGTGTAGGCCGTGGCAGAAGCCGAGGAAGTCATCCAGGACGTCGCGCGGCATGCGACCATCTTCGCGCGCGACCTTTGGCGCAAGCACCGCAAGCAGGCACCCGGCCCCGGCTGCACTGCGCTGCGTGACGTCGCCCAGCGTCTGGACCTGCTGGTCACCGCCGCGTTCGGCAGCAGCTTCCCCTTGCGGGTGGCAGAGCCACCCGCGCCCGCGACCTTCCTGACGAAGCTGTTCCGGCGCAGCGAGGGACCACGGGTCGAACAGGCGGTCCCCTGCACCGACGGCCGCTCGATCTGGCTGCCGGCCGTGCTGCTCGACAACGACGAGTTGACCGCGCTCGAGCAGTACCGGTTGGCCGTTCTGCAGCAAGCAATCCGGGCCGTACGCGGCAGCGCGGCCGTGTGGCAGCAACTCGCGCATCCGGCGGAACAAGCGTTCTTTGTGCTTCATGAGGCAAGCGCTGCCGACGCAGCCCTGGTGCAGCGGCTCCCCGGCCTCCTGCCGGCCCTGCAGCGCTTGCGGCACCGGTCGCTGCGCTTGCGGCCCCCGCTGCATGCCTTTCCCCTGTACCGCCGGCCGCTGGAGCAGCGGCTTCGCGACTTGCTCGATGCGCCGCTGATTTCGCTGCCCCCGGCGTCGGTGGAAAGGTCGCTCGAGCAGGCCCGTCGTGCTGCCGCCGACCTGCCGCGTGCCGGCGAGGGCCGGTGGTTGCTCCGCGACCTGTGGACCGGCGAGTTCCGGGGGGCGCCACGCCTGGCGACGGCCTCGCGGGACGAAGCCGAGCGCCCGCTGGACGACGATGTCAACCCGCGCAGCGCCCGCCTCGGCCGCCGCCCGGAGGTGCGGGAAGCCCCCGAGGACGAAGACGACCAGAAGCCGGGCGCGTGGATGGTGCAGACCGCTCAGCCGCACGAGCAGGCGGAAGACCCGCTCGGCCTGCAACGGCCCACCGATCGAGACGAGTCGACCGCCGCGCAAGAGCTGGCCGACTCGCTATCGGAGCTGCCCGAGGCCCGACTTGTCTCCACGCCCGGCAAAGCCAAGGAGATCCTGCTGTCCGAGGACCCGCCGGACGCCCGGGCCAAGCGCACCGGTTCGCCGCCACTCCCCGGAGAAGCTGGCCTGCGCTATCCGGAGTGGGATGTCCGAACCCAGTGCTATGTCGAGAACCACGTGGCGATCCACCTGCGGGACACCCCGGAAGGCCCCATGCACTGGGTCGAGCAGACACTCGACGAGTACCGGTCGATGCTCAACCTCGTGCGGCGCCGCTTCGAAATGCTGAAGGCGCAGCGTGCTCGCCTTCGCAAGCAGCTCGAAGGAGACGACATCGACCTGGAGGCCTACATCGACGGATACTCCGATTTCCGGGCCGGGCACCCCATGCCCCAGGCGCTGTACCAGACCTATCGGCAGGTCGGGCGTGACATGTCCATCCTCATCCTGACGGACATCAGCGGCTCGACCGATGGCTGGATTTCGGCCCGCAAACGCATCGTCGATATCGAGCGCGAGGCACTGCTCCTGGTGTCGATTGCACTGCAGAGCATGGGGGAGCCCTTTGCGCTGCAGGCGTTCTCGGGCGAAGGTCCGAAGGGCGTGGTCGTCCGGACACTGAAGGCCTTCACCGAACCCTACAGCGAGCAGGTTGCCCGGCGCATCGCGTCACTCGAGCCCGAGCACTACACCCGCGCAGGCGCCGCCATCCGGCATGCCACCGCGACCTTGATGAGCGAGCCGTCCCGGCACCGCTTGCTGCTCCTGCTGTCCGACGGCAAGCCGAACGATATCGACGAGTACGAGGGCCGGTATGGTGTCGAGGACATGCGACAGGCCGTCACCGAAGCCAAGCTCCAGGGCGTGCACCCGTTCTGCCTCACCGTGGACCGCCAGGCGGCCAGCTACATCCCAGGCATTTTCGGCTGGCACCAATATGCCTTGCTGCCTCGCGCAGACTTGCTCCCTGCTGCACTGCTCGAATGGATGAAGCGCCTGGCGGCCGCCTCGGGCGCATAGAGGCCGGCCGCGGCATCGGCGCCCTGGCGGCGAAGCGGCTCCCGCGGTGCCGTGTTCCCGGCGTATGCACCGCGCGCGGTGCCGCGGGGCCGGCTCAGCCCGGCGCCCGCTGCCGGCCGCTCATGGCTCGACGATCGACGCCCTGGCGGGGTCGAAGATCAGCGGGTAGTCGTGCTCGTCAAGCAGATCGAGGAACTCGTCCAGGCCGTCCTCCGTCTTGACCAGACGGTATTCGGGTTCGGACAGCAGATGGACCGTCAGTGTTTCGATGGGATGCCCCTGCTGCTCCAGGTCTTCGAACAGTTCGCGGTCGGTGCGGATGATCGGCGGCAACAACAGGAAGGCGCTGAACTCGCAGAAGGACAAGGGCGGCCGCGGCATAGCGATGGTATGGCCCATTGCGAACCACGTTGCATCGATGAACGGCAGCTTGGCCAGCCAGCGCAGATTGGCCAGGTACTCCGGGTTCAAGTCCCGCACATACCAGACGAGTTCCACCGCGGGCGAAGCATCATCGGCCCCTTCATCAGGCAGTGTCATGAGCTGATCGCTCATACCGGAGGTCACCAGCACATATCCCGGATCGTCGTCCGCGTCGTCGTCGCATTCCTCGATGAAATTGCGCTCGAACACGAAGATGTCGATCGGTTGCGACCGGTCCGGGTCGGCATCGACCAGGTGTGGATCACCCAGCGCCGCCGTCATCGCTGCACGGCGCGCTGGCGCCAAAGGCGTGGCGCTTGCCTCGGTACGCTCCAAATCCCGCATTCTTCCCTCCCTCTGCAAACAGGGCAGCCCACTTCGAGAGCCGGAGACCTGCAGAGCTTGCATCGTCCCGGCGCAAGGCATCCGATTCTAGGCGCGGGGCCGGCGTCGGCGCCCGCCACGCTGGCTCCTTCGATCCAGGAAGCCGGCGGCGCCGCGCCTCAACTCGCGCCGCGGTGTTTCCGTTCAAGGAAGAAGCGGATCATCTCCGCGGTCGCATTCGGGCCCCGGCCGTCCGTGTAGGAGCCTTTGGCGCTGCCGCCCGACCAGGCATGCGGCGAGCCGTGCACGACCCAGCGTTCGGCGATCACGCTGCCATCTGCGGCGCGGTGCAGATGACGCGTGCAGCGGCGAGCGTGATGGCCCTGCACCTGCTGGCACTCGACCGCCGCTGTGGGCCCGGCCACGGCGGCAACGATCTGCTCGGCGTTGCCGGGATGCACGGTGGCGTCCGCATCACCGTGAAAGACGATGGTCGGCATGCCGGTGGCCGCCCCGCCATCGCCGCCCCGGCCACTTTTCATCGCAGCCAGGGCTGATGGCAAGTCCGTCGCGCTGCCAGGGGCGAGGCCGGAATGCACGCCCACGGCGGCATAGAGGTCAGGATAGGTATTGCCGAGGATGGCCGCCATGGCGCCACCGGCCGACAGGCCGGCGACATACACGCGCTGGGCATCGATGGGATGCCGGGCGATGATGTCGCGCGTCAGCTCTGCGAGCAAGGCAGGCTCGCCGCGATGGCGTTGCTGGTGGCTGTGCTTGAACCAGTTCCAGCATCGCTGCGGGTTCGCCCGCGCGCACTGCGCGGGATACAGCACAAAAAATCCCTCGGCCAGCGCGGCCTCGTTCATGCCGGTGCCGGCGGCAAAATCATCCGGGTCCTGGGTGCAGCCATGCAGCATCACCACCAGCGGCAACGGGCGCGCGCCAGCCTGCGGCGGAATGAACAGCTTGTACTCGCGGCTGCCGCCAGCGCTTGTATGGCTGCCGGCCACGAACTCGCCACCCGGCCGCGCCGGCGTGCGGACCGGTGCTGGCGCCGCCGGCGCCTCCCTGTCCGGGCGCTCCCGGGCTTCGACATCGATCACCAGGCAGCCCGCGTCCGCGGAGGCAGGTGGCCGGCCTCCGCCAGATGCCGCACCCGTTCCAGGGAGGGCGTGCCCAAGGGCGGCTCGAATGGCCGAGCTGGCGGCAGCCAGGTCGCCGGATCGGGTGAGGCGGGTCGCCTCGTTCATCAAGCGCTGGAAATCAGGATTCATCATGTGCTCTCCATGAGGCAGTCATCAACAGATGCGCTTGGCGAGAGCGGCTTTGACGGCGGGACTCGCATGCAGCGAGCCCAGCACGGTCAGCGACTCGATGGTGTCGAGCGCCAGTTCGGGAGTGACATCGGCGGCAATGGACGCAAGGCCCAGCACACGGATCTGCAACCGTTCCCCGGCGGCCTGCACCGCGCGGAGATCGTCCGCGGCGTAGTGCTGGATGCCGAGCACCAGGGTGCGGCGCAAGACCACCTGGCGCACCACGTCGCCGTGCGCGGCCAGTTGGTTGCGGATGGCCGTGCGGATCAGGTCGGTCCGGTTCGCATAAAAGCCCTCCTGCACCAGCAGGTCGATCTGCCCCAGGTCTACACACCCGACGTTGATCGTGATCTTCTCGTCGGGCGGCCTGGGGACGGGCGCTTGGTGGGCGGTGCGAGGAGGCATGGCGCCCATCCTAGCACCATCCACTTGGATGGGGCATCTAAAAGGCACGTTGGCTCCGCGGGGGTGCGGCAGGGGTGGCGTGGCCGCCCGGGCGTTTTGCGAAGGGCGCCGCCGCTTGCGCCGCGTCAAGGCGGCCATTGCCTTGGTCGATGCTTCGGCGAGAGCGCTGCGCCCGCCGCATCCAGCGACGACGCCAGCCGAAAAAATTAGTCGTGCCATGCCCTCGTCCGGTGTTACCGTGGGTCGTCGGGTTCCGGATCGCTTCTTCCACGCAGCCGGGCGCCCGTCCTCTCCTGCCGGCCTGTCGCCACGGTGTCCAGTTGCCGGCCGCTCGCCTGGTTCTCGATGGTCGAACCCGCAATGGCTGGCGTTGCCGCTACAGCTGATCCTGGCCGCCCATCGACGCGCAGTTGTCGTTTGCGCAAGCGAGGCCAGCGTCCCTGCCGCTGTGCGTGGACACCTTGAAAGCCGCATGGCATCGCGCGCTTTCAGCTTCATTGATCACCGGGAGGAAACCCTATGCAAGCACAGATGCGGCACGACGCACCTTCGATCCAGCCCGAGCTGCGGTCCCTGTCCATCGGCCGTGCCGACGAGAAAGGCACCGACTTGCTGAGTCTGATACGTTGCACCCCCCTGCTGCGCGTCTTTGCCGTACTGCTCCAGACCACCCAACTGTCAGAGACCCTGGGAGGCCGAGGCCCCTTCACCGTGTTTGCGCCGAGCAACGCAGCGTTCGGCGCGCTGCCTCCTCACTTCCTGCACGAGTCGATGCGCGACATGCGAGTGGCGAGCACCTTGCTCGCCCACCACATCGTTCCGTCGTGTGTGCGTGAACTCGACCTCGGCAGGGGCAGTTTGTCAGCGCTGCGCGGAGAAAGCATCTGCACCCGCAGCGACGCCGATGGCCACTGGTATGGAGCTGGCAGGCTGATGGACACCGGCAGTGCAGCGAGCAATGGTGTCCTGTGGATCATCAACAAGGTGATCACGCCCTCGACACTGTCAAGCCGCCAATCCGCCTCGGAGATCCGGGTGCGCAACCCGTTGCTGTACGGCGTGCCGCGCAATTGAGCTTGGACCGGAGCAGAGGCCCCCCCCTGATGGCCCCGAGAAGCCACAGGCGATCGGCGAACAGCTCGCCCGGTTCGACGGATGCTGCCCACCGGATGGCGGGGTGCCCCGGCCCGCATTGACGCCATCGGGCCTGGAGAGGAAGTGGAACGAGTGTGTCTCGCACCAACGCCACACCCCGAGGACGCCAACACGGCCAAGACGCAGCCAGCGCATGGGCGGGGCAACGAGGGCCCCCGGAGATCCGGTGCCTGCCGCCCCTAATCGGGCCGGAGGCCGGCCGCCGCCGCGCCCGGCACTGAGCGTGGCGTACTTGCCTCGCTATGGATACGCCCTGTCGTCGTGGCCGGGGCACCGCCCGCTGGCACGTCGAGGCCGGTGTGGGCTTCGGCCGGTGCCACCGGGGCGCGATCTGCGCCGCCACAAGCCGGCAGCAGCGCACCGGTCGGCAGCACCGCGAGCAGCGCCAGCACTTGCCGTCGGTGCAGGGAGCTGGCCTCGGCAGCATGCCTCGACATCCCGGCCGCCGGGGCCCGTTCCTGTCGGATCTCCATGACGTATCCCCCTACCCTTGCACCGCGCCGATCGAAGGCGGCCGCCCAAAGGCTTGCCCCCAGGCGTCAGTCTGTCGCTTGTCAGCCCAGTCGAAGCCGGCCGCTGCCAGCGGCGAGCGGTCGGGCAGTCGCATCAACACATCCAGCAAGGGATCCACCGAGGCCGTGCCACTGCGGTCCCTCCCGCTCTCGTACCACTGCGCAAACGACCACGGATGGCCGCCGGCGATGAAAGGCATCGCACCGGAGGGCGTCCACCAGGCGTTGTGGTCCACCATCCAGGCCGCCAGGGCTCCGGCGGGAATCTCCAGGCTGGCGCACGAGGAGCGGTTGATCACGATGTTGTTGTAGAAATGTCCGCTGGTTCCGACCGCCACCTTGATCGCGTGGCATTGCGTATCGGCGCTTGCGACGAAGGTGTTGTTCAGGATTGCATTCCGGGTGGCCACGCCATTGCCGGTACTGTCCGGGCCGATGTAGAGACAGGTCGCCGTGTTCGACGAGCGGCGTTCATGGACGATGTTGCCGTAGATCGAGTTGTTGCTTGAGCGGATGTTCAGCGCCATGCCGGTACCCGCCCCCGCAATCTTGTTGCCGTAGATCAGGCAGCCGTCGCTACCGGCGGAGGTGACGATGGCCGCCTGACGCCCGTTGCATGCAAGGTGGTTGAAGGCAATCACTGTTTGCGGCCAGCCGCGCAGCACATCGACCGCGTTTTCGTTATTGGTCGGAGCTCCGCCGATGAGGGTATTGCCGTAGATGACATTGCCCACACCCAGCCCCACGCCGTCGTGCAGGGTCACCGCATCACCGGTGGCGAAGACCTGATTCCCGGATATCCAGCCGCGGGAGGGTTTTGGCAAGTCGTTTCTACCGACATAGATGCCGGTGGTGACCTTGCGAAGGATGTTGCCCTCGACCACGGAATCGGACGCCGCATAGCGAACCCCGGTCATGGCGTTTTCGCCGACACAGTTCACCACACGAAGCCTGGCACCATGAACCGCCTGGAACAGCGCTCCCACGCCATTGCCAATGAAATGCACGTTCTCGAAGCTCACCGTCTTGCTGGAATCGGTGCATTTCGATTCGATTCCTCGGTCGGGGGTCCATTGCAATACTGGCGCGGCCGCGGCCGGATCACCATAGTCCCGCACCGTGATGGCGCCCGGTGGCTGCACGGTGTTGACCAGCTCGATGACCGCCCCTCGTTTCAGCAGAACCACGGCGCCGTCCGACACATCGACGGAAGAATCCCAGTATTTCTTGGGACTGCGTTCACTCCCGTCCCCGCTGCTAGCGGCGGCCGAATCGATGTAGGTGATGGGCATCTCCCCTCCTCAAGGAATGTGCTGCTCGACGAGCGCTGCGGAGTCTACGCACCGATGTGGACGAGATCCAGACACCACGATGGGGGGCTGGTTCAGCGGCGAAGGCAGCTCACCCGGCCGCCCTCGCGCGCGGTGGTCGCTGACACGGCGATGCAGCGATCGGCACCTGTTTCGCGCCATCGCGAGGCTGCCGCTGGCCCGGGGAGGCGTGACGCGGCCCTGCCGCCGACCACCTCGAACGCACCACATCGCGCCGGGCCGGCGAATTCTCCGCCGCGCGGCGCAGCGCTCGAACCAGCTGCAGGACACCGACGCGGGGCGGACCCCAACGCCGCCACCGAGGTCGCTTCAAGCGGTCGGATCGACGAGCGCGAGATCCACGCCAGGCGTCGCCCGCCGCGCGTGCGGCGGCGCCACCGATGCAGACGGTGCTTGCACTCCTGCGAACGAGAGCACCTCCCCATCCTCCGGAACGAAAAAGCGCTCGCCCAACCCTCGTACGATGGCGGCACTGCGCAGCTGGGCCCGGGTCGTGGGACAGTGGTCGAGGGCTTCAAGATGGTTCGCGACGAAGGCTCCGCGACCAAGCGCCGCCAAGGTCATCGCCTGGCCCCCGTCCATGATGATCTCGCCCCCGAGGTCGAACGCCGCGCCGCCTGCGGGAACGATGCACACATCGGGGTGCCGACGCAGGACGCAGTCCTTTACCGTGTCGGTGAGAACGGTGTCGCCGGCGATGTACAAAGTCGGCTCTCCCGGGAATTCGATGAAGTAGCCGTAGCCGTGGGCCATGAAGCGGCCGACCCAGCCCTCGCCATGCAGGCACGGCACCGGGGTGATCCTCAGCCCGTCCACCGTGCTGCTGCCCGCCTGCTGCAATGCCACCGCATTCAACCCCCGACCCTGCAGGTGCACCAGGTCGTCAGGCATGCACAACACCGGCAGGCCACGCTGGCGCAGCCAGCGGCGCCCCGCGCTGTCGAGGTGGTCGAAGTGCCCCCGCTGGCAGTGCGTGATGAGGGCGTGCGTGGCCCGGTCCAACACGCTGTCGCTGCCAGGCGGCAGGTCGACCAGTGGATTGCGGCGTCGCTGCGTGGTGAACCACTTGAGGCTGGGCAAGGCACCGGCGGCAGCCAGCATCGGATCGACAAGAAGGCGGTGGGGCCCGATCTCCACCAGGACGGTGGCATTGCGCAGTTGTGTGATGTTCATGCGCTCATCCTCTTGTTTTCCCGCCCTTGCTACCATGGCTGCTTTTGCCAGCTTCCGAGCATTTCATGCCAACACCCCCCTCCCGGCGCTTGCGCGTCGGTCTGCTGCTGTACCCGGGCTGCGTGGCATCGGGGCTTCTGGCCACCGCGGACCTGTTGGCCGCCACTAACCTGCGCGCCGGAGCCCGCCGGTTCGATGTGCAGTGGGTGGGACTGCAGGAGGGCGATGTGGTGACGGCTCACGAGCTGCGAATGCGGGCGTCGCAGGGTGTGGCCAGCGCTGCTTGCGATGTGGTGGTGGTGCCCGGCTTCTGGGCCCATTCCGTGACACAGATCGACGCGGTGCTGCAGGGCGAGCGGTCCCTGCTTCGTGCCATTCGCGGCTTGCCGCCATCCACCCAGTGCTGGGCCTACTGCAGCGGAGTCGCGCTGCTGGCCGAAGCGGGGCGCCTGCGCGGTCGTTCGGCCACCGCCACCTGGTGGGCGGCTTCCTGGCTCACAGCGCGCCACGCGGATATCGACTGGCAATGGCAGCACAGCGTGGTCGCGGATCGACACGTCGTCACCGCATCCGGCACACATGGCTACCAATCCATCATCGGCCAGCATGTCACCCGTTGGCTGGGTGGATCCCTATGGCGCGATGTCGAGCGCTTTGCGGTGCTGCCCCGGCCGCAATCGACGCTTGCGGTATTCCAGCGGCTGGAGGCCATCGACAGCGTCGATCCCTTGATGGCGCGTTTGCAAGCCTTGGTCGAAGGTCTGCCGGCGAATCAGCTGCGGCTCGACACCATTGCAGAGGCACTGGCCACCTCCTCACGCACCCTGGCCCGCCGCGTGAGCTCGGCGGCCGGGCACAGCGTCGGGGAACATGTGCGCCTGCTCAAGCTGCGCCAGGCTGGAGAACGCCTCCTGCACAGCGGCCAGACGGTGGCGCAGATCAGCGACGCACTGGGCTTCTCGGACGAGTCGGTCTTCCGCCGCAGCTTCAAGCAAGCGACGGGACTGACGCCAGGTGACTTCGTGAAGTCGTGCGGAACAGGCCCGACCGTCAGGGTGTGATCGAGGCGGCGCTGGTGCCGGGTGATCATCGCGCTTGAAGGCCGTTGTGTGCCGCTGGCAGAGCGACACCGGCGAAGGCGCAGCTGGTCTGCTGGTGCAAGCCAGGCCGGCCCGCGGGCCGATGGATCCTCCAGCGTCTCGATGACAGAGCCCACTCTGGTCAAGGTCGAACCTGCGATGCGAGTCCCTGGCTACTTCTGCAGGATGGTGGCACGCACGACGCCGATGGCCTAAAGTTCCCGGCAGGTTCATGAGGAGGCGCAAGTGAAAGCTCTGTCCAGCTCCTTGAAGGGCAAGTGGGAGGACAGGCTCGAGTCCTTGGTCGTCAAAGATGAGTTGCGGTGCACTTCGAAGCGCCTGCTCATTGACCGCTTGAAGCAAGCAGGACTCGACACACAGCAAGAGGCGGAGTCCCTGGCGGCCATCGAGGCGGGCTTGAAGGTCTTGAACGCATCGCGCATCGCCTTGGCTCGAGCATCGGATCAAGCGCTTGAGCCGCTCCGCTTGTCCAACTCCGATCCCAACTCATCACCACCCCATGCGGCGGATTCGTTCGCCGCCCCGCGCAAAAGCCGCCTGCGACGCCTCTGGGACCGCCTGCGCTCGCACCCGCTGCCCTGGGCTCACGCACAAGAGACCAGCTCGACACGACACTGACTGACTGACCGGGCGATCCGCGACACCGGGATCGACAACGGCAGCAGATGTCGGGCGGTACGCTGTCGCTGAAGGCTCGATAGCATCATCAATGAATGGCCGGCACGGGCCTGTGCCGATGGTTGCTGACACCGAATGAGCCTCAGGCTGGCGCCCCCCCTCCTCATGCCCCCGGGCCTGTTCTCCCACTTGCATGCCGGGAAGCGGTGGTGGGCGCCGGGCGAGCCACTGCGCAGGGCTCGTCTGTTGCAGGTGGAGCGGGCCCGGTCTGCCTTCATGGATGGCAGACGGCATCCCTCGACGGCTCCGTCAACGAATGCCGGCGCACAGGCAGGCGCTGTTCTGCCCGGGGTCGAGGGCTACCGCGGGCCACCAACCACCGGGCGCATCCACACCGAGCCTCCCTTGCGCCGGCCGGACATCGGGAAACCCATGCCGTTTCCCGAGTTGATCCACGCTGCTTCAGGCGCCGTAAACAAAGTCCGAAGACGCCAGGGTCGTGGATGCCGGGGCGCCGACGTTCGCCAGCAGCATCGAGTCACCTCCTGCCCCGGACGTCGGGTTGTACCAAACCGTCCCGTCGGACGTGTTGACGTAGATGCCGCTGGCGCTGGCCGCGGAGTTGCCCGTCAAGCCCGCCCCCTTGAAGAAGGACGCCGCCGCCAGCGGATTGCCGCCCACGGCTCCGCCGACAAACGTCAGCCCGAGAATGCCAGGGTCGATTCCCCCGGCCAGGGCCTGGTCCAGAGCGTTGTCGAGCACCACCGTGTCGTCAGTGGTGTTGAAATCAGTGATGCCGTCTGCATGGCTGGCTCCGCTTTCAGCGAATACGAATCGGTCGAGGCCGCCACCGCCGGTCAAGAGGTCGTTTCCAGTCCCGCCGCTCATCGTGTCCGCGCCATTGCCGCCGTTGAGCTGATCAGTGCCGCCGTTGCCCGCCAACTGGTCGGCACCGTTGCCGCCGAGCAGGATGTCCCCGCCGGCCCCGCCGTTGAGGGTGTCGGCCCCACCACCACCGTCGAGCGTATCGCTGCCGGCACCGCCTTCCAGCACGTCGGCGCCATCATTTCCGTTGAGCGTGTCGTCACCGGCTGCGCCATTCAAGCTGTCGGCACCTGCACCGCCATCCAGCGTATCGTCGCCCGCGCCCCCGTTCAGCGTATCGGCGCCGGCGCCCCCCTGCAGGATGTCGTTGCCGGCCCCGCCGTTGAGGCTGTCCGGACCGTCTCCGCCGTCGAGCGTGTCGTCCCCCGCGCCGCCGTTGAGGGTGTCCACGCCGTTGCCACCCGACAGCGTGTCGTTGCCCGCACCGCCGGCGAGCGTGTCGTCACCGTCGCCGCCGTTCAAGGTGTCGTTGCCCGCCCCACCGGACAGCGTGTTGTCGTTGTCATTGCCGGTGATGACGTTGTCGAGTGCGTTGCCGGTGCCGGAGACCGCCATCAGGGGCCCCGTGTTGTCCAGGGTCAGGTTTTCGACGTTCGCGCCGAGCGAATAGCTAGCCAGCCGCGACACCACGGTATCCGATCCTTCGCCGGCGTTTTCCGTCACGGTGTCTCCTGCGGAATTCACGTTGTAGGTGTCGTTGCCGCTGCCTCCGACAAGTGCGTCATCGCCGGCCGACCAGTTGGCGTTCAAGACATCGTTGCCGGCAAGGCCGGAGATCTGGTCGTTGGCCGCTGTTCCGTTGAGGACATCGTTGCCTGCTGTTCCAGTGATGATGGCCATGTCAATCTCCTTGAAGTGGAACTCCGCCCACACCGTTGCGCTCTTTCTGCAGCGCGCAGTGAGGGCGATGCGCCGAGGTGAACGCAACGCCCTCCATCGAGGACGGCCGCCAGTCCGGAGGTACGCCGCTAGTCCAAGCTAGCCCTCCCGCCGCCGGGAACCAAGCCGATTCTTGTAAGTGATGACAGCGCAGGTCGTGCGCGGGGAGGCAGCTCTCCGATCGGCAGAACATCGCCTTGAAAGAACTCGCCAGCGGAACTGCACGCGGGACGTAGCCCATGCAGTCGGCCAGCGGGACGGGTGGGCTGTGTGGCATGAAACAGGGGCGGAGCGCCGGCCGCGTCATGGACTCACCGCTCAGACGGCCCAAGCGGCCGCTCAAGGCACTACAGCAAGCAGGCCGCGCTGCGCCCCCTGTCAGACAGCGGCCATTGCCTGATTCGCCACCGCGCCCGTAAGAAGGCGCTGCGAGGAAATACCTGCGGGGCGCGACGTCAGACTCCAGGCCCACTTCACCGAGGCAGCGCCCCCCGACCGGCCGCCGGGCCTTCGGCACCCACCTCGGCAGCGAACCCGCGAGAACCGCAGCGGCCATCGGTTCCTCCCGCGCCACAGCGCACCTTCCGTCGCTTGTGGGGCCCGACACCACGGCGAGGCCGAGACGGGCGGGCGTCAAGGCAGGTGACGACGACCGGGGGCCGGTGACGCAACGTGCCGCGAGTCAGGAAGGCCCCTGTCACTGCTCCGCCCGCACTGTGACGCCGCTGACGGCCAGATCAGGGCTTGCAACGTCATCGCCCACTTGCGGCCCGTCGGTCCCCGCCGATTTGCCGTTGCTCAGCGACGCACAAGCGGCCCCGCAGATCGAGTGCAGCCACCCTGCCCGGGCGCGCACCAGCAATACGGCACCCAAGGCGCCAGCGGCGCGCGACACACCGGCTGGGCCGGCGTCAATCATCCTTGCTTCGCTGGCCCCCGGCCTCACTCACGGGCGCGCGCAACCTCCCTCATGCCCAGGTGCTCGGCACGCGCTGCGCTGGGCGGGTGCCCGATGATGCGCTTGAAGGCGCGGCTGAACGAAGCTTCCGAGTCGTAGCCGAGTCGATTCGCGGCGACTGCGACGCGCATGCCGTCCTGCGTGATCCAGCGTCGCGCCTGGAACATCTTGACCTTCGCCACGTATTTCGCCGGACTCTCGCCCACGGTGCGCGTGAAAGCCTCCGCGAAACTGGAGCGCGACGCGCTCATCAGATCGGCCAGCATCGGCACGCTCCAGTCGCGCTCGGGGTTCGCATGGATAGCTGCGAGCACCTTGCCGATCTTGGGGCAGCGGACCGCCGCGATCCAGCCGGTGGAATCGCTGCAGCCGCACTCCACCCAGGCGCGAATGATGCTGGCCGCCAGCACGTCTGCCAGCCGCGCGAGGATGCCGCATGCGCCGAGCCGGTCGAGCGCGACCTCGCGCTCCATGGCCTCCAACAGCGCAGGCACGGTGGGGTCGCGCTGCGCCAGGTCGCCCGCACGCATCACGTCCGGCATCATCGCCATGAGCGGATGCAAGGGGTCGAGGTTGAAGCGCAGGGTGCCGCAGAACATCACGTCGGACGCCGGCGGCTCGCGCCCTTCGCCGGACCCATCGGCGGCGGCCTCGGCGTCGCCGTGTACCAGGTAGATGTTCTCCGAAACCGCGACGCGAGCGAGCGAGTCGATGTCCACCGCCGGCACCTCCGGAGCGCTCGCGAGCACGTGAAAGCTGCCGCGTGGCAGCAGCACCGCGTCGCCAGGATTCAGGCGAACCCAGTCGGCCGCCTGCGTGCGCAGCCAGCCGCCCCCACGGGCGACAAAGTGGAACCGCGCTGATCGCTGCGCCGGGAAGGCCACCGCCCACGGCGGGCGCAGCAGGCAACGGCCGTACTCCACGCCATCGAGACGCAAGCCCAGCAGGATTTGAGTGAGGGTGTCCCGCAACTCCGGGGAGTCGGGAGGGCGGCGCAGCGGAGGGTCGGACAAACGGTCAAGCATTTTGGCTTTTCCGGCATGGAAACACCGAAATCTTATCCCTAAGCTGCGGACTCCGATCACAACCACGCCTCCAACCCGTGTCCACCGCTTCCACCTCCCATTGCATTGATGCTTGCACAGCCGTCCCGTCCGACACCGCCGGCCGCCCGATGGACTCCGCCGCACCGGCACGCTGGCCCGCTGTGGCCTCGCTGGCGCTGGGCGTGTTCGCGCTGGTGACCGCCGAGTTCCTGCCTGCGAGCCTGCTCACCGCCATGGCCACCGACCTGGGGGTCTCGGACGGTGCAGCTGGCCAGGCCGTCACGGTCACGGCGCTCGTCGGCGCGGTGGCTGCGCCTTCCATTCCTCTGCTCACCCGCCGCATCGACCGAAGGGCCGTCTTGCTGGCGTTGACCCTGCTGCTGGTGCTCTCCAACGGGCTCGCGGCCGCAGCGGGCTCCCTGCCGGTGCTGCTCCTTGCCCGCGTGATGCTCGGCATTGCCCTGGGCGGCTTCTGGTCGATGGCGGCTGCCCTGGCGATGCGCCTGGTGCCGGAGCGGCTCTTCGCACGCGCGATGTCGGTCATCCTCACCGGTGTCTCGGTCGCCACCGTGTGCGCCGCCCCCGTCGGTGCGTGGATGGGCGAGCTGTGGGGCTGGAGGAGCGCTTTTGTCGCTGCTGGAGCGGTCAGCATGCTGACCCTTGCCGCGCAGCTCTTCACGCTGCCAGCCCTGCCGCCGCGCGACAACCCGGATCTCAGAGTGCTGGGCCAGCTGTTGGGGCGCCCTGCCGTGCGCATCGCCCTGCTCGCCGTGCTGCTGGTCATCTCCGGCCACTTCGCGGGCTTTACCTACATCCGGCCATTGATGGAAGACGTCACCCGGCTCTCCGTCGGCGCCATCTCCGCCATCCTGCTGGGCTACGGCATTGGCGGCTTCTTTGGCAACTTCGCGGGCGGCCTGCTGGCTGAACGCAGTGAGCGTCTGGCCATCGTCTTTGGCGGTGGGCTGATCGCGGCGCTGGCGGGCAGCCTGCTGCTGGCCGGCAGCTCCGCGGTCGTTACCGCCGTGGCGGTCGCACTGTGGGGCTTCGCCTTCGGCGCTTTTCCGGTGGGGTTCCAGACCTGGATCGTGCGCGCGGCGCCCGACCAGGCCGAAGGCGCCGGAGGCCTGCTCGTGGCCGCGTTCCAGATCGCCATCGCCAGCGGCGCCATCGGCGGCGGCGTGCTGGTCGACCAGGTTGGCGCACGCGGTGGCCCGGCCTTTGCCGTCGTTGCGCTTGCGCTGGGCACCTTGCTCACCTTGCGCTACGGCCCTCGCCCCGCGCGTGCGTGAGCCTGGCCGGTACGCGTCACCCGCCTCGCCCAACGAACGCCTCTTGTTCACCCCACTGCCTCGCAGGAGACCATCATGCCCGCTGACAACGCGGTCAACCGCCGCATCATCCTTGCCGCCCGCCCGCGCGGCTTGCCGACGCTGCACGACTTTCACCTTGAATCCGCGCCCATTCCGGCGCCTGCCGATGGGCAAGTGCTGCTGCGTACGCTGTACCTGTCCCTCGATCCCTACATGCGCAACCTGATGGACGAGACGGGACCCGGCTACGCCCCCCCGGTGCCCCTGGGTGCGCCAATGGTGGGCGGCACGGTGAGCCGCGTCGTCGCTTCGCATCATCCAAAGTTTGCCGTCGGTGAACTCGTGCTTGCCAACGCGGGCTGGCAAGACTTCGCGCTGTCGAACGGCAGCGACTTGCTGCCGCTAGACGACCTCGAGCCGCCCTCGCTGGCACTGGGCGGGCTCGGCATGCCCGGCTTCACGGCCTACGTCGGGCTGCTGGATATCGGTGAACCCGGGCCCGGCGAGACGGTGGTGGTGGCCGCGGCAACCGGTGCGGTCGGCGCGGTTGTGGGGCAGCTTGCCAAGCTCAAGGGGGCCCGTGTGGTGGGCATCGCAGGCGGTGCCGAGAAATGCCGCTATGCGGTCGAAGAGCTCGGTTTCGACGCCTGCCTGGACCGTCGCGAAGAGCAGTTCGGCGAACGCCTGGCCAACGCCTGCCCGGACGGCATCGACGTGTACTTTGAAAACGTCGGCGGGGCGGTGTTCGACGCGGTATTGCCCCGGCTCAACATTGGCGCGCGAGTGCCGGTATGCGGGTTCATTGCGCACTACAACGATGACGCATCGTCGCAACCCGGCACCGACCGTCTGCCGCGGGTTCTAGCGACCCTGCTGCAAAAGCGCATCCGCATGCAGGGGTTCATCATCCTCGATCACTACGGCGAGCGCTTCCAGGCTTTTCGCCGAGAGATGGGTGAATGGGTCCGCAATGGCCAAGTCAAGCTCCGCGAGGACCGTGTCGATGGACTGGAGCAGGCGCCGTCGGCCTTCATCGGGCTGCTGGAAGGACGCAACTTCGGCAAGCTCGTGGTGCGTGTCGGACAGGACTGAAGAGGGGCCGCCGCGGTTGTCGGTCTGCGAAACGGCGCTCAAGGCCTGCGCGGGCCATTCCTTGCCTTGCCGGGCTCGGTTGAGGCAGGTTCATGCTGCTTCCCGAGATGGCGCCCATCGCTGCCATCCGCAACCCGCTTCGGCTTGGGCCGCAACGCTACGCTGTGCGCCACCGGCTTGCAGCGGGTTGCCATGCACGGCCGGCCGCCTGGCAGCAGCGAATGTCCCGCTGATTGCCAGTGCGAGCCGAGGCTTCGGCGCAACGCTGTGCAAACGGTACAGCTCGCGACGTGCGAGAAAGCGGCGGCCTCGTCCGCCGAGGCCGCCCCTTCTCTCACCCGGCTCTGCCGGCCTCCCGCCAAGGAACGGCGGGCCGCCAGGCAACGGTTGGCGAACATCGCCCGGTGGTGAAGCCGGGCGGCGCGGCGGGGTCGTACGGGTCGGCTGCGTTGCCGCCTCAGCGCCACGACCCTCGCACTCCGCGCGCGAGGAATGCGTGAGCAACAGGTGGCCACGAGCCATGGTCATCGCCACCAGCGGAAGGCCTCACGTCTGCCGTACCGTGTGCGCAGGCCGCGTCAGTTGCAGGCGAGCGTCGCGTAGGACTTGCCCGCCCCGGCCACGGTGGGCAGTTTCTGCTTCACGCAATCCGGATGATCGACCGTGTAGCGATACGGGATGCCAACCGGGAACACAGCCGTGGTCGCCCAGTCGGTGGCATCGCGCGTCGGCGACGATTCGCTGGGCACCCAGGTGATGTTGAAGCGGCTGAAGTCGGCAGGACTCTGAACGTTGTTGTTCCGCAATTCCCAATAGCCGATGGACGAGCTGTCGCGAGAAGTCACCGGGTTCTGCGCGTTCTCGAAGTAATTGCCCTCGATCAGCGAGTACCCGCCCATGCGGATATTGGCGCCCGAAGTGAGCACGCCGCTGTAGAGGTTGTTATAGAGGTGGGTATAGCCAGCGCGCTGCAGCGGCAATCGGGATTTGACGTTCTGATAGTAGTTGTGATGGAACGTGATGTAGCGGTCGCTCGCGTCGCTGTCGCTGGAGCCGATGAGGCCGACCTTCTGGTGATCGTGAATGTGGTTGTAGGAATAGGTGATGTGATGCGCACCGGCCTTGCTGTCGATCAGGCCGTCGAACTCGAGATCGCCAGCGCCTGAACATTCCTTCACGCTGCTGAACAGCGTGTTGTGGTCCACCCAGATGTAGCTGGGCGACTTGCCGCCCTGCCCTTCGATGCCCAGAGCGTCGATCGAACCCGGCAGCAGTCCGATGGTCATGTTGCGGATGATGACGTTGGACGTGTCGCCCTTGATGGCAAGTCCAAAGTTGGCGGAGGAGCCATCCGTGCCTTCGATGGTGATGTTCTTCTTGCCCTTGATCTCGACAATGTCGCCGTCGGGCTTCTTCCACTGAGTGCAGGGGTCGGTGATGGTCGAGAAGTCGAACTTGCCGCTGTAGCGGATGACGAGCCCGCCGCTGCCACTATAGGCGTTGATGGCTGCCTGCATCTGGGCCGCCGTGCTGACGGTGACGGGCGCCGCGGTGCCGCCACCGGTGACTTCGCCGCCAAAGCCGCCGCTGTGGTGAGGGGCTGGGGCCGGAGACGGAGACGGAGACGGAGACGGAGACGGAGACGGAGATGGAGTTGGCGAGGGCGAAGGAGCGCCGACGGGTCCAACAGCGCACTTCTTGGCCTTGCCCGGGTTGGGATCACTCCCGAAGGTGGCCTGCGTGCACTCGACCGAGCCGGAGAGCGTCTTCACCACCCACTTGTCCTTGATGCCGAACGACACCTCACGCGGCGTGCTGCCGACGTTCTTGCAAGTCTCCCCTTCATCGGCGCATTTCGAGAAGCCGGACGGCCAGTCGCGGGCCAGGGCGGGCGTTCCCGCGGCGCAGGCCAGGCTCAAGGCAGCCAGCCTCAGCAGGGTCTGGTTGGTAGACATGGTGCTATCTCCTTCAGTTATTTCTCTAAACAAGACGCTGTGAACAGGCCGTGGCCAAGTGGCCGTGGCAGGGACCGCCTGGCCACGGAAAGCGGACGCTTCTTCCTGCCGGCGTTGGGGCGCATGCCGGACACGGACGCGACCACCTGGATGGGGGACCGCTACCGAGGACTCGATACACCGACAACGAGCGCAGGCTACATCATCGACGCACATTTGAAACATCGTTTTTTCGTTCTGAAACGATGTTTCTTTTTCGACATGCAACCTCTCTGCGGGTTGCGAGGGGACAGCACCGCTGCATCGGTTGGGTTGCCGCGCACCGGGTGAGGATGGCCAGGCGGCGGGAGTTCACAACGCAGTTGCGGACGGGTGGCAAGCCCAAACGCAGGCGCGCTCCGAGCGTGCCCACTTGGGTAGCGCGGCGATCAGAACGCCTCAAGAGAGGCTCGAGGGCGTGCTCCCGCAGCGCCTTTTCGCTGAGCAGTGGTGCGCGACGGGGGTCCAGTACTGGGGAGGGCTCACGCGATGGCCGGAGCCGCGGTGCTTTCCGCGGCGCGCCAGGGTGCGGCTTCGAGTGGCCGCCGCGGCCTCAAGCTTTGAACACGCCGGCCACTGCTGTTCCCTGTGCCGGCCACCACGGCCGGCCAGCCGAATCAAAGAGCGGCGTGCCGGCTTCTGACGGCGCTGGTCTCGGCCGGCTGGCGGGCGGGGCCGACCGGGCGGTCGTGGAGCAAGTCCAAGGTGAGTTGGTGGAGCCGGCTGCCGGGACGCACCAGTTCCTCCAGCATGTCGAAGTGGTGCGCATTGGGCAGCACTTCATACACCGGCACCGCCGCCGCCCCCCATGCCGACCGGATCAAGGCGCTTTGCCGCTTGTACTCGTCGCTTTCCTGGCCGCCGACGACTGCCAGCAAAGGAACACGTGGAGGTGGGAAGAGGTAGGGGCTCAGCTTGCGGGCTGTGGCCCGAGTCAGCCCCAGGTCTTGCTGCAGGAAGGGAGTGCAGCGGATGGCTTCAAGGTCAAACAATCCTGAAATGGCAAGCGCTCCGCGCACGGGGTCGGGCGGCAGCTCGGGATTCGCTTCCCGCCACAGGCAGCTGGCCATCATCGCTGCGAGGTGGCCGCCGGCAGAATGGCCTACCACGTAGATGCGGTCAGGGTCGCCGCCCAGCCGGTCGATGTTGCGCGACACCCAGGCGACCGCCCGGACTGATTGCATGACGATCTGCTCGATGGTGGCAGCCGGGCACAGGGCGTAGTTCGGCAGGACGAGGCTGACACCTTCGCGGACAAGGGCGGGCGCGATGAAAGAGTGATCGGCCTTGTCCAGGCCGCGCCACAAGCCGCCGTGCAGAAAGACCAGCACGGGCGCATGGCGGCGATGGGTCGGAAAGACATCGAGGGTTTCGTTCAGCCCGTCCCCGTAGCGGATGTCGAGTCGGCGCGAGAGTGCCGCCCGGGCCTGGGCTGAGGCGTGGGCC
Organism: Eleftheria terrae; assembly: GCF_030419005.1. Lineage (NCBI taxonomy): Bacteria > Pseudomonadati > Pseudomonadota > Betaproteobacteria > Burkholderiales > Eleftheria > Eleftheria terrae. The sequence continues at coordinate 301,397 of NZ_CP106953.1, forward strand.
CAGCGGAGCAGGGTTTGCGAATACTCGGGGATCCGTCCCCGGGCGCTGTACTGGCCGTTGAGCCAGACAGGGTCGAGCTTGCGCCGCATCATCAGCGTCTCCTTTTGGGTCTCTGTTGCTGGGCACTTCTATACTGAATGAAGCAAGGGATTTTGACCGGAAGCAGCACATCATGAACGTTACCGTCCTCGGCATTGGGCTGATGGGCCTGCCCATGGGCAGGCGACTGCGCGAAGCCGGCTTTGCCGTGACCGCCTGGAACCGCACGCAGGAGAAGGCCTTGCGCTTGGCCTCGCACGGCGCACGGGTAGCGCACACAGCCGCCCAGGCGGTTCGCGATGCCGACGTGGTGATCACCATGCTGGAGAACGGCGACGTGGTGGACAGCGTCTTGTTCGGTCAGGGGGTGGCGGCGGTGCTGAAGCCCGGAACGCTTGTCATCGACATGAGTTCGATCAGACCTGCACAAGCGCGCCAACACGCGGCACGCCTGGGCGAGCTGGGTGTGCCGCATCTGGATGCCCCGGTATCGGGCGGCACGGTGGGTGCCGAGGAAGGCACCCTGGCCATCATGGTGGGCGGTGACTCGAGCGCCTTCGAGCGCGCGCTGCCTCTTTTCAAGGCACTGGGCCGCGCAACGCATGTGGGGCCGCACGGTGCCGGCCAGTTGGCGAAGCTGGCCAATCAGATGATCGTGGGCATCACGATTGGCGCCGTCAGTGAAGCATTATTGTTGTGCGCCCGGGGGGGCGCCGATGTTGGCAAGGTACGCGAAGCCATTCGCGGCGGATTTGCCGAAAGCCGGGTGCTGGAGCTGCATGGGCAGCGCATGGTGGACGGTGATTTCATCAAGCGGGCGGCATTGACGGTACAGCTGAAGGACCTGCGCAACGCCTTGAGCACCGCCGCTGAGCTGGACTTCGAGGCTCCGGTGACGGCATTGTTCGAGCAGTTGTATGCAAGCGCGGCGGAGCACGGCTTCGCCGAACTGGACCATAGCGCGCTGTTCAAGGAACTGGCTCGGCGCAACGGAATGTAGCTGCACCTTGCAGCAAGGGGGCTTGCTCGCGCTACAATCTCATTATTGTGGGGACGTAGCTCAGCTGGGAGAGCGTCGCGTTCGCAATGCGAAGGTCGGGAGTTCGATCCTCCTCGTCTCCACCACGCATCCTGCAGCACCTATAAATCCAGCGCTGAAGCGGCCCTACAGGTTAGCAACAGCAAACCACCATTGGGAAGATAGGTACAAGTAGTAGGTACAGAAAGAAGGGCCGGAAGGGCCCTTTTTCTTTTCCCGTTCATCGTTTCCCTGCTTCTAACGCGCGCACCCGCTGCCTCAGCTGGAAGTTGTCTACAACGATCACAGCCAGGGCGACGGCCTGGAATATCTCCATCGAGTACGGCACTTGGCTGAAGAAGGTCCATGCCATCCCGGAGGCGACAACGGCCGTCAACAGAAGAGACAGGCGGTCTTTCATTCGCTGCGTTCCTTCATCAAGTTCCCGCGCGCCGGTTCTCCTGCTTCCGGGCCAGCTTGTAGCCTGCTACTCCGCCGACAACGAGGCACAGTGCCATGAAGCCCAGGGATGCCATGTAGACGTTCCCGATGTCCTCGTCAGACTGGATGTACCGCGGGCCGTACCACAGCCCGAACAATCGAACGAGGTAGTACGAGAGCACAGCGGCACCGGCAGCGCAGCCTAGGGTGTACAGGAAGCGCTTCATGGCATCTGCCAGAACCAGATGGCCTTGGACTTGGTATCCAGCAGGGGACCGTCCCCTTTGATGGTCGGATGGTTCGACCACAAGCTGTGTGAAGGTTGCCATGTTGTTCTCTCCCTTGATGACGGCAAGATTTTGGTACATCGAGGTCAGAAGTCCCGTCCGGTGATGCCCGTTCTTGTAGCGGAGCGTTTCCTCCACTCGAAAAAACAGAGGCGCCCGGAGGCACCCCTAGTTCCGTATCGCCCTGCTCAGACGCCCGGGTCGCGAACCTGACTGGTGACCGTGGCCTTGCGTACTGAGCCGCCGGTGATGGCATCCAAGCGGCAGCGATACAGCGTCGAAACCGCCGTGAAGCGGATGCCGATGGAGTCTCCCGAGTTGAGCGAGTAGCAGCGACTGCCAGGACCTGTGGGGCCGCTCCAGTTGGTCCCGTCTACGCTCGTCTCGACGACTAAGGTCACCTTGTCGGTGGTCGTGCAGTTGATTACGACATCTTTGCCAACGGCAACGCTACGGCCAGCTCCCGTGATGAACAGTTGAGGCCCGCCGGGAATGTCCCCAGGCACGTGGCCGTGTGCCATGCCGGCGTCCATATCGAGCGTTAGGGGCCCGTGCCGGCTATCAACGCGGTAAAGCAGCGTTTCAGCACAAGTTGGGTCGGAGGCGAAGTCCACGTAGTCGCGCAGACCGGCTCTTGCCGGGTACGGACGAACACGAAGAGTCATGCAGTTATTTCCTTGGAAGTAGTGAATGAGAACGGCCCCGAAGGGCCGCCGATGGTTGAGTCACAGGTTTCCCCGTGGACAGCCTGGAAGGCCGCCTAGCGCCCCTTCTCGGGGTCTGTAGCGGGCTGGAGGTCCACCAAGTAATTCGCGAGGTTGCGCACCCCGTAGAGGTTGGAGCCGGGCAGCGCCCCGACCAGGGACCGCATTTCCGCCTTGGTGGTCACATCGCTCCCTGTCGCCATCCCGGCGAGGGTTGCTGGAGCGGACATCAGGCGCCCCGCTACGGTGAGCGAAGGGGTCTGAAGGAAGTTGCGGGTGTCGGTGTTGGTAGTCGTCCCAGGCTGCACGAGGGAGTCACCTCCTGTCAGCAGCCCATACCCGGTATCGAACAGAGCGGGAACCACACCAGCCGATGCCATGCGGAAGAACGCACCCTGACCGATGCGCTCGGGGCTGAGGCGGTCCTCCAGCGCTGCCGGGTCATGGGCGTAGTTGATCGCGTTCTGGGTCATATAGGCCATGGCGTTGCCGACAAAGCCAATAACCCATACTCGAATCGCCGTCTCATCCGCGAAGTTCACCTGCTTTAGGAAGTTCTTCGCGTGGGCCACCAGCATGAACGTCTTCAGTTCCCCGAAGATTTTCCCGATGGTGGTGTGCATGAACGGCATCGTCTCGCCCAGGTCCTGATCCTGCACGGCGTCCCGCACTTCCCGCGAGAGGACCAATTGGAACTTCTCGTAGGTCTCGGGGTACTTCGCCTGCCATGCCTCCCATTCGATGCCCCGGACGGTTCCACCGGGCCCGGCGTCAGAGAACTGCCGGAGCTGTCCTAGCATGGTGTCCAGATAGTCGGCATCAATTCCCTGGGCAACGAAGCGTTCCCGCAGCTTGGGCGTGACCTGCTGCAGCCCCATTGCAAGGTCATGCATCCGCTGCACCGCCATTCGCCCGGCGAACTGCCGAGTGATAGAGGTCATGGACGCATTGCCGGAAAGGATGTCAACCGCGTGGGAGACCGTGTGCGCTCCTCGCTCAAAGCCACTCAGGGCTGCCCCCATGAAGCCTGGCTCCAGCTCGGCATTCCTCATGTAGGTCATTGCCAGTTCATTGCCGAAGCCGGCGATGTGCTGGATGTCCCGGGCCAGCTTGGCGTCGGGAACGTGACCCGCCCGTAGCGCCTTCGTGAACTGGCTGAGCGAGGGCACATGACGGACGAAGGCCCGGAACCCCATAACCGACACCGCCTGCATCATCTCGAAGGTAGCAGCCAGGCCGAGCTGGCCCAGCATCACAGAGCGGGTGTAGCCCCGGATGGCTGCCGCCATGCGGGCCGGAGTGGAGAAGTCCTGGGTAGACATCGGGCGGCCGGTGATGTTCGCGTAGATGTCATTCAGCAGCCGCAGCTCGGCCTGAGCGGCCGGAGAGGGGTTCTCGGTGAACCAGTCGGTAACCTCCTTGGTGCGGGCGGCCCAATCCGCACGAGACCGAATGCCGACCTTAGCGGCCGCCACGTGTCCACCCATAGAGCCGACATAGGCGTCAACGAGGACGCGGCTGTCGTTCTCCAGGAGGTCCGAGACCTTCAGGGTTCCTGCCTCGGTCTTGATCGAGAAGTTTTCATCAAGGTCAAACCGGAACTTGAGGTTAGGCGCCTGTCCTGCGTCACTGGCACCACCGCGGGCTTCGAACAGGGTATCCACGATGGAATCCACCTGGGACGGCGCGAGACCCGCCGCCTTCAGTTCGCTTCGCAGGGTGCCCATGTCCTGGGCTCCGAGGAGGATGTCCTGCATCACCGGGGAGAATTCCAGCTGCTTGACTGCCTGGAGGAACCTAGCTGCCTTCGCGGTGTCGCCCGTGAGGCCAGGGACCTGAATCGCCCCGGCTACCACGTCAATGACAGCTTGCTTGCCGTGCATTGCCTCCAGCTCTCGAATCTTCCCGATGTCCCACTGGCGGTTAACGTAGAAGTCCCGCACGTCTACCCCGTCAGCGCCCTTGACGCCGACCTTCTTGGCTTCCCGAAGGATGGTCTCGTAGACCTTCCTCTGGGCGGCCGAAGCCTTGCGGAGCATCGGCGCAATCTGGGGGTTGTCGTCCAGGACAGTCTCGTCCCCTCGGGTCACCCTCGTGACCATCTCATAAAAGCCCCGCTCGACCTTGTAGCGCTGGTAGACGTTCAGGCCGAGGACCCGCGCCGCCTCCTGGAACTGCTCCTTTGCCTCGCGGAAGAACTGACCGGCCACGGTCCTCCGAAGGTGCGACTTCCATTCCGAGGCGGTCCAGCCCTGTGCGACTTCCTTGTCTACTGCAATAGGGTCCTTCACAAGGGAGAACGCAAGCCGGCGAACCAGCGGGTTCTCGGAGCTGTTCAGCTTCGCGAAGATGTCGAACCGAATCGGCACCTTTTTGCCTGCCACCTCGATATGCGCCAGGGCGGTAGCCTGGTCCGCAACAGCGTCAACAAGCGAAGCCTGGGCGGAGCCGATGGAGCCCCGAGCGATGAAGCCGGCAGGAGCGTCGTGCGGGGTAGCAGGGGTCACTGCGGGCACCTTCAGCGCCTGCTTGACAGCTCCGCTGCCGGCCGGCTGCACTGCTGCCTCCTCAGGAGCGCCCAGCTTCTCCCGTAGTTCGTCCGGCAGGAACACCTCCCCGGTCTCCGGCTCGTCCCGTTTCATGAGGTCGAACCATGCAGCCGAGTCTGATAGGTCCACCGCATCGGGCCGGGGTTGGCCCGCCTGCGCTACTTGGTCTCGCAGCCGGTTGGCCCGAGCCCATGCCTTGATGGCTTCCACCGTGTCGGGATTCGTGAATGCCTGCTCGGCCTGGGCTGCGGTTTCGTCATCGACCTGCCGGAACCATGTATTCGGGTCCGCCATAGACTCCTCTGCCGCTTCCATGCGGAGAGCACGGCCGGGGAACATCTCTTCTAGGATCTGGCGGGACTGTTCGGCGAACTTGTCACCAAGCCGCTGCATGAAGGCGGCATCGTCGGATGCCTGCCGCGCCTCCAGCTCGGCGACCTTGGCCTCCGCTTCACTAGCCGACAATCGGCCCGCCTGGATATCTCGGACAAGCTGATGGGTTGTGACCACCTCGTCCACCTGCCGAGCCTGCAGCGGTGTCAGCTCCTCGCCTGCATGGGCGGCATGCAGGGCCTTCAAGGCTGCATGCTCCTTCCAAGCTGTCTCAGCGATGCGCCGCTCTGCCTTGAGACCTGCGGCCGCAAAAGGAGTCGTGATCGCGGCCCCGAGAAGGCCGGCGGCCAATACGGCCGACATGTCGTCCTCAAAGTTGACGGATTGCCGGAGCTTTTCAATTGCGGCGTTTCCGGCGGCGCCAGTGGTCACCCCTATGGCCATCGCTTTGGCTGTTCCAGCGGAGGCAGCTTGCTGCGCGGTGGCGCCTGCGAGGTTCTCAGCGGCAGCAAGGGCTTCACCTGTGCCCGAAGCTCGACGGACCCGGGTGGCCGCCTTCCCCAGTTCGGCTACCTTTGCAGCCCTCGCCGCCCAGCCTCCGACCATGCCGACCAGGAGCTGATCGGGAAGGACGGCATTGACTGCAAAGCGGCCTGCAGTGCCCCAGCCCCCGAGGTCTCCCAGGCGGGTAAGGTCCTCCTGCTTATCAAGGAGTCGGCTTTTGATGTACTGCGCATGGGCTGCAGACCGCGCCTCGTAGAGGTGGGGCCGAAGATCCTCCCATACACCTTCCGACAGCTCTTTCCACTCCGCATCCTGGAAGGGCGAGTAATTCGGATCAGGGAGCAGCTGCCGGCCGACGTAGTTCGCTATCAGTCCATCGGCAAAGCCGTCCTGACGCCATATCGATTGCATGGTGTCGGCAGCCGTGGTGGCCTCCTTGCGCTTGCGCTGCTCTTCCGCCTGCTCGTATGCGGTGGGACCGGGGTTCAGAGGCAGGTTGTCCTGCACTCCGCCGGGGCCACCAGCGTCCGAGAAGACGGCCTGCTGGGCGCGGCGGAAGGCGTCTTGATATGGGTTGTTGTCCATGTTGCTCCGTTAAGGTGGGTAGAGGGACCGGCCCGCTACTCCCGGTAGAGAGGAGCAAGTGAGACGGTCCCGTGATAGAGGGCGGGCTGGATGACCAAGCTGTCACCGAGCTGCCATTCGATGAACGCGGTGTAGTGAGCGCGGCGCGTTGAGAAGGCCGGAGGTGCGATTCGGCAGCCCTTGACTGTCCGAATTCGGACATGAGGGACGATGAGCAGCGCCGAGGGCTGCGGGTCTCCCCAGTGGGCTCCCTCATAGGTGAAACTCAGCGCCCCAGGTCCGACCCAGTAGCTCACCCACTGGCCTGCCCGGAAGCCCGGGGGAACCGCCTCCGCGAGCGAGGTCGGTCGGTGGCTGAAGTAGCCCTCGGGGATCACTTCTCGGAGCCCTTCGTGCCGTGGGTCAGCGGGATGACCTGGACATAGCTGTCGGCATCCGGCGTCCCTCCCGCGGACACCCGTAGGCGGTCCCCAGGACGCAGCGGGATGACCTCAGCCCGGTATTGCTCAAGCTTCCGGATTAAGTCCGGGGCTCCCTCCCGAACAGCAGTGACCGTGGCGGCTGCGCTGGAGATCAGCAAAGCGCCGACGGCGGCCCGGAAGGGAGGAAGGGTGACCTCGCCCAACAGCGGAACCCGCAGGGGCTCCACCTTTGGGGTGCTTGCCAAGTAGGTGCTGATCTTGAGAGGGCAGCGGATGGCGAGCCGCGGGTGGCCCTTGCAGCGAGAGAGGCGGCGGTTCATCGGATCGCCTTCTTCTTTCCGCCACGGACCCACTCACCGGCGAACTGACGGAACAGCTGTGTAGACCGGGCAAGAGTCAGCTCATTGATAGCGGAGCTGAGGCGGTCCGGGCGGTTCGTCTGGAGGTATTCATAGAAGTCTTCCAGTTCCTCGGCTCCCAGACCCTGACTGACGAGGGCCGCGTTCACCTGGCCCTTGAAGAAGTCGAAGCCGCCTTGCACGTACTCCCAAGCCATTTCCCGGGAGATGCCGCTGCTTTCGGCGAGACTGTTAGCTACATGTGCCCAGCCCTCCTCGTTGCCGGTAGACACCACGGAGGCGGCGCCGGCCAGTGCGCCTTCATAGGCATGCTGCGGAAGCGGTTCAATGTCCTCCGCCCATGCCTCTTCCTGGTCCGGCGATGCCAGCTCCGGCTGAGGTGCTGAGGTCTGCTCCTGCTGCTCAAAGGACTGCTGCAGCTGCTGCACGGGAGAAGTCGCAGACGCCGGGGCCGCAATCCCGCTGGCAGCGGAGTTGACATCCACGTACTGCCCGCTTGGCAGCCGGACGAGGAAGCCGAGGGCCGCCGCTGACGCCAAGCTTGTGCGCAGGCCGCCGACATCGACGGTGCTCCCGCCCGGGCCAGCGTCATTCCGCAGGGTCGCCATGATGGAGCCGCCACTTTCTTGTGCCGGGGCTGCAGTGCTGATGCTTGCCCGCGCAAAACCAACGTGCTCGGCGGTGCCCCCGGCAGTTGAGCGGTAGCTGCCCTGGTGCACCTGGGCGGCCGGTTCGATATGGTTGGGTTGGGCGACGGGCTCGGGCTGGGCGCCTGCAGTCACTCGGAGGGCGCCCCCGGCAAGGTGTTCAATGTGAGACATGAGATTTCTTTCTGTGTTGATTGAGAGGAATGAAGGGAGGAAGGCGGGTCAAGGCTGGATCGTTTGCTGGGCCTCCTTGAGCAATGCGACGACAGGCGCCACAAAGGGCTGGCGCATCCCGTCCTGCAGTTCCTGTTTCTGCTGGTCGCGTGCCTCCACCGCCATACGGGTGAGGGCCGCCAGCGGCGCCAAGAGTTGCCGGAGGTAGCGACCTACGTGCTTCAGGGCGGCGAACTTCGGAGGGATGGAGCTGGAAGATTCCCCGTTGCGGGTGAACTTCCTTGGGCGGGGGGCCAGCTTGAACAGCGCGTGACTAAGAGCGAAGTCCTCGGCCTGCCTGCCGGCGAACCGTTGGGACTGCTGACCGGCGAAGACCAGGAAGGCGCACAGGACCACCAGGAATTCCCGGGGCTGGACGCCATGCCGCAGGACCCTTGCGACCTCTTCAGCGCCGGGGAACGGCTCCTGACCGCGACCGCTGGCCGCAGCTGCCTCAGCGGTCCAGGCTGTTACCGCCTTCAGGGAGGCGACCAGGCAGAGGTGGTCCGGCTGACTGTCGAACAGCTCTCGGACCTGGAGGATGAGGTCCTGGTATTCCTGGGCATGAACCGGTTTCCCCAGGGGGTCCCCGTAGAGCCGGGCTTTGTCCTTGTGGTGGTTGCAGAGACTGTGAAAGCCAGAGCGGCGGCGGCCACAACCGGCGACAGTGCAGGAGTGACCCTGGTTGGCCGCCAGCTTGGTGCGAGCCAGGGCCGCGGAGAGATGAGTGGACATGGATATGACCTCGGAAAATGTTGGGGCGTGGGTTGACCTCCAGGGCAGCCGCTGGGGCGCCTATGGATGGGTGGTGGTGCGATGACCGTCAGCCCCTGAACTGGGCTGTAGACCGCATAGATGCTAGGTTTTCAGTTAACCCTCATCCGCCCTATAAGGGGTCTTCTATAGGGAGGTGAGTGTTAAGTTCGGTACTCGCCGATGAACCCGTAGGCGACTCCCGAGCGGACGAAGGAGCGACCCTCAGCGGCCCAGCCGTGTTCTGAGGGGTCCAGGAGTTCTCGGCAGCGAGTGAATGCCAGCTCTACCGCTTTCGTCTGATCAAGGCCCATGGCAGCCTTGACTTCCCTGCTGCTGACCTTCAGGACATCCTCAGGGATGGACTTCAGGTAGACCAGGAGCTGCCCGAGGAGTTGGGCTGCCTTGCCTTCGGCAGTCGCCTTTTTCAGGTGCTTGGGGTCAGGGTATGACCATTGAGCCCCGGGCATCACTCTGTCCAGCAGTGACCGGATACCGCTGTTCCTGTGAATGAAGTACAGAGACATGGGCATTGCCCGGCCCTCCTTCACCCGCCGGCAGCTTCCCCGGCTTGCGCCCTGGTAGACAGCGTGGGCAATCTCGCTCTCGACCAGCTCACGTATCCGGCTGCTGGGTGTCGGCTCCCGAAGGTTGCCGGTCTGCCCTTTGGTCAGCGCCGACAGGTCCAGGTGACTGCGGTGAAGCACCCCGGCCATGATGACGGTCTGGCAATACTCGTAGCCATTCAGTCCCTCATGCTGCCCCCAGGTGAGGAATTTGACCCGGGGCTTTCCTTCCTCGGTCCGCGCTTCCAGGTCAATCCCGGATCTTCGAAGGTCACGGTCCAGTTCTTTGGTCAGATCGAGGGTCCCCCGCTTGACGAAGTTAAAGACCAGGAACCCGCCCGGTTCATCCCACCTATCCCGGATGATGTCGGCCACCTCCTTGGAAACTGCTGAAGCTTCCTGGCGCGCGGCGGTGAAGCTACCCTCTATGCTGCTGCGTCCTCCCGGGCTGAGGATCTGGAAGACCTGGACATCCTCGAAGCTTTTGAGCTGCGCAGAGTCGAAGCTATCGATGTGCTGGACCGTCGGGTCAAGTCGTGCAAGTTCCCGGATGGGACCTGAAGCATCCAGGACTACAACATTGCGCAGAGTGGCAGGAACCGCTTCCCGAGCACAGACCACTCCTTGCCCCTGCTCGGTGGTGAGAACCTGAAGGGTCTCCTGCGACAGGGTAAGGAGGGTGTCCAGCTCTGAATCGAAGCCTCGAAGGACCCGGCTGTGCCGTTGCACGAGTTGCCGAAACAGCTCAACCGTGCATTCGTCCTGATAAGGGAGATTGACCGGAAGGCCGTTCCCATTCGGGTCGCCCGCCTCTTTGAGATGATCCAGGCCTGCCTTGATGGTCTCGGCGCATTCCTGCAGGTACGCCACCAGGGCCGACAAGGCTTGATCCGCCTTCCCCTCGGCCGCGATGGCGAGGCATGCAGTTGCCTGCCGCAGCGCCTGCTCGGAGAACGCGAAGGCGTCAGCCCGCAGGAGCGTTTCGTCATAGATCAGCAGCGCGCGCGGTTGGCCCTCGTGGGTCCCGAAGAGGTCGAAGTCCCTCCCGCTGCGGACACGGGCGTGGGTGACCAGCTGGAACAGCCGCGATTCGCTCCCCGTGGACGGCTCCGTAGCGTCGGATACCGCGTGTTTGAGGCCAATGTCAGCCTCCGGTACCCCGTGCTCCATCAAATCCCTCTTGAGCCCGCACAGCGCCTTCACCTTGCTGGCAGCGACAGACACCGGTATTCGGTACCCCAGCCGATGTGCGGCGGCGATGAATGCCGTGATGGCGGAGGTTTTCCCGAGCCCGGTAGGAAGGCCGAAGGCGCGCCGCCCCTGTAGCTGACCGGTGGAATAGCCAGCGAGGGTGTCCACCAGCTCCAGCAGGGCAGCACGGTGAAGTTGGCTCAGGACATTGCCCCGCGCCTCAAGGTCGCTCACGAGGATCGAAAAGGCCTCTTCCGTGAGGCGGACGGGATCAATGGTCAAGATGGTTACTGCTCCGTGGAGTTGAAGGGAAGCGACAAGTCCCCCACGGGGACGACAGTGGCGCCGCTGTAGGGGCTGGTGTTTGTGTCCGGCGCATCGCGGGCTACCGACCGGGCTAGAAGAAGGAGACCAACCGACTTCGGGCCTTCCTTCTGCATCTGTGAAAGGACGGCATCCAGGAACAGGCCATGCAGCTGCTGTAGCTCCCGCTGGCGACGAGGCGACAAGGGGCCCAGGTGGGTGCTCTCGTTGGCGAGGAGACGCCCAGCGACCTGAAGGATTTCTAGACTAGGGCGGCTGGAGCCCTTGATGCGCGACACCAGGGCGGCGACGGTGAGTCGGTGTAGTTCGGCCAGTTCTTCCCGGGTGGCCGGCCCGCTGTGTTGGTGCATGAGGTTGTCCTTGTTTAGGTCAATAGGTGGGGTTTAGGACCGAAAAGTAGGGGCCGACTGCTGTAAGTGGTTGACCCGCAAAGCGATTTCCTTACTTCGCCCCGGCGTTGGCCCCCACGGTAGGAGGCATCTGGCCCCTATGACGCTGCGCTCAGGCACAGGGAGGCAAGGGTGTGTTGAGCACTGGTCGGGGTATAGGCGAGTGGGGCCCGCGCCCAGGCTCCTAAGCCATTGAGCCGCCACGCGATTTCCTGCCCTCCGCGGGACGCCGAGCCGGAACATGTAGACGTACGTAGTTGACTGTCTTTGCGAGGGTCAGGGTCTAGACGCGCTGCCGCGGCAGCAGTCGCAGTGTCAGAAAAGGAACGGTTTCCGACACCCCAGGAACCAGCGCCGCAAAAGTGTTGGAAATCTAGCCTTGACACTATCCAACACCAAAGGAGATACTGACACCCATTTCCAACAGGAGACCCCATGTCCTCCCCTCGCGTCTTCGGGTACGGCCGCGTATCCACCACAGACCAGTCCTCAGAGAACCAGCGGCAGGAGCTGGCGGCAGCCGGCTATGCAATCGAGGCGAGACGTTGGTTTGCTGACGAGGGGGTTTCCGGCAAGGTGCCCGCAATGCAGCGCCCTGAGTTCGCTAGGCTGCTCGCCAAGCTCGACCAGGGGGACACCTTGGTGGTCTCCAAGCTGGACCGCCTGGGGCGCGATGCGATTGACGTGCTGCAGACCATTGAACACCTCAGCACGGAAGGTGTCCGGGTGAAGGTGCTGAACCTCGGGGACGTGGACCTGACCTCGCCGGCCGGCAGGGCCATGGTGACCATGTTGTCAGCGGTCGCCAGGCTGGAGAGAGACCTGCTGGTTGAGCGGACCCAGGCAGGGCTGGCAAGGGCCAAGGCTGAGGGCAAGGCGCTGGGCCGACCTGCCAAGACATCGCAAGGTGACCGAGCGGAGATCCTGCGCAGGCTGGCCGCTGGCGATACGGTCTCCGCAGTGGCCCGCGACTACTGCGTCTCCCGGGCTACGGTGATCAGCATTCGAGAGGGAGCGGCCTCGGTGCAGCCCTGAAATGCAAAGAGGCGCCCAGCGGCGCCCCTCGGTGTCCTGGCGGGCACCCCCTACGGGGGAAACCGGCCGGTCTGGGATTATCTAAGGGGTCTCACATTTTTGCTTAAAATCTTGGACCTTCGGCAAGAGGGCGTAAAACTCAAGCTCGCGGCATCCAGCGCGGATAATCAACCGATGTCCGTAGCCGATTATCTCCACGCCCTCCGCCTCGTGGCCTTCCAAAGTCCGAATCTCTCCCCCAAAGGCTCGCCCCGGGTACGCCTTCTGCAGCACCGCCAGGAACGCCTTGGACAGCTTCGTCATGGCTGCCGGTAGGGTCGCCCCACGTGCGCCCTCTGCGTCCTCCTGCGCGGCCCTAGACGCGTTTGCGGCGGCATCAATGGGCGCCCCCACCGAGGGCGAGGCGTCCCAGCTTACGGCAACCATCAAACCGCGCGCTTCTCAAGGTCAGCAATCATTCGGTCAATCGCCGAGGACCGCTCCAGCGGCGCGGGGCTGGTGTCGTCTGTCACCACCTCAACCAGGTGGCCGCCGATGTTGAGCTGGCGCCACCGCCGCTGCCACATAGGAATCCCAAGCTTCCAGCCTTTGAAGTAGCGGGGGATGAAGTGGAAATGGGTCTTCTTGGTAAACGGGATCTTCACTTTGGTCACCGGGGAGTCGGTTGCGGTGAAGAAATTCTCGCGGGCCGCGCCTGCCGCGCCAAGAGGGGCTCCACGAATGGCGATTCCTGTTATTGTCGCGCTTGTTGGGAAGATGAACTATTTATCCCGCATTAAGGACAGTCGCTCATGTGGGATTCTGCAAGCGGGATATTCCCGGAATCGAGATCGAGCGCTCGAATCGTGTCGGCCTTGCCAGCACCAATGCACTGCGGCTTGCTTCCAATCTTCAGCTCCCTTCGCTATCCGCTTCCATTAGAAGAAGTGCGGTCGTTGCGGTGAGATTCAGGCAGTACCTTGCAAGGTAGTCGGGCACCTTGACGGTTTCGCTGCCTTGGCCGTGCCCGCCACTCTTGTTCCGAATCGTCGGAACGCCGCTGGTCAGCAACGTGCGAACGGCACCCATCTGGGTCTCAAGATACCGAGGGAACAGTTGGTTTTCTAAGCATACCTCCACCAGCCGTGCCGCTGTTGCCCCGGGCTCAGCCATCCAGCCGCGCCGCTTGCACACCGACTTCATTGTGCTCTCGAAGGCCTTCAAGCACTCAACCAAGCATTCCTTGTAGCGTCGATGTCGATAGTGGTCGTGTGCTGTACGGAACTCGTCATTAGCACCGGCAAACCCGTCTTGACCGAGCAGGACAAGGGCAGGCTTCACAACTTCACTGTGGACGTATGCGGAATCCATCCTGATGATCCCCCCGGCAACGTATTGATAGCCTACACCGTGTTCTTTGAACCTAAGGTTCAGTTCTTCTACGGCCTCGTCGGCGCTCAGGGAACGGCTTGAAAAATACGGATCAATCTCTCGAAGATGAAGATCGATCAGCTTAAAACAAAGCTCAATCGCATCAAGCACCAACTCTACCTTTGGCTCCTGCAGCAAGAACACTTCAATGGATTTCCCTTTGTCGGAAAGTCGATCCACCAGATTAAGCAAGCCATGCTCTCGACACAAAGTGTCATGAATGAATTCAAAGCACTCTGACACGGTCTCGGCTGAGTATCTCTTTCCGGTCGCATCCCTGATTATGTAAAGCATCTGCACCCGCAGCGGCTTAGGGATCTCGTCGTAGGCGTAAACATCCGGCACTTCGCCCCGTAGCTTCTTCTGACGTTTTGAGAATATATCGTAGGCTGGCATATTTTCGTTCCGGCGTGAATTGGCATTAACGGATGGAGGCGAGTTTTCTCCTCGACCCAACGCGCATATGCATGGCAATAGCTTTAATCAAAGCAGATTCTCGCCTACGGCGCGCCGACCGCGTCGTGAAGCGCATCACGAACCGTCATGTATTGCGTAGCGGCTCCAAGGGCTTCTTCAGTTTTGGCGCCGTACCTGGCCGCGCGCGCCACTCGCAGGAAGTTTTCCCGGCTCGGCCCGTCACTGTAGACCGCATGCATCATTGTGGGCACCCGGTGGCCTACGTAGCGCTGCACGTGAACCACCATGTCCGCCGCCTCGTTGTCCATCATCGTCATGAAGCTGCGGCGGGTCGAATGGAAGTCCACCTCCGACCCGAAGCCGAGTTTGTCCCGGTACCGCCCCAAAGCCTTCTGCACATGCCAGGAGCGCTTGTTGTCCGGTCCTCCAGGGCGGCACTCACCGAACAGGAAACCGCCCTCCTTGGCGTGCTCATGCCGCCTCTTCAAGACAGCCACAGCTGCGCGGTGAACAATGGGTATCGTGCGCTGACCGGCCTCGGTCTTCGCGTTGCGTATGGTGATCCAGTAGCCTTGCTCGTGGCCTCCATCGGTTGACCCGAAGTGCTCCAGGTCCTCCCGCTTCAGCGAACAAATTTCGTCCAGCCGCATGCCGGTTAGGAAGCCCAGCGTATACAGCTCCAGGAACAGCGAGCGGGTGTAGTGTTGCGGTCCACCCTTCGGTCCGTCTGGCGCAGGTCCGTACAGCTTCAGAATCTCCGCCTCCTTCCAGCCGCGCTTCTCCGCGTCCCCTCCTTCAGCATTCCGGCGCTTGCCAGTCAGCCGATGGTCGGTCCACGGGTTCACTCCGCGGGGCACCTGCCGTTTGCTGTGCAAGTACCTCCACAGGGTCTGCAGGCTCGACAGGCGGTCCTGCTTTGTGCTGTGCCCCAGGTCGCTGCGGTTGAGGAAGTCCACATAGGCTACAGCGCGCGCATCAGTGACGCACTCGGGGAGGCAGTCAGGGACCTTCAGAAACGCAAGCAACTCCCCGAGAGCATGCTCGCGCTTCAGCTTGGTTTGCTCCTTGAGATCCTTGGAGGAATGCAGTTCGGCCTGTGCCGCCTTCAACGTCAAACGGTCCGGTTGTGTGGCCGTCTGATAGAACTGCTGGGCCACCAAGTGGCCGTGCTTCGCCTCGACTTCCTCGGCGAGGTCGGCCGCAACGGACTCGATGACGTCTGCTCCATCGCTGTCCTCCTTCTCAAGGGCTTCGGCCATCGCCTCGCGCAGCTCTGTGGCGCGCCACGCAACTGGCTCGACCTTCTTTCCCGCGGCTTTGGCTTGGGACAGCAGATCGAACTCCAGCAGCCAATGAGCGCGGCGCAGCTGGACCAGCTTCGCAGCCTCACGAGCATCTCCGGTTCCCAGCGCCTCCACGATGTAGCTCTGTGGCTTCCCGGTCGCCGTCAGGAAGTGGCCCCGCAGGTGCTTCGGAATTGGAAGGTTGAGGTAGAGCTTGTGGCCGCGCTGCTTGGTGTACTTTATCGGGATGGGGGGCATGAGGAGGCGCCGTAGGTACAGTCGATAGGTACAGACTGTACTCCGAGAATGCAGAACCGGCGCCAGTCCTGGGCCTAAACCGTGAATTGGTTCTCCCCTCCTCGTCTCCACCAAGACACAACGCCCAACCGCTCTCGGTTGGGCGTTTTGCTTTGGGCAGTTCCCGCAACGGTGCGGGGTTGCGGGCCATTCTGCGTAGGCCACGCCTCCGCCCTTCCCCGCCGTTTCCGGCCCAGTTGGACTCTCTTTTCCTCTCTCTTCTCTAAAAAGTGAGGCGACTTTTTCCGTCTGGCCTACGCAGAAGTGCTTTGTTGACAAGGACTTACGCGAAGGTCGAATAGAGCGGTTTCCCACCGTCCTGGTGTAGCAAAGAGGGCGTCCGGTCTGGGCACGTTGATGATGTCAATATTCGATCCTAGGAGCTAGCGCCGTGACACGACAGTTCGACCTGGCGCTCGCGAAGGGGAACCGAGGAGTGCAAAGGTAAGACGGGAGGCGGAAATGCGAAACGAGGTAGGCGGGACGTTGGATCACGGGGTCGAGCGACAGCAGTACCTGGTTGCGGCCGAACTGCTGGACCTGGCACTCGAGCTCTTCTACGCGGGAAACCGCTACTACGCCGTTCTGCATCTGGCTGGAGGAGCAGAAGAGCTGCTGGCGAAACTGGTCGAAAGCAAGGGTAGGACCGGTGCCTTCAGTGATCACGTCGAAGCGATCGTGAAGTTGAGCCCTCTCGTTGATCCAGATGCGCCGCTCGACGCGAAATGGGTGAGGTGGCGGCTGAACGAGGCAAGAAACTCGACCAAGCACGAACGCCCGGACGGGCTACTTCGCTTTGACCCTCGCGCTGAGGCCTGGGATATGCTCGATCGCGCAGTAAGCAACTACTACCGTGCGATGGAGTTCGTCCCTCTCCCAGAGACGCTGCTTGTTCGACGGTTTCTTGAGAACGAGGGGCTTGGAAAAGCGTGGTCGGGCGATCAGGCGGTATCGAGTTGAGGTACGCTGACGCGGCCCTCGCCGTTAAGACGGATTAGTCCCCCGTTGGATTGGCTTTGCTCGCCATGCCGCGAGACACTCCGTGTAAGCTCGCCGCTTCCCGGCCAGTAGGGCCGCGGCCGCGTCCAATGACGTGACGCAGTGGTCGTCGAAATCGTCACGAATCAGGGTCTTGAGCGGCTGCTCGCAGGTCGAACCGACGACGATCGCGAGAGGGTTGTGACACGTCACTGGTGCCATCTGGTTGATGTGCGCCCGGAAGGCTGCCTGGCGGAGGCACGCCGTGCGGGCTGCCATCTTTGAAACGGCCGTCTTGGTTCCGCTGCCCGCGACCATCTACTGCAGCGTGCCGCTGTGACGACTATGAGGGACAGACTGGGCGCGCCCGTAAAACTAGCAGGCTGCTGAAATACCTCGCCGTCGGCAGCGCATCCTGGCGGAGATGCGGCACAGTGTCACCCAGCACCCGAACCTGAATCTTGTTGCCACCTATGCGCGGTCCCGACACCTTCACCGAGAGCCTGTTCAGCGTCAAGAAGCTGGACGACTTCGTGCCGGCCACGCATCCGCTGCGGGCGATACGCGCGATGGTCAACGACGCGCTGAGCGAGCTTGAAGACATGTTCGCCGACATGTATGAGGACGCCGCCAAGGGCGGGCGTGCGAGCATCGCCCCGCAGAAGCTGCTACGGGCGATGTTGCTGCAGGTGCTGTACTCGGTGCGCTCGGAGCGACTGCTGATGGAGCAAGTGCAATACAACTTGCTGTTTCGCTGGTTCATCGGCCTATCGATGGACGACAACGTGTGGGTGCCCACGGTATTCAGCAAGAACCGACAGCGCTTGATCGAGCACGATGCGGTGGTCGCGTTCTTCAACGAAGTGCTGGCCCAAGCCGAGCGCAAGAACTGGCTGTCCAAGGAACACTTCAGTGTGGACGGCACGCTGATCCAGGCGTGGGCCAGCCACAAGAGCTTTGTGCCCAAGAAGGCCGGTGACGACGACGACGCGGGCGGTGGCAGCAGCAACGATGGCAGCGACTTCCGGGGCCAGCCGCGCAGCAACGACACGCACGAATCGAAGACCGATCCAGACAGCCGCCTGTATTGCAAGGGCAAGACTGCCAGCGAGATGCGCTTCATGGGCCACACACCGATGGACAACCGGCACAGCCTGATCGTCAATGCCGTGGTCACTCAGGCAGACGGCTATGCCGAGCGCGCGGCGGCCCGGGCCATGATCAACGATGCCCGGCAGGTCAACCCTGAGGCAGAGATCACGCTGGGTGCAGACAAGGGCTACGACGCGGCGCAGTTCATCGCCGAGTTGCAGCAGCTCAAGGTCGAGCCTCATGTGGCGCAGAACAAGTCGGGGCGTCGCTCGGCGGTGCCCGATGAGATCGCCCAGACCGACGGGTACGCGTTGTCGATGCAATGCCGCAAGCGCATCGAGCAGGCCTTCGGGTGGGCCAAGACCATCGGCTCGGTCCGGCAGGTGATGGTGCGCGGACTCAAGAAGGTGGACCAGTTGTTCGTGCTGAACATGGCGGCCTACAACTTGGTGCGCATGCGCTCGCTGGGACAGGTCCGTCTGCAAGGCGCCAGATGAGCAGCGCAGGTGCGCAACTCGGCCCTCCACAGGGGCGAACCGGCCCGGAAATGGCCCTTCTGACACTCCTCGCGACGGCAGCTACCGAAACTCCATCAGCTCGCGGGTCGAGGTAGGTGCTTCAGCGCAGTATTTCAGCAGCCTGCTAGACCGAGTCTCAGGGAGTGCTAGAGTATTGATGACGCAGACCGCTGCAAGAATTCTGGCCTGGTGTCTAGGCCGTGTCTCCGTGCCCGTACTGCCGCAGCGCGTCCTGAGCCTGCCCGTGCTCTGCATGGTCGCCGTTGGGCTGTCTAGCTGCAAGCCTGAATTGCCCAAGATGGGAGTGGATGCTCCGTTCATCACTTGTGCTGCCTTTGACTTTCGTGTGTCCGACAGCGACGAGTTGAAGGAAGCACGGCGACTCATGTTTGAAGCTGCGATGACCTTGGATATCAGGTTCGTGGCAGAAGCCCCTTTTAGCGGCTTTCGCGACGTGATTGGCGGACGGGGTCACCCAATGACCTTCGTGCTGAGTTCAGAAGGTGGGCCATGGAGCGACGAGTTTTGGCTTCGCGTGGAGTACCTGGCTGGAGGTCCTCCGCACACTGTGCCTTGGCTTCCAGATCACAAGCAGCCCTATGTGCCTCCGGCAGAATGCTTAGCAAGGTCCGTGGATCAGTTTGCGAAGCTGCGTGAATTGTTCAGCGAGAAGTGGCCGCTAACCGAGCTTGATATCAACAAGCCCATTCCGCTCCGGTCCAGGCAGCCCGCTGCAAGTAGGTCTCCTGAGAAGTAGCGCTGCGATGGCGGCTCTGCTTTCCGCCACACCTTCGAGCATCGAGTTGGCCAACAGCTTCTTCAGCTTCGTGTTCTCGGCTTCCAGCGCCTTCAGGCGTTGCGCGTCCGACACCTTCATGCCGCCGAACTTGGCTTTCCAGGCGTAGTAGCTCGGTTCGCTGAAGCCGTACTTGCGGCACAACTCCTTGACCGGCAGGCCTGCATCCGCTTCGCGCAGGAAGCCAATGATCTGCTCCTCGGTGTATCGCTTCTTCATCGCTCCGATCTCCATCTCGGGTTGATCGGACTCTAGACCTACCTGCTACGAAGACACGGAGGCAGCGCAGAGCAGCTGAACTGCTGCGGCACCCCCTTGGCAGCATTCAATAGAGGTTGCCTCGACGCGTCACGTTCCGATACATCCCCGGAGTAGATATCGGAGTAGATAAGGGACGATTAACGCCACTCCTCGAACTCGCGTAGCATCGCAATCGGGTACCAGGTTTGAACCAGATTCGAGGCAGCCGCAAGCAAAGGGTATACTCGATCCCCGGAACTCCTGCTTGACAAGTTCCCCCAAGCCGTCGGGAAATATCTAGAAAACATTCCCAAAATATAGCCAATAGCAAACACCGTTAGTATCACAGACTGTGTTCCACCCGACGCAAACGGCCTAATCGCGTAGGTTTGTCCCTGCCTATCAACGGAAAGGGACGGAAGTTTCTCGGCCACCTCGTGGAGTGATTTATGCCTTATACGTACATAATAATGCCGCACTGCGCCGACTCGGAAATGATAAGTTCTGTCATCAAGCGCCGACTCAATCTTAAACTGCTGCGTCATTTCCTCCAAAGAAGGCAGCCCATGCAGACCAGGAAAGAAGTCGATGTCGGTGTAAGTATCCGGTGAAAGCTGAAATACAAAAACCGGGAAGCAGTAGGAAGCCAGGCCTGTGATGCTTTCAAACTCTCCGGCCAGATCTGGAACACGCGCCGCCAAAGTCCCGAGAGTAAATTCAGATCCAACGGGGAGAAGGCCACCACTCTTGGAGAGAGTAATTTGGCTTGGGATAGGAGCCGTTAGAATAGAGGCTTTCCACGCGCAGTTAAGAGCATGCGCAAGCTGCAAGTATGTCCCATGGCATACTTTTATGCGCAGATCGGCAACGTTGGGAAGACCGCTGGCCAAGGTCTGTCCCCACTGCATCTCCGCAAGGCCATGCGCGCCTGCCAGAGCACTCTCCCTCATATTGGGGACTCGATAAAGGATCAATGCCCGACTAATGGCCAGCGTGCCATAGTACTGAAGAAGTGGCTTTACACTAACGTCAGAACTGGCTGCAGACTCGAAATAAGACCTTGCCTGCGCGACATGAGACGCCACTTCGCGCGCCTTGTCACTACCAAGCGTTCGACGATGCAATCGTTCAAAACGGTCCTTCACTAGATCGACACTCTCAAAAACCGAGAGGCGTCCCCATACGTTGCTCGTGTCGGCGTCAGGGAGCGAAGCGCGCTCGGCCACGGGTAATTCTTTGGGTGACGACGAATAGTCCAGAGCCGCCTGCAGGGCCTCACCGTCTATAGTTTTGCCGTCCGCTCTAACGCCAAAGTCACCCGCATTCATTCGCCCAATTATCATTTTTCTTCCTTTTCCGCAGACGCCATAACAAGCGACGCGCGGCCGTGCGCCTTACCCCTTAAGGAAGGCGTGAGCCTTCTCCGACACGCTGGGTCGCTTACTCCAGCTGCCAGCCACTCTAAAAAGTGCCTTCAGGGCGACCTATCTCCTCTCCCTCGAACTCGGAAAGGAGGTGCCCCATTTTCGTCGCTTTTGTTCTTAGATATGACTCGGATTCACGGGTAGAAGCGATTTCCAGCGCACATCGCTCCACGGTAATACCATGTTGAGCGATGCCGTCGATTTTTCTCGGGTTGTTCGTGAGCAATCGTATTCTAAGGAGACCAAGGTGCTTAAGCGCGAAAGCCACGCGAGAGTATTCCCTCGGATCTTGCGGAATACCCAGTCGAGCATAGGCATCAGAGGTATCAAGACCGTCAGTTCTGCCGAGTTCGAGTCCGAGGGTTTTATTGAACAGGCCGGCACCTCGACCATCACATAGCATATACACCAGCACGCCGCCATGCTCCCGAATCATCGCCAAGCTAGTGTGAAGCTGCTCATGGCAATCACAGTCTACGCTTTGGAAGATCTCCGCGGTATAACAGGCACTTTGAACCCGGCACAACGGCGCGAGATCGGTTCCACCAAGGTTCGCTGTTCCACTTCGGTTCGCAAGACACAGGACATTATCTTCCTCGTGCTCTCCCCAAGAAAAACAGAAGAAATTGAACTCGCCGCGGGAAGTGCGGAGCGTGGTGGAAGCTACTCTAGGCTCGTGTTGCATGGTCATTCTCGATCACAGGTGCAGCGCTAGAATTGCTAGCGCCTCCGAGCGCCTCTGGGGTGGGCACAAGTGGGAGCCATCTCTCATGAGCCTCCCAGGCGACCTTGCGGACCGCCTCAGCTAAGAGCTGCCTGCGCGAACGTTCGTCCGTTGCGTACTCGTGAAGACAATACTGAAACTTGTAGAGGTGATCTTCAAGTCTACGCTGGCAGTCCCTGTACAAGGACCAGAGGTTCTGGGGCTTCCGAAGCTGGAGCCACGCTGTGCTTCCCGCAGCCACCAGCGAAAGCGTAGAGGGTACGATCTTGCCCCAAATAATCCCATCGCCCAGTGTTACAAATAACGGACTTAGCAAACTCGACCCGATAACGAGTAGGAAGCATGCAAGCGACTCAAGTTTGTTGTGATCCGCTTTTTCCTTGAATCCTGAGATGCTGGATTGGGCGAACTTTTCCGGGTTTTCTGACATGACGACGCAGCGAGTGGATGCAGATATCCAGGCTAAGGCGCACCCGTGGGCATCGGGATCATTTGCGGCCTCGGCGACTGAATAACACTCTAACGGTGCTGCGGCCGTCTGCGGGTGATATGAGGACGGACGCTACTACAGACGCCGTGTTGCCGTGAAGATGTCACGCTTCTCAACTACTGACGCTGATCGCATCTCAGGTCAGCCGCTGCGGCGGGGCAGGAGTTGAATCACGCTCAACAAATTGCTTGCCCTTCATCGCCGTGACAGTGGCGCGGTCGAGTTGCGGCAGCAGGTGGCACCCGGGAGGTCCAGCGCCCTCCGTGAGCTTCGCGACCGTGACGCGCTCGCCGGTGGGCAGGCGGCCGGAGATGAGCCAGAGGTGACCCCGGGTTGAGTCCAACTTGAAGGTTGCCAGGTCCTGCGCTGGGACCTTCTTGCCTTCGACGCGAATTTGCGGACAACGGCGAGGATGACAACAGTCAAAATGCTGTACGTATACAACATGAAACGTTGGCTACCTCGGCCTCCCGACCGAGCCGCTACGGTCTTCCTGTTGGGGTACTTGGCTCGCTTTCGAGTGCTACTAGGCGAAGTTCGTATGCTAGCGACCAATACCTGATGCCCCCTTCTATGCCGAAGCCCTACGCCCAACTGCGCAACGAGATGGAAGCGCTGCAGCGCCGTATGGAAGCCGCGAGACGCAAGGAGGGCACCGGCGCTTTGAAAGAGATCAAGCGACTCGTCGCGCTCTACGGCTTCAAGGCGGAGGACGTGTTCGACGGCGAGAAGGCTCGCGCCCGAAATTCATCGACAGGTAAGGCCTCGCAGGCCGAAGTGCCGAAGTACCAGGACGCCCGTGGCAACAGCTGGTCCGGCCGCGGCCCTCGCCCGCGCTGGCTGCGCGAAGCTCTCGAGCGAGGCGAGGCGAGGCGAGGCGAGGCGAGGCGAGGCGATCGTATCCTTCCTCGCCGAAGTCGAGGGTACCAGCGAAGTTAGCGCTGGAAGCGAGAAGGCGCCAGCGAAGAAGCGTCGCTCCGCCGCTCAGCGGCCAGCAGCCAGGAAGGCCTCCCGCCGAGCTGCAGGGACGGCCAAGCGCCAGACCGGTGCAAAGAAGGCAGCGAAGCCGGCCGCCAGGAAGCGCAAGACGGTGGCATCCGCTGCTGCGAGGACGCCCGAGGCGGGCACCGTTCAGTGACAGCTGCCGCCGCGCAGGGTGGGGCCGATGCGGCCGCTCTCCTCGCTTCAGGCCGCTCGCGGTACCGAGCTGTCGGGAACGCGTGCTAGGACCTGCGCCTCCAGCATCCTGATCCGATCAGCCGCATCGGTGACCGAGTCGGTGATGTACTGTGTGATGTCAAACGGGATGTCGAGGCCAGCCAAGTCGTTGATGACCTGCTTGGCCTGACGGAGCCATTCGACGTGCATGCCGCTCAGCGTGGCGAGCTGCTGAGCAAGCGCGTCCGACTCGTTTGAATCAAGGCAGGCCTGAAACGCCATCTCGAGCGCCGCCGTAGTGGACAGCATGGCGGAAAACGGTTCATGCAAGGCCTTCGGCAAGTTGAACGGCTGCCCGTCATGCCAGGGCGGCTGGCTCAGCCAAGTGGCATGCGTCCATAGGCATGCGAATGCTCGGAACCCGGCATATCGCTTGTAAAGCTCATCGAGCGCTGGCTCTGTGCTTCCCTCCAACACCTGCCGCAGGCTCGGCAGGAACCCCAACATCCGGTCCAGAACTACTTCGAGGGGTGCGTCCTGAGCGGCAAGTTGCTTCATGCGCAAATCAATGGCCGCAGCCATCTGGTCGTGTGCGTGCATGCTCGTATCCTTCAATGGTGGTCGACGGATGGCGAGCTGAGCGCGGCACCTGACAGAGTTCGCAGAGTGCCAGTCGGAACCACTTGCCGGAGGCCAGCGGTGGACGGCCAGCACCGCCGGCTCACCAATTTGCCCACGGCTAGTGGTGGGCAACCCTTGGAGCGACGGTCGCAGGCGGCTCAGCGCGCCATGAGGGGGCGGGCCGCCGCTGGCGGCCTACTCGCCCTCCTTCAGTCCGTCGTCAGTACCAAGCAGCCGGCCATGATTCGGACGCGCACCTGCGCGTCCACCTCAAAACCCGCGTCCTTGAGCCACTTGCCGCGCAGGCGCACCCAGGGCACCGGCGTGTCTGCCACGCCAGGCGGCTGGCGGCTTCGGTCTTGGGGAAGGAACGCGCCGTTGACGTTGAGGTAGCGCTCGTTCCTCTGCAGCTTGCTGGTTGTGGGCAATGCTTCGCCCGGCCTATGATTGACATCAGCCACGATTGACTTCTCACTCAAGTTGGTTGTGGTTAGCCGATCCGAGGTGTTCCCGCACCTTCGGGTCGGCGCCTTTACGGCGTCGCCGCGCGAACAGAATAAAGAGACAACGTCCCACAGGGAAGGACCCAGCGGGCGCTTTTCTGGGTCATTCGGCTACAAGCGCTTCTGCTTGATCGCTGTCTCGGTCTCCCCGCTTCCGCTCTCGCACGACGAGCAGTAACCCTCTATAGCCGCAGAGCTTCAAGCACGGCGTGCTGTGGATGGGAAGCAGTCTTCGCCGGCAGGCTCTTCCGGATGCGCCTTCCTGCATTGCATCGCGCCGCTGACCGGCTGGCCCGCGTCACACCGCAGTGGATGCTGTGCAAGGTCGCCCTGGCGACCGCTGTGGACGATCCATGCGGCAGCCCCGTCGCTTTCCATCCAAACGTCCCGGATGCATCACCCGCATCGACCTCCAAGACGGGCAAAAGGTCGCCGACCTGCGCCACAACCAGAAGCGGGTCCTTCAGCAGTAGCTGAACCAGTCGATAGCGGTACCGGCGCTGTCCACCGGGACAGCGGTCCAGCGCCACGAGCACCGAGCGGTGAAGCCCTGTGACGAATCCGTCCGAGCGGAGCTGCCGCTCCAGTTCCCGGTACCAGATCCGCGTTCGTTGCCACGAGACCTCAGGTGCGAGCGTTGCGCAGCACCAGAAGCCGTACGCAATGTGACCGCTGACCAATCCCTTCTTCCCCATTGCTGCCTCCCTGTCTACGCGCTATTTTTCGCCGAGCCGGGTCCGCACTTCAATTACATATGGGGTATGGGACCCATTCCAACCAGATATGGGAGGCCTGATGGAGTTGAGGCACTTGCGCTACTTTGCAGCTGTTGCGGAAGCGGGCAGCCTGAGCGTCGCGGCAGAGAGTCTGTTCATTGCGCAGCCGGCGTTGTCCAAGCAGATCCGACAACTCGAAGAAGAACTGGGGGTCTTGCTGTTCGCTCGCCATGCAAGGGGCGTCGTGCTGACGGCCGCTGGCAAGGCGCTGCTGCCGGAGGTTCGCGTTCAACTTGCCTCCATGGGGCGGCTCGCTGACGTGGCCCGTCGCGCAAGAAGCGTCGAGAAGCACCGGCTCAGGGTCGGTATGGCCCCTTCGTTGGCCGTGCCGGTGCTGCCCGAGCTCGCGGCCCGGCTGCAGGCTCAGTACACCGACTTCGACATGGATGTGCGTGACATCCCGAGCACGGAGCAGACCGAGGCCCTGCTTGCCGACGAGATCGACATCGGGATGGCTTGCCTGCTGCCGAGGCATTCGGCGGTTTCTGTCGCCTGCAAGCTGGACGACACTCTGTGCGTCGCACTACGCCGTCAGGACCCACGGGCCCGAGAAGAATCGCTAGCCTTGCAGCAGTTCGTCGAGGACAGGTTTGCCGGCTTCACCGAACAGTCCTGGCTGGCGCGGGGAGATCGGCCGGACCCCGCCTTTGCCGAGGCCGGCTTTCAGCCCTACGTCCACTACGAGGTGGCGACCGTGCACCGGGTTCTGGACCTTGTTGCCGCCGGGCTGGCCGTGGCGCTGCTTCCATCCATCCTTGCAGTGCACCTGCCGAAGGAAGTCGCACTGCGACCGCTGCGCAACCTGCCTCGCTGCAATGCCATGGGCGTGTTGCGCCGGCGAGCAGATGCCAATCCGGTACTCGATTCCGTAGAGCCGGCCATGCGGGAGATCTTCGGGCGGCTCCAGCGGGCAGGAGAGCACGCGCTGCGCGACGCTACACCTGCACTGTGATGCGCCATGCCATGTCCGGGTGCCCCGCGCAGCACGAAAAGCGAAAACGCGGCGCGCATCGCTGGCTCGGTCAAGGAGCTTCGCAGGGGAAACCAAGTACCCGCCGCTGCTCCTGCCAGTTCCGCGGCAGCAGGTCTTCACGCCCCCGGATCATGTGAAGGTTTAGGTGCCGCGGCTGCTTGCCCTCCAAAATCGCTTCCACGATGTCGGGGGTCAGCAAGGTGAGCCGCAACGCCTCGGCCACCCAGCCGGCATCGAGCTTCAGCAGCCGCGCCAGGTCCTTGGTCGACACCGCCCCGCCCTCCTCCATCAGCCGCTGCCAGTAGAAAGCCTTGCCGAGCACCTTGATCATCGACACGTCGAGCGTCGACAGGGACGCCGGTGCATCCTGGCCGGTCGGCAGCGTCAGGACTTTCCGGATATGGCGGCGCCTGATGGTCAGCGGCACAGAAGTGACCTTCTGTACCCCCGTGTGATGGCTGCGCGGCTGCCCGGCGGCCTCAACCGTGATTGTCCGCCTCGCCGTACGGACCGTTGTCGCCCCCTTGTCCTTCAAGCGACCTCCCCTTCCTCCGCCCTCATCTTCTGCTCCTCAACAAACGGATGGCGCCCGATCTCGGGGCCAAAAGCAAACCAGCCGTCTTCTCGCCACACGATGTCCAGGCCACCGTCGTGCAGTTGCACCCGCTCAATCAACAGCCGGGCGATGCGCTGCTGCTCGGCAGGAAACAGCTGCTCCCACACCAGCGCCATGCGCTGTAGCGCCACCACCGCTTGCGGCTCGTTGATGTCGCGGCCCGCCTCCCAGGCCTGGGCCGCCTTCCACACGGCCACCAGCATCTCCGGCTGCCGCAGTGCGGCGTGGATCTGCTGCAGCACGGCTGTCTCGATCTCGGCCGCCGGGAGCAAACCAATGCAGCTCACCCCCCGCTGCGCCGTCACGCCTGCCGACCGCCTCTTGTAGAGGTAGGGCGCGTAGTAGCGATAGCGCTTGCCGTTCTTCTTGTCGGTGTAGGTAAGCAGCATCCGTTGGCCATCCGGTGCGAACAACAATCCGGCCAGCAAGGACGGGTTTGCCGACGGCCGCTGGCGTGGACCCTTGCGCCGCTGATCGAGCACCGCTTGCACGGCATCCCAGGCGGCTCGGCTCACGATCGCTTCGTGCTGACCCACATAGCTGGCGCCCTTGTGCACGGTCTCGCCAAGGTAGAGGCGATTGCGCAGCAGCTTGCCGAGGTAGGCCTGGTCGATGGTCCGGCCCTCACGCCGATTCCCGGTCTGAGTGACCCACACCTTCGTGGTTCGCCCCTCGATGGCCAGTTCCCGCATCAAACGAGCGGCCGATCCGTGCTCGGCGAAGCGACGGAAGATGTCGCGCACCAGGTCGGCCTCATGCTCATTCACGACGAGCCGACGCTCCCGAACGTCGTACCCGAGCGGCGGCATGCCGCCCATCCACATGCCTTTGGCCTTGCTGGCTGCGATCTTGTCCCGGATGCGCTCACCGGTCACCTCGCGTTCGAATTGGGCGAACGACAGCAGCACGTTCAACGTCAGGCGCCCCATGCTCGACGTCGTATTGAACTGCTGCGTGACCGACACAAACGACACGCCGCGACGATCGAATGCCTCCACCAGACGAGCGAAGTCCGCCAGACTGCGCGTCAGCCGGTCGATTTTGTAGACCACCACGATGTGCACGCGGCCGGCGTCGATGTCGGCCAGCAGGCGCTTCAGCGCGGGCCGCTCCATGTTGCCACCGGAGTACCCGGGATCGTCGTAGCCGTCCTCCACCGGGATCCAGCCTTCATGCCGCTGGCTGGCGATGTAGGCCAGCCCCGCATCGCGCTGCGCTTCCAGGCTGTTGTACTCCTGATCCAACCCCTCCTCGGTGGACTTGCGGGTGTAGACCGCACACCGCTTCTGCGGCACCAGCGGCGCTCCAGACGCACGGGCGGCCCTCATTCCTTGCTCCCTCCACGTGCGGCCTTGAGCCCAAAGAAGGCCGGCCCCGACCACTGGGTGCCGGTGATCGAGCGGGCGATGGCCGACAGGCTCTTGTAGCGACGCCCCTGGTACTCGAAATCGCTGTGGCCACGCACCACTACCCGGTGCTCCACGCCGTCATAGATGCGGGTGAGCAGCGTGCCGGGCAGCAGGCTGTTGGCCTCCCGCTGGGTCAAGCGCGGGATGATGCCGGTCTCGCCGATGGCCTCCAGCCGGCGGCGCACGGATGGCGACAGGCCGCCGAAGGCCCGCTCCTGCAAGCGGTAGGCAATGCGGCTCTCGATGTAGGTCCGATTGTGGTGAGGCGGCCGCTCGTCAAAGAGCCGATCCCAGCGTGCCCAGAGCTCGGTCATCGGCAGGTGAGGCAGCTGGGCGATCTGTTCGGCCAGGCTCGGTTCGGGGGCTACTGGCCTCGCCGGTGTTCCAACTTTCATGCGTCAACTCCTTTCGGTTCAGAGGCGTTGGCATTGACGCTCTGCTCGGGCAGGAAGTGAAGTCCAACTGTCTCAAGTGTGGGATGTAGTGGCGCAGAAGCCGCGCTGTGGCGAGCCCGCAGGCGCAGCAACGCAAGGGCCAGCAGGTCGGCAATCTCCTGGTGTGGGTGGCGGGGCGAGTCGGCTTGTGTTTGAAGGCTGCTGGCAAAGGATGGTTGTTGCAAACGCATGAGAAGAAGGTCACGAATAAACCGATCCGATCCTAGGACCGGGACCCCGTAGACGTAACTCCTTTGCGCTCCCTCGCTGCGCTGACAGGGGTGGGGCACTTGATAGCAGATGTATCTGCAACTACCATCTGCGCTCGCAGTAAAGAACCTTAACTACTCGGAGACCTCATGAACAACTTCAGCAGCAAACGCGCAGAGGCTCATCAACGCCCAATGGCAGGTCGACATTGCATCGCCGTTGGAGGCCGGCGCATCCGCTGGTGGATTGAGCAACCCTGCAGCACTGCGTGAGCAGCGGGCCGGAGGTGCCGGCCTGGATCTTGGAGAAGAAGAATGAAGAAAAGCCGGGCCTCGAACGAGGCCCATTCGCATCTTGGTCATCACCAGGTGCGGCAGCAGCGGCCTCAGCAAGGCCCTCACTTTCGTTTTCAACAGCGCCCCGTGGCCGTCAAGGAGATGGCACGGATCCTGGACTGCGCCATCGAGAAGCTGGCCAGTGGTGAACTGCCGCCCGAGTCCATAGAGCGATTTCAGAAGGGGGCGCGGCTGGCCAACTCCCTGGGCCGTAGGGCGATGCTCAAGGCGGCCGAGGGGCGCGACGACGTCCTGCACGGCCTGGCCGGCTGCCAGCATGACCTGCACCGGTCGTTCTGGTTGTTGGTCCACCACCGCGATGTGTTCGAGCAGGCTTGCGATGCAGTGGACCTGTGTCTGGACGGCCTTCGTCGCGGCCAAGTGCAGGAGATCTGTGTCGCAGCGACGGAGGCAGTGTCGTTCGGGGGTCTCAGGGGCGTCCGGCCCGGACACGTCCAGCAAGGCCGTGGCGTCGAAGGGGACACGTCGGCATCGAGCCCTCCGGTGTGCCCCACGCACCAGCCAGCCCATGCCGCCGAAGACCTCGACAAACCGATCTGGCGGCCTGGCGCCGTTGAGCTCACCCCTGCACCGTTTGCGTTCGACTTCCGCTGCGTCCAGGTGGCGGGCTGGCCGCATGGCGTCATCTGGCTCACCGACGCCCAAGCCGCCATCTTCAAGGCGCTCTGGTCCTTCGGCAGCGAAAGCAGAACCGCAGAGGAGATCATGCAGCGGGCCGGCCTGAGCAGCGAGAAGCCGGCCGATCTCTTCAAGGTCAAGGGCCGCAACAAGGGAGAGCTGGAGTACGAGGGGCCGCTGTATGCCTATCGTGCGCTCGTGGTGACGCATCAGCAGCGCGGCACCTATTCGATGCCCATCGCCAAACCGGGAGCCGCCGCGCGGGGCAGATCTGCGAGTTGAGATGCGCCACTGCGCGCCTCGACCTCATCAGCCGTATTTCGGCGGGCCACTGGCCCGCCGTTTTTCATTGGTGCGCCGATAGATCACGTGTGATCTTCGCCGTGTGTTGCTCGGTAACCACGTCTTGGCGAACCACATGGCGAACCGTATGGCGAACCAAAGGCAATCATGGCGAACCGCATGGCGAACCAGGGGCGATCTTGGCGAACCACATGGCGAACCAGCCCCAATCATGGCGAACCACATGGCGAACCTGGTTCGCCATGGACACCGAAAACCCAGCATTCATGCGTGTTCCATGGCGAACTGAACGTTTGCTGAATGGCGAACTTTTGTTCCCTTATCAGTTCGCCAAGATAGTTCTTCAATCCTTCCTGTGCATCGCACATCAACACAGGAAGGTTCCATGTTCATCTCTTCACCCAAGGGCCGAGCGGCGCAAAGCGCGGCCCATCAGCTCGCCGCAGCGGTGGCGGATCTCGCCACGCCGGTGCAGCGCCAGGTGCTCAGCGAGCACGAGCTGGCCCACCGCTGGGGCATCAATCACAAGACGCTGGCACGCTGGCGCCACGAGGGCCGCGGCCCGAAGTACCTGAAGCTGTCGAAGCGGGTCGGCTACCCCGTCGAGGCGATCGTGGAGTTCGAGCGGGCCGCGGTCTACAGCTCGACGTCGCAGCGTGCGGGTCAGTGAGGGCGCGGTCATGAACCACATCACCACGACCGATACGGCACTGCCCGGCTGCCATGTGTCAGAGCTGGCTGCGCTGCCCGCGATTGCCGCCCTTACCGTGGCCGAGCTGGCAGCGATGCCCGCCGTTCACAAGGCCGACGTCCAGCGCCAACTGCAGGACGCCGCTGCATGGCTGCGCCAGGCCGAGCAGAAGTTCGCCGCGGCACTCGACGCCGCCTACGGTGCCACCAGCCGGCAGGCGCTGCGGGACTCCGGCCGCGACTTCGGCACCGTGAACGGCCGCGACGGCAGTGTCCAGATCACCTTCGAGCTGCCCAAGCGCGTCAAGTGGGACCAGCAGCAGCTGCACCAGCTGGCCGAGCGCATCGTCGCGGGCGGCGAGAAGGTCGAGCACTACATCGACGCCAAGCTGACCGTTTCCGAGACGAAGTTCAAGAGCTGGCCACCGAGCCTGCAGGAGCAGTTCGCGCCGGCCCGGACGGTCGAGCCCGGCAAACCTTCCATTACGCTTCGAGTGGAGCCGGCAGGCGAATGATCTCTCGAACTCTTATACCGCTGGCTCTTCGTTTTGCGCGGTACCTCCATCCTGCCGGGGAGGGATGTTGGCTGTGGAACGGAGCCAAGAACGAACACGGATACGGCGTGATCGGACGGGGCGCACGAGGCCAGGGAAACGCCAAGGCACACCGGGTTGCGTTCGAGATCTTTCATGGGGTCCGACTTCAACCATCGGTGACCGTGCTGCACCGCTGCGACAACCCGGCATGTGTGAATCCGCTGCATCTTGCCTCAGGAACCCAGCGCGAGAACCTTGCCGACATGCGTCGGAAAGGACGCGGCGCACCGCCGCCTATCCGCCTCGGGGTGGAGCAACCGCTGGCCAAGCTGGATCCAGACAAGGTCCGTCAGATCTTCCAACTCCATCGCACAGGGATGACGTCCAACCAACTGGCGAGTCACTTCGGCGTTTCACGCGCAACGATCCATGCCGTTCTCACTCGCAAAACCTGGAGGCACATTGATGTTCCCGATCATCTCGGCTGAAGAGCGTCTGGCCGAAAACCACAGCGCAAAGATTGTGCTGCTCGGCGTCGCGGGCGTGGGCAAGACCTCGCAGCTCAGAACGCTGCCGGAACATTCGACGCTGTTCGTCGACCTCGAGGCAGGCGATCTTTCGGTGCGGGAGTGGCGAGGCGACACGCTGCGGCCACGCACCTGGCCCGAGTTCCGGGATCTGGTCGTCTTTCTCGCAGGGCCCAACCCGGCGATGCCACCCGAGGTGCCGTTCTCGCAGGCTCACTACGACCACGTCTGCCAACGCTACGGCGACCCCGCCCAACTCGACAAATACGACTGCTACTTCGTCGACAGCATCACCGTGTTGTCGCGGTTGTGCCTGGCTTGGGCCAAGACACAGCCGCAGGCGTTTTCCGAACGCACCGGCAAGTCAGACACCCGCGGCGCCTATGGGCTGCTGGGCGCCGAGATGATCGGCGCCCTCACCCACCTGCAGCACGCCCGCGGCAAGCACGTCGTGTTCGTCGCCATCCTCGACGAGCGCCTGGACGACTTCAACCGCAAGCACTTCCTGCCGCAGATCGAAGGCAGCAAAACCGCCAACGAGTTGCCGGGTATCGTCGACGAGGTTGTCACGCTGGCCCACATCAAAGCTGAAGACGGCACGAGCTTCCGCGCCTTTGTCACCCACACCCTCAACCCCTACGGCTACCCAGCCAAGGACCGCTCCGGCTCGCTCGACCTGCTGGAGCCGCCGGACCTCGGCGCGCTGATCGCCAAGTGCGCCGCCACTCACAAAACCATCAACAACGAACCGCAATGGACCACCGCATGACGATGTGGAACGATTTCAACGACGCTGAACCGCAATCCTTCGACCTGATCCCCAAGGGCACCATCGCGCCGGTGCGCATGACGCTCAAGCCGGGCGGCTTCGATGACGAATCGCAAGGCTGGACCGGCGGCTGGGCGACACAGTCTTACGAGACCGGTTCGGTCTACCTGGCCTGCGAGTTCGTGGTGCTGGCCGGTGACTACGCCAAGCGCAAGGTTTGGTCGAGCGTTGGAATCTACAGCGCGAAGGGCCCGACCTGGGGACAGATGGGCCGCAGCTTCATCCGCGCCGTTCTCAACAGCGCGCGCAACCTGCACCCGAAGGACTTGAGCCCCCAGGCTGCCGCACAGCGCTGCCTGCAAGGCTTTCACGAGCTGGACGGCATCGAGTTCCTTGCCCGCATCGACGTGGAGAAGGACGGCCGCGACGAACTCAAAAACGTCATCAAGGTCGCCGTCGAACCGGACCACCCGGACCACGCAAGGCTGATGGGCGTAGCGCCGCGTACGGCGCCGGCCGGCACCGCGCAGCCCACGGCCCACGTGCCCCCCACGCCGGCCGCTGTCTCCGCGGCTCAGGGTTACCGACCCGCAGCGCAGCCTGCTGCCGCCACCCGTGCCCCTGCCCCTGGACACACCGCTGCGCCGGGCCGTGCGCCCGTCACCGGCAAACCGGCGTGGGCCCAGTGAGGAGGGAGCCTATTGAAATGTTGGATCTGCTCACGCAGCGCCCGCGGCTTCGGACACAGCGACACCCGCTACGCGCCGACCGACCCGCGGCACTACCCAATCGACTGGGTGTTCTGCTCACGCCGGTGCCAGGAAGCGTTCCACACGCTGTACGGGAGCTGGCGGGCCGTGCGGGAGGGGGACATCGACCGCAAGGAGGTGCTGATGATCGATCCGTCTGAGATCGAGCAGGCCTCGATGCGCAAGTGCCTGCGCGCCTTCGGCGAGGCCGGCTCGGCCATCGGCTTCGACAAGCCGCTTGGGCAGTACACCGAAGCCGAGGCCCTGCATGTGGTGGATGCGATTGTCACCTGCTACACGGAGGCGATGGTGGAACACCACGAGGCGACCAAGTACCCGCCGGTGCGCGGTATGGCGCCAACGCCGGACCCGCTCGCGGTGCCGTTCGCCGACATGGCAAGTGAAGCACCCTGGGAGGAAGCAACCCGATGATGGACTTCAACCCGACAGCCCGCTTGGGCGAGCGGGTGGAGGCGCTGATCGACGACGGCCTGCAGCGGCGGGCCGCCGAGCAGTCCGACCCCAGCTACCTCGGCGCCTCGCGCGTCGGCGTGGCCTGCGAGCGGGCCCTGCAGTTCGAGTACGCGCAGGCCCCCGTGGACCTGGGGCGCGGCTTCACCGGCCGCCTGCTGCGCATCTTCGAGCGCGGCCACCGGATGGAGGACTGCATGGCCGCCTGGCTGCGCGCCGCCGGCTTCGATCTGCGCACCTGCAAGGCGGACGGCGAGCAGTTCGGCTTCAGCGTCTCCGACGGTCGGCTGCAAGGCCACGTTGACGGCGTGCTGCTCTCCGGCCCGGACGGGTTTGCCTGCCCGGCGCTGTGGGAGATGAAGTGCCTCGGCGCCAAAGGGTGGAAGGAGCTGCAGAAGCACGGCCTGGCCGTCGCCAAGCCGGTCTACGCGGCCCAGGTCGCGCTGTACCAGGCCTACCTGCAGCTGCACGAGCACCCGGCGCTGTTCACCGCGCTGAACGCCGATTCGATGGAGATCTACGCCGAGCTCGTGCCCTTCGATGCGGCGCTGGCACAGCGGATGTCGGACCGCGCCGCCCGAGTCATCCAGGCCACCGAGGCCGCCGAGTTGCTGCCGAGGGCCTTTGTCGATCCGAACCATTTTGAATGCCGGTTCTGCGCTTGGCAGGACCGCTGCAAATCACTGTCATGAACAAGAACCAATCAACTTTGACTGCTGAGGATCTGCTGCAAGAGCGCCTGCTGACGGTGGCTGAGACGGCGCACGCCTTGAACCTGCCGTCCTCCCTCTTGAGCAACGCCGCCAAGCGCGAGCGCCTGCTCATCCCTCACTACTACATCAACAAGCTGGTCCGCTTCAAGCTCAATGAGATGCTGGCGTGGCAAGCGCAACGCGCCCGGAAGGAGGCGCCCGATGCTTGACTTCAACGACTACGGTACCCCGGTGCATCACCAGCTCGACGCGCAGCGCGACGAGATCCGGGCGGCCTTGCTCTCCCGACTGGAGTCGGTGCTGGCCATCATGTTCCCTGCCGGGAAGAAGCGCGGCGGCAAGCTGCTGATCGGCGACGTGCTGGGCAGTCCCGGGGACAGCCTGGAGATCGTGCTGGAAGGCGAGAAGGCGGGTCTCTGGACCGACCGCGCCGACGGCTCAGGCGGGGACGTCTTCTCAATCATTGCCGCGCACTACGGCTTGGACGCTCAACGCAATTTTCAGGCGGTGCTGCAGAAAGCCTGTGATCTGCTCGGTCGTGCACCGGTGCAGCCGACGGCCAAGCTGCCCCGCAAGCAGCCGGTTGACGAGCTGGGCCCGGCTACGGCCCGGTGGGACTACCTTGACGCTGCAGGCCAACGGATCGCCAGCGTCTACCGCTACGACCCGCCGGGCGGCAAGAAGGAGTTCCGGCCCTGGGATGTGCGTCGCAAAAAGGCCACCGCCCCCAACCCGCGCCCGCTGTACAACCAGCCGGGCATTGCTGCTGCTGACCTGGTCGTGCTCACCGAGGGCGAGAAGTGTGCCGATACGCTGATCCGGCTCGGCATCTGCGCGACGACGGCGATGAACGGCGCCAACGCACCCATCGAGAAGACCGACTGGTCCCCGCTGGCCGGCAAGACTGTGCTGATCTGGCCCGACAAGGACAAGCCGGGCTGGCAGTACGCCGAGAACGCGGCGCAGGCCATCCTGCGGGCCGGTGCGTCCTCTTGCGCCATCCTGTACCCACCAGCGGACAAGCCCGAGGGCTGGGACGCGGCTGACGCAGTCGCGGAAGGCTTTGACGTGGAAGGTCTGATCGCCGCCGGCGAGCGCCTGCCCGTGTCTCTGCCTGTGGACGCGCCGGAACTCGACGTGCTGGAGGGCGTCGACTGGAGAACCGAGGACGGGCTCGCGCTCGCGTTCACGGCTCGCAATGGCGAGGACTGGCGCTACTGCGCCGTGTGGGGCAAGTGGTACGGCTGGGCCGGAGGCCGCTGGAATGAAGACCGCGTGCTGCACATCCACCACCTGCTGCGCTGCCTCACCCGCCATGCCGCGCAACGCACCGACAGCGCGCGCACCAAGGCCCGGCTGTCGAGCTCCAGCACCGTAGCCGCCGTCGAGCGGCTGTCGCGCAGCGACCCAGATCTGGCGACGCTGCCGGAGAAATTCGACGCCGATCCCTGGCTGCTGAACACGCCGACGGGAGTGATCGACCTCAGGACGGGAGCCAAGACGCCGCACCGCCGCGAGAAGCTGATGACGAAGATGGCGACGGCCAGTCCGCGAGGCCAGTCTCCGCTATGGCAATCGTTTCTGGTTGACATCACCGGCGGACAAGCCGACCTGGCAGCGTACCTGCAGCGGATGGTCGGGTACTGCCTGACTGGCGTGACGCGCGAGCATGCGCTGTTCTTCCTGTACGGCACCGGCGCCAATGGCAACAGCGTGTTCTTGAACGTCGTCAGCACGATCCTCGGGGACTACGCCCGGCACGCGCCCATGGAGACTTTCATGGACAGCGCGGGAGAGCGGCACCCTACCGAGCTGGCTTCGCTGCGCGGGGCCCGCGTGGTCACTGCGACCGAGACGGAGCAGGGCAGGCGCTGGAACGAGTCACGCATCAAGGCGCTCACCGGAGGCGATCCGATCTCGGCCCGTTTCATGCGCCAGGACTTCTTCGAATACACGCCGCAGTTCAAGTTGCTCATTGCGGGCAACCACAAGCCATCCATTCGCAACGTGGACGAGGCGATGCGGCGGCGGCTGCACCTCATCCCGTTCACGGTGACGATCCCGCCCGAGCGGCGTGACAGGAGCTTGACCGAAAGGCTGCTGCAGCAACGCGACGGCATCCTCGCGTGGGGACTGCAGGGCAGCTCGCTCTGGCAGGCGCAGGGCCTTCAGCCGCCCATCTGCGTGATGGAGGCCACGCGGGAGTACTTCAACAACGAAGACGCGGTGCAGGAGTTCGAGGAAGAGGACCTTGAACGAGATCCTCAGGCGCAGGTGCCGATTGCGAAGGTGTATGCACGCTGGAAATCGTTCGCCGACCGCAACGGCTACTACGTGGGGTCGACCCGCTGGCTCACGGAGCAGCTGGCGATGCGCGGCTTCCAGCGCGTGAAGATGTCCGGCGGAACTCGCGGCCTGCGAGGGCTTCGACTGCGAGTGGACGGCAACACGCGTCTGCCATACGCCGATGACTGATCCGTGGTCGTCAGCGTCGCAGCAAGCGGCGCTGGTGGGAGCGGCTCGCCCCGAAGTTCAGCGCAAGCAACGCGGGATGGCTGCCACTTCCGCCCCTACTGCCACCCTCAGCACACCGACTTTCAGTGGCTGAATGGCTCAAGTGGTCGAATTTCCGGTTAATTCTCTATACCCTGTATAAGCGATTAACCGGAAATTTGGTCACAAGAGCCATTCGGCCACTCATCGAGAGAACGACCGATGACGAACACGACCAACAAGGCGACGATCTGCGTCGCCACTCACGAGGCACTGGTGCAGCAACTGGCTGCCTCGGGCTTCACTCCTCCGGCCGTCACCACGCTGGACGACCTCTACGCCGGCTACGTGCAGTGGTGCCGCGAGAAGGACATTGCTCCGGCACCGGCACAGCACTTCGCGCTGAACCTGGCGCGATCGCACATGCCTTGCCAGCTCTCCGACGGCCGCCTGGCCTTCCTGAGACTGAAGCTGCGGGGCGATGCGCTGCAGTGGGGGACGCTGCAATGAGGCCGACCATCCTGGCCCTGGACCTGGGCACCGCGACCGGCTGGGCGCTGCGACAGCGTGACGGTACGACCACGAGCGGTACGCAGCACTTCAAGCCCCAGCGCTTCGAGGGCGGCGGGATGCGCTTCCTGCGCTTCAAGCGCTGGCTCACAGAGCTTCGCGCTGCGGCCGGCGACATCGGGGCGGTGTACTTCGAGGAAGTGCGCCGGCACACCGGAGTCGATGCGGCCCATGTCTACGGCGGCCTCATGGCTCACCTAACGGCCTGGTGTGAGCAGCACCAGGTCCCGTACCAGGGTGTACCCGTCGGGGCCATTAAACGGCACGTAGCGGGCCGCGGCAACGCGGGCAAGGGGGAGGTGGCTGACGCGGTGAAAAAACGCGGCTACGGGCCTTTGGACGATAACGAGGCCGATGCACTTGCGCTGTTGCTGTGGGCCATCGAAACGCAGGAGGGTTGACCATGATGACACCCCATCACCGCTATCGCTGCCCGTTGGGCAAGCTACAGCCGCAGACGACCGACCTGGATGCCGTCAAGGAACACGGCTGGCGAGAGCAACGCATCCTCGTCGTGAATGAGGCCGACGAGCGCCTGGACTTTGTCGAGCGCGAGATCGTCCGCCGCATCGGCGAGCGGCTCTACGGCAAGGGAGGCAAGCGCCATGGCTGAGCAGTGGACCGTCGAGGCAGTGGCCATGCGCTTCGCCGATGCTGCAGAGACCTCGCGACGGCTGCCTGCCGTTCGGGTGCAGGGCTACCTCAGCACCTGGCCGCGGGTCGTTCGGGAGCAGTGGGAAGCGCTGGGACGCAGGGAGGAGGCGCCGGTGCGCTTCCCGCCCAGCCCCCAGGACATCGACCGTCTACTGCAGGCCATGCAGTGGGTGCAGTGGCTGGAGGTGGAGCAGCGGCACCTGGTGTGGATGCGGGCGCAGCGCTACGGCTGGCAGGAGATCGGCAAGCGCCTGGGCTGCGAGCGGACCACGGCCTGGCGTCGGTGGATGGCGGCCCTGCAGATCATCGCCGACCGGCTCGACCAGCAGGCCGTGGGTGCCAGCGTTCCTTTGCGCTCCTTTGCGCACCCTGGTGCTCCTGAAATGCGGCTATAGCTCCCATGCGCGCCCTCAAGCGCTACTTGAGGGCTGCAACACTTTGGCCGTTTTTGGGTACATTTTTGGGTACGGTGGCGCAGGGACCAGCAGTAGAGAGTGATCTCCCGGAGCGGAAAGCAGACCTTGGTAGCCAGAGTTACTTTGCGCTCCTGTCTGCGGCGATGAGAGGGCTGCCGCTCCCACTCGCGGTGTGGCCGGCGTCTCGGAGCGGAAGACGACCGGCGTTGTTCTCGGTACAGTTTGAACTGCGACTGCAAAAAGACCTGCTGTAGAGCGACGCGATCCACCTCAGATCGCTGTTGGCGCCCTCACCGCCAGCCCACAGGAGAGTTTGTGGGTCCTTCCTTTTGGTACCCAATGCGGGCGGAAACCGCGCGACGCTCCCCTACCGGCAGATGCGAACCATGGTTTGCGGAGTTTGCCCCCGGTCCGCCCATGTATCAGGACGCGAACCGCTGCATCGTCTCCCTGCGCTCTCGCGTCAGCGGCCCGCCACTGTGTTAGATCAACGCAGGTTCTATCGGTCCCAATTTCCTTCGTGCAGACCAACGGCCTCTTGCGACCAGCAAGCCGCCTCCCAAAACTAGCAGAAGCCACGTGCTCGGTTCCGGGACTGGGGTAGTCACACCTGCGAATCGAGTACCGTCAAGGCCACCCTCAACGTCGAGGCCTTCCCCGACGCGGATGTTCTTCTTCACCTTGTTCTTATCCCCCTTGATATTCTGCTTGATGATCACAGACGGCTTGTCGGTCGTTCCCGTTTCCCCCTGAGTGAAGAAGTCGAGCACGCCTTTAATCACGCCGGATCCCCTGCCGACGACTTTGTTGAACCAACTCTTCAACCCTGCGGTCGATGCGCTGGAGGCGAAGGAGTCCGCAATGCCACCACTGCTCTCGAATTCGAAACCAACATAGTCGGCAGCAGCCGTGTCGTAGTGCCAGACGATGGTCGCGGTTTCGCTGAACGCCTGCTGGCCAAGGCTTCCTGTGCCAGCGATGTGGATCGTGATGTCCTCCCCGACATTGCCTTCGACTGTGGCAGATTGTGAGTGGCTATATATGGTGCCGCCGATGTCGCCTTGAACAAGGGTTGTGAAGCCATTGTCGGTATAGCCGCCAGAAACTTCGAGTTGTGGCACTTCTGCAAGGTCCACCACTTCAAGGTAGCTAAGCGCAGTAAATGGGAGCGATACGCTCTCCGAGATTGCAGCGCCGATGATCAACTCCTTCGCCGGAGTCGAAGCGGTCGCCACTTCCACTGCCGATGAAGCAGCGGCGATCAGAAAGGCAGCCAAAACGGCGAGCTTCCTGCGAAGTCCCAAAAATGCGGGCATGAGAGATCCTTTTCGCAAAGTGGAGGCGGCGCCGAGGCCGCGGTAAGGCACACGAGATATAGGTGGCGGTGGGCCTTCCTTCCCCCTCGTTTTCTCGCTTGACAGTTCGCGGTTGTTGGCTTTTCGGCGTACACGTCCTGGCAGCCTTCAAACAGGTCGGGACGAAAGGCACCACCCGGCAGCAATGGATCAGCAAAACTGAATTTCTCCGCTGCGACGGCCTGCAAGACATGAACCAGGAAGGTGCTCCCCTTCTGTTTTAGTCGCTGTGCCTTCGAAGGCTCACCCACTGATGACTGGCCACCGAGATTGAGCCGGCCGCATGCGCAACTTCATCCCATGTTGAACAACACTCCCCAGGTAACGAACTGGCTGGCCACCAGGATCGAGCACTGGCCCATCGAGCGGCTCCTGCCCTACGCGAAGAACGCCCGAACGCACTCGGACACTCAAATCGCGCAGATCGCGGCAAGCATCGTCGAATTCGGGTTTGTGAATGCATGCCTGGTAGGCGCTGATGGCGTCCTCGTTGCCGGCCACGGCCGGGTGCTGGCGGCGCGCCTGCTGAAATTGGTGACGGTGCCGGTGGTGGTGCTCGACCACCTCACTCCTTTGCAGCGGCGGGCGCTCGTCATCGCGGACAACCGAACTGCGGAGCTCGCGGGCTGGGACGACGAGCTGCTGCGGCTAGAACTAAAGGCGTTGGACGTGGAAGGCTTCGATCTTGACCTAACCGGCTTCGACGCAGACGCCCTGACCGAGCTGCTGCAGGGCGAAGAGCCGGATGACGCGGGCGCGACCGACGACGATGCAGTTCCGGAGCCGGAGGCACGTCCAATCTCCCGCCCGGGTGATGTTTGGCTGATGGGGAAGCACCGCCTGGTCTGCGGCGATGCAACCACCGCCGAGGCCTACCAGCTGCTGCTGGGCGATGGCCAGGTCGACATGGTGTTCGCAGACCCTCCTTATAACGTTGCGTATACCGAAAGCGCCATGCACCGCAAGCGCGGCGCGGCGCGACCAATCTTGAACGACGCCCTTGGAGAGGGCTTCCAGCAGTTCCTCACCGACGCTCTGGCGCTGATGGTCCCGCGCTGTCGCGGCGCGATGTACATCGCCATGTCCTCCAGCGAGCTCGACGCGCTGCAGGCCGCCTTCCGAGAGGCTGGCGGTCACTGGTCCACCTTCATCATCTGGGCAAAGAACCGCTTCTCGCTGGGAACCGCGGACTACCAGCGCCAGTTCGAGCCGATCCTCTACGGCTGGCCGAAGGGCGCCAAGCGTCACTGGTACGGAGACCGGGACCAGAGCGACATCTGGCAGATTGAGCGACGTGCCAAGAACGACCTGCACCCCACGATGAAGCCGGTCGAGCTGGTGGAACGGGCGATCCGCAATTCGAGCCGGCCAGGCGATGTTGTGCTTGATCCCTTCGCTGGCTCTGGAACGACCCTGATCGCAGCGGAGAAGACGGGCCGCGTTGCCCGAATGATGGAGCTCGATGCCAAGTACGCTGATGTGGTTATTCGCCGCTGGCAGCAGTGGACCGAGCAAAGTGCTGTTCGTGAGTCAGATCAGCAGCCATTTGATGCACTGGCCGCCGTCTCTGTTTGAGCGCGGGCGCTTCATGCGGTTGGATCGCAGCGATCGCAATACGAAGAAGGAATGATCGTGACGGACCGTGTACAGCAGTTCGACCATCTTGAGAGCATTGATCGGAACATCGAGAAGGTGAACGCGCGACTCGCGGAGCTGGAGGAAACAGCGAAGACCATTCCACAGGGGCACTTCGAGGAGGCGAACAGCAGGACGCTTCTGGCCGCCCTGCGTGCAGTGCTGATTGTGCTCGAAGACCAACGCCGATCCATCACCACGTCCGGCGGTTTCGTGTAGACCGAGGGGCGCGGCTACGGCCGGCGGGCACGGATGCCCGGGCGCACAACCGCTGGTGCGCGCTCCAGTCCGGCATCGGTACGGGGCAGCGGTCATGGAACGGACTTGTCATGGCAACCCTTGAGCAAGAACTCGAGCACCTGGCAGACGCGGACCGCGACATTGCGAAGGCGGAGCTGCACATTGCGGAACTGGAGCAGACAGCCCGTCGTCTTGCCGAGACGGGTCGGGACGTCACCTTGACTCATCAACTGCTGGCCACCGCGCGCGAGTCGGTCGCGACCTTCCGGGAGCAGCGTCGCTTGATTGCAGAAACTATTGACGACATGAGGGCTGGCAGGCGTCTGGAGATCGAGGACGCCGCAGCCATGTTCCCGCCGGGTGACCCGACACCGATCCCGCCCTCTTCGCCTTGAGCAAGGCAGGTGAATTGCGTTGATCAAGCAATCGGCCAGCCGACGCCAGCGGCACTACTCAACGCGCTCCTCTTCGAACGCTGCCGCAACCACGAAGCCGGTCAAATTGCTGATGCCACGCGGAATGCCAGTGTGGGCCGAGGTTCGCGCACTCACCCGCCACGACTGCCAGCGGTTGACCGCCGCTGCGACTGCGGCGACCAGGTCCAGGCCGGTATGGTGGAAGTAGAGGACATCATCCGCAAACTGTCGGCCATACTGGCCGTCGAGAAAGGCCCGAACCGACTCAAGCCGTTCGCCGGTCGCTTCGGCGATTCGCGTCATTGCTTCAGGCCAAGTGGCCGACGCTCGCTGGCCCATGCTGCCGATAAAACCCGAAGCCTCGTTGTGTGTGCCGGGTAAGCCGTCGTTTGGGTGCATGTTGTATTTCTCCTGGAGGGGTGCGTGCGATGACCCTATTCACGCTCTGAACGAGCCGGAAGCCAAGGGGTCTTGGCCTCCAACCTCATACCGATTGATCAGCCGAGCCGCGCAACGTAGCGCGCGTAGTCCGCGCCTTCCGGGTTGACGTAGAGGGCGGGACGCTGCGGCGCCACGACTTCGATGCAGAGCGCGGCGTCGTGGAGTGATCCACCTGCACCGGTCAGCCAGCTCCGCCGGCGCATGAAGTGCGAGGTGAACTCGTCGAATTCGGCCGCTGTCAGGTGGTGGGTGGTGGTGATGTACACCCTCTGCGGGTCGCCGTGGATCGCCACGTGGTCGAGGCAAACCGGCTTGCGGGTGAAGCTGAGCGCGACATCCAAAGCCAGCACGTGGACTTGCCGTCCGTTGAATGTCACCGTGCGGGGCGTGCGCGTCACGTCCCTGGACGGTGCTGGGGTCATGTTGTTCATATCTGCCTTCCTTCTCGAATGCGCCGCGAAGCTGCGACACCGCTATGAACGCTCCGCCGGTGGAAGAAGTGAAGTCCTGGTGCTCCTCGAAATGGATACCGTTTGATCACTCCGAGTACAGGGCCCACGGTCCCTTCGGCAGTGGCTGGTGCACCGTGTGACAGCCCGCGTTCAGCGCCCGTTGCACCGTCTCGATCTGCTGGAGCTGCTCGACCTCGGCAAACGGGTCACTGACGGGCTTGCTTGGTCGCTCCCGCCCGAGCAGGTCATAAGCCAGCACGGCGACGAACCACCTCGCGCCATCGGTGGTGACGACGCCGAGGTTGAACAGGTCCTGCAGCAGCGCATCTCGTGCAGACACCGGAAAGCCGGGCGGCAGCGATTCGATCCGCCCTTCGGTGTGGTCAATCGCATGCTCCAGGATGTAGCGCTGGAGGTCGTTCACTGCGGTGTGGGTCATCGTCTCTCCTTGAATGTCGGCGTGCCGCGAGACCGAGCTGGCCGGCACAGCCGTGCATGAACGCTCCAGGGGCGTACCGGCGTCAAGGGGTCACTGGCAGATGTGCCGGTGTTCGCAAATGGGCCGCTTAGCGGCCCACCCGGGAGTTACCGCAGCTCAGCGCTACCGAAGACGCCGCTGCCAGTCATCTCGCCATCGCCCGCTTCAACGATGCGGTAGACGCGCTTGCCGCCGTCTTCCTTAGCGGAAACCACCTGCAGACCGAGGCGCTTGCGGAAGCTGCCGGAGAAGGTGCCGCGCACGGTGTGCGGCAGCCAGCCGGTCAACGCCTGGATCTCGGCCACCGTGGCGCCGCTGGGGCGGCGCAGCAAGGCAATGACCTGCGCTTGCTTGCTGCCGTCGCGGGGTGCGCGTGTCTTGCGTGCCGGCACCGGTTGAGTGCCAGCCCAGCTGGCTTCCGCAGCCGCGACGTCGGCTTCGAGTGAGGTGTCCTCATCGGTGGCCACCGCTTCGCCTTTCGGCTGGTGTCGCTCTTGGCCGATGACCTGGTAGCCGGCGTCGGTGAGAGCGTGGCACTCCCTGTCGTGATAGGCCCAGCCGCGGGCCTCCAGGCCTTGCAGCACCTTGGCGCGTGCGCCGCCCTTGACGCTGGCGGGGAACCACTCGATGCGGCCTTCGTTGTGCTCGGCCGCGTGGGTCAGGGTCTCGCGCTGGGTGGCGGTCAGGGTCGTTGCGGTCATGTTGTTCATCCTTTTGGGTTAGTTGGCGGTCGCTGTGCGACGCCGCTATGAACGCTCTTCTCGGGCCACGCAGCAACGGAAGAGTTGATGCGAGTTGATTCCGCAGGCCCAGTCCTGCCTGAGCACGATGGGACTTTCAATTCGGGCCTATGCGCGCCACCGCGGCGTCAGCGACACGGCGGTCCACAAGGCGATCCGAGCGGGCCGCATCACACCGCAGCCGGACGGCACCATCGATGCGGAGAAGGCTGACGCCGAGTGGGCGCAG
This sequence comes from Eleftheria terrae, assembly GCF_030419005.1. Lineage (NCBI taxonomy): Bacteria > Pseudomonadati > Pseudomonadota > Betaproteobacteria > Burkholderiales > Eleftheria > Eleftheria terrae. Next base: position 345,976 of record NZ_CP106953.1, read on the forward strand.
AACACGGAGGAGCCGCGCGTCGGCACGCGGCAGCAAGCCCCTCGGGTGCAAAGCGACCTGGTGGAGCGCGGCGGCGCGTCAGCGGGTGGTACCTCGCTGCTACAGGCCCGCACCGTCAACGAGGTCGTCAAAGCGCAAGCCAACAAGGTCCGGCTGGCCCGCCTGAAGGGTGAGCTGGTCGACCGCTCGCAGGCGCTGGCCCACGTTTTCAAGCTGGCGCGTGCGGAGCGCGATGCCTGGCTGAACTGGCCCGGCCGGGTCTCGTCGGAGCTGGCGGCCCGGCTCGGCGTGGACCCGCACGAGATGCACGTGGCGCTGGAGCGCGCCGTGCGCGAGCAACTGCAGGAGCTGGGCGAGGTCGAGCCGTGGCTGGACGGATGATGGACTTCAACTACGAAGGGGCGGTCGAGATCGAACGCGCCTGGCGGCAGGGCTTGACGCCGGATCCACTGCTGACGGTTTCAGAATGGGCTGACAAACACCGAGTGCTGTCCAGCAAAGCATCCGCCGAGCCGGGACGCTGGCGCACCGCCCGCACCCCATACCTGCGGGAGATCCTCGACTGCCTGTCGCCGACTTCACCTGTGGAGCGGGTGGTGGTGATGAAGGGAGCGCAGCTCGGGTTCACGGAGGCAGGCAGTTGTTTCATTGGCTATGTCATCCACCACGCGCCAGGTCCCATGATGGCGGTCTGGCCGACGGTGGAGATGGCCAAGCGCAACTCCAAACAGCGGATCGATCCGCTGGTGGAGGAGTCGCCTGCACTGGCCGAGCTGATCGCGCCGGCCCGCAGCCGGGACGCCGGCAACACCATCCTGTCCAAGGAGTTCCGCGGCGGCGTGCTGGTGATGACCGGGGCCAACAGCGCGGTGGGCTTGCGTTCGATGCCGGTGCGCTACCTGTTCCTGGACGAGGTGGACGGCTACCCGCTGGACGTCGAGGGCGAAGGCGACGCCATTTCACTCGCCGAGGCCCGCACGCGCACCTTCGCGCGGCGCAAGATCCTCATCGTCTCGACGCCGACCATCGCCGGGGCGTCGACGATCGAACGCGAGTACGAAGCGTCGGACCAGCGCCGCTACTTCCTGCCCTGCCCGCACTGCGGACACAGCCAGTGGCTGCGCTTCGAGCGGCTGCGCTGGGAGCAAGGAAAGCCCCACACAGCGACCTACGTCTGCGAGGACTGCGAGGAGCCCATCCCGGAGCACCACAAGACTTGGATGCTGGAGCGCGGGCAATGGCGCCCGACGGTGAGCGGTGGCGTCCGGCGCACGGCGGGTTTTCACCTGTCGTCGCTCTATAGCCCGATCGGCTGGCGTTCCTGGCGGGACATCGCCGCGGCCTGGGACAGCGCGACCGCCAAGGAGTCCCGCTCCTCGGCGGCGATCAAGACCTTCAAGAACACCGAGCTGGGCGAGACCTGAGCTGTGGGTACCTGCGATCTGCGCCGATCCTTTTGGTGAGCGGCCGACGACTCCTGCGCCTCCTGATCCAGCGGGAGCTGCCCATCCGGGGTGCAACAGCGGGGGAGCCGGCGTGCACAACCACTTTAGTCCGACGCGTGCCGACAATGCCTTCACGCCCGAACCGATCATCCAGCCCCGCGGTGCCGCGCAGCGCACCCCGTCATAGCCGCGTGGAACAGGAGCTGAATACGCGGCCACCGGGCTCCAAATCGCGTACGTGCATGAGGCAGAATTCCCTCAACTGTTGGGAGAGCGCGATATGTCTATGGAAGTGGCACTTCTGTCGTTTGCCGACCTGCTAGAAGTGGCCGATCTTTGTGCGCCGAAGAGAGACTACGAGCTGCAGTCAGAGCTCGTTGAACAGTGTCGCTCGCTGCGCCGCGCGTTTGTTGCGAAGATGCCCGAGCGGCACCTATTCCGATGCGAGACCTGTGGACTTCAAACAGGTGAGGTGCTGATGCACTTTGAAGACCCGAAGCAGCCGCTTCAGACAGAGGCAAATCGCCTTATGTGGGGAACGCCGGTTGGCCACTACGTGGACATATACAAGTCCGCCTTGCACCAAGTGCTTGTGCACGGCGCCGACGTGCCGCCCGCGCTCCAAACTCTCCTCCGACAAGTTGCGTCCTGACGAATCACCTTCAGCGGGTATGTCACGATGCCTTCGCCGCCTTGCTTTTACCCACAATTTCGCCTTTTCTATGAGCGGTTGGCGCCGAGCTGCTGAGATTTTCCGGTGAGTTGGGCGCTGTGTCGCAACTTGGCAGTACGGGACGGCCGGAGGCTGCCATGGCAAACTCGCAGGGTACAAGGGCAGGTCAAGCGATCAAGACGGGGCAGAACAGTTGGATCGACCAGGAGTTGGACGAGAGCGTTTTCCAGGACGCCCGCCTGGGCCGACGCCTGAGAGCGTTGCTGGCGCGGTTTGCCCAAGCGCCAGGCCAGAGCATTCCCTGGGTATGCCAAGACTGGGCCAACACCAAGGCGGCGTATCGATTCCTCAGCAACGAGCGGGTCAACGAGGCCGATATCTTGGCAGGGCACTTCAGCGCGACACGCCAACGGATTGTTGCGGCGAGTCAGGCGCCCGTGCTGGTGTTGCACGACACGACGGAGTTTGCCTATCACCGTGACAGCGATCACGCCCTGGGACTGTTGGGCAAGGTCAATTCCGGGTGGGACTCGCAAGGCCGCGTGCGGCACCATACGGTTCGAGGGCTGCTCATGCATTCGAGCCTGGCCGTCACCACCGAAGGGCTGCCGTTGGGCTTGGCAGCCGTGAAGTTCTGGAGCCGCTCGAAGTTCAAGGGCACCAACGCGCTCAAGCGCTCGATCAATCCGACACGGGTGCCCATCGAGTTGAAGGAGAGTATGTGCTGGCTGGACAACGTGCGGCTGTCCGGCGAGATGTTCGAGCAGCCCGAACGCTGCGTGCACATCGGCGACCGCGGCAGCGACATTTATGAGCTGTTCTGCCAAGCTCATGAAGCTCAAACCCACTTCATCTTCCGAACTTGTGCCGACCGGCTTGCCGGAGACGGCACCCACACCGTGGCAACCTACCTCAGAGAGGTTCGCTGCCGCGGCCTGCATCGCATCCAGGTGCGCAATAGCCAGGGCCAGGAGCGCTGCGCGCTGCTGGAGTTGAAGTACTGCCGCGTGCGTCTGCTGCCACCGAGGGCCAAGCAAAGCCGTTACCCGCCACTCATGCTCACGGTGCTGCAGGCCGTGGAGCGAGAGGCGCCCCTGCATGCCGATCCGATTGACTGGAAGTTGATCACCAACCTGCCGGTCACCTCCCGTGCGCAGGCTATCGAGAAGCTCGACTGGTACGCCATGCGATGGAAGATCGAGACCTATCACAAGATCTTGAAGTCCGGTTGCCGAGCCGAAGACTCCAAGCTGCGTACCGCCCAACGCCTGACCAATCTGATCGCCATGTTCTGCCTCCTCGGCTGGCGCATCTTCTGGCTGACGATGATGAATCGCGCCGCTCCCGAGGCCCCGCCCCGGATGGCCTTCACAGAGGCAGAGGTCGAGGTGCTGGACCGCCTCAGACCACCTTCCTGTACGGCAGCATCGCCTTGCAGACAGTCGTTATCGTCCTGCCTGATGCAGTTGGCCCGACTCGGCGGGTACTTGGCCCGCGCTTCAGATCCACCACCAGGCAATACCGTCATCTAGCGAGGAATGGCGCGACTTGCTGATATCCGGTTCGGCTATTCACTTCGACCTCAAAGATGTGGGTAAGAGCAAGCTTCGCCGCCCGCTTACTACACATCTCCAGCCGATTGTGGGATTCGCAGACATCGTTTCACTTTTTTGGCTTGACGCCACCCCCTGAATCGCCCCGGGTTTCGTGGAGGCTGGTTGGTTTAAGTGGTCACGCCGTCACGGCCGATCGCTCGGCGAGTTGGCGATGGTAGTTTGCCTCGGCTTCGGCCGGCGGGATGTAGCCCAGCGGTGCCATCAAGCGATGATGGTTGAACCAGGCGACCCATTCGAGCGTGGCAAGCTCGACGGCCTCGCGGGTCTTCCAAGTGCGCCGGTGGATCACCTCGGCCTTGTACAGCCCGTTGATGGTCTCGGCCAGGGCGTTGTCATAGCTGTCGCCCTTGCTGCCAACCGAGGGCTCGATCCCGGCCTCGGCAAGCCGCTCGGTGTAGCGAATGCTGACGTATTGCGAGCCCCTGTCCGAGTGGCAGACCAGCCCCGCTTCGGCTTCGGGCTGGCGGGCATACAGCGCCTGCTCCTGCGCATCCAGGACGAAGTCGGTGCGCATCGAGTGGCTCACGCGCCAGCCCACGATGCGCCGTGCGAAGACATCGACGACGAAGGCGACGTAGGCGAAGCCCTGCCAGGTCGACACGTAGGTGAAGTCGCTCACCCACAGCTGGTTGGGCCGGTCCGCCCGGAACACCCTGTTGACCTTGTCGAACGGGCACGGCGCCTTGGCATCGGCCGCCGTGGTGCGAACGCGCTTGCCTCGAATCACGCCGCGAAGACCCAGCCTGCGCATCAGGCGCTCGACGGTGCAGCGCGCCACCTTCATGCCTTCACGCCCGAGCTGGCGCCAGACCTTGTCGGCACCGTAGACCTGCCGGTTGGCTTGCCAGACCCGATCGATCTCCGACATCAACTGCGCATCGCGCTGCGTGCGTGCGCAGCAGCGGCCCGGCTCGCGCCGGCGCATCGCATGGCGTCGGTATCCCGACGGGGCGATCTGCAGCACCCGGCAGATCGGCTCGACCCCGAAGTCACTCCGATGCGCGTCGACGAACGCCTTCAAGACTTCGTACGGCGGTCGAGCTCCGCCTGGGCGAAAAACGCGCTGGCCAGCTTCAGGATCTCGTTGGCCCGGCGCAGCTCCTTGACCTCGCGCTCCAGCTCTCTCACGCGTTGCGCCTCCGCGGTCGTCGTGCCCGCGCGCGTACCGGCCTCTACCTCTGACTGCTTGACCCAATCCAGCAGCGTCTGCGGCACGCAGCCGATCTTCGGCGCGATCGATTCGACTGCGCCCCATAGCGACGGGTACTCCCCGCGCGCTTCCTGCACCATCCGCACTGCGCGCTCGCGAACCTCAGGTGAGAACTTGTTCGACTTCTTCATGGCTCCATCTTCTCAAGAGTTGGAGCCTCCACAAATCCCGGGGCGATTCAGTGCGATCGGGCACCGAGCCTGACGGTGGCTCCGATGGCTTCCCCCATCGAGATCGTGATCCAGAGCGTCCGCATCATCGTGCCGACTCACGTCGACGTCGGCACGCTGCGCGAGGTGCTGAAGGCGGTGAGCGAGGTCCATCGCTGATGCTGGGCCTACCGCCGAACACGCGGGTGTGGATCGCAGCCGGCCACACCGACATGCGCAAGGGCTTCGACGGGCTGGCCGCCCTTGGTGCAGGCCGCACTGGCCAACAACCCGTACTCCGGTCACGTGTTCGTCTTCCGCGGCAAGCGTGGCGACGTACTCGAGGTGCTGTGGTTCGATGGCCAGGGCCTGCTGCTGTTGAGCAAGCGCTTGGAGCGCGGGCGCTTCGTCTGGCCGCAGGTCACCTCCGGTGCCGTGTCTCTTACTCCAGCGCAGCTGTCGATGCTGCTGGAAGGCATCGACTGGCGGATGCCAGTTCGCACGTGGCAGCCAGAGATGGCGGTGTGAGGTAACCGGCGGTCAACGCGGTTGCGAGTAGACCGGGCCGTTGGCACAGTACAGCCCGTGGCCGCGATCTCAGCCGAAGACTACGAAGCGCTTAAGGGCCGCCTCGCGCAACGCGAGCGCGAGCTGCTGCTGGAGCGTCTGCTAGTCGAGAAGCTCAAGCTGGAGATTGCCCGGCTCAAGCGCGGCAAGTTCGGCGCCAGTTCCGAACGCCTGGAGCACATCGAGCAGCTGGAGTTGCTTGTCGAAGATCTCGAGATCCGATGCAGCGCACTGCCAGATGGCAACGCGTCGAACCCCGCCCCGACGGCACGCGCACATCACCCCCTGCATGCAAACCGCTGCCGCCGCACCTGCCGCGCGAGACGGTGCGTCATGAGCCGGCCTGCAGCTGCAGCGAGTGCGGCGGCGAGCTGCGCTACGTCGGCGAGGATGTGGCCGAGGTACTGGAGCTGGTGCCGCAGCGCTTCAAGGTCGTGCGGCATGTGCGGCCGAAGTACTCCTGCCCGCGCTGCCAGACCCTGACCCAGATGGTGGCGCCGAGTCGCCCGATCGCTCGGGGCCTGGCGGGCCCGAACCTGCTGGCACACGTGCTGGTCAGCAAGTTCGCCGACCACCTGCCCCCGTACCGCCAGAGCGAGATCTACGCTCGCGAGGGGGAGCTGGAGCGGCTCGACGATGGCCGAAGGGGTCGGCAGCGCCTCGCGCCTGCTAGAGCCGTTGATGGAGGCGCTGCAGCAGTACATATTCAGCGCCGAGAAGCTGCACGCGGACGACACGCCGGTCGCCGTGCTCGCGCCGGGCAAGGGCCGCACGAAGACCGGGCGGCTGTGCGCGTACGTGCGAGACGAGCGGCCAATGGGCAGCCAGGCGCCGCCGGCGGTGTGGTTCCAGTATTCGCCCGACCGCAAGTGCGAGCGGCCACAGGAACATCTGAAGCACTTTGGTGGCATCCTGCAGGCCGACGGCTATGCCGGCTTCGAGGCGCTGTACGAGCAAGGCCGGGTGGTCGAAGCAGCCTGCTGGACCCATGCGCGGCGCAAGTTCTTCGAGCTGCACCAGGCCACGAAGTCGCCGCAGGCCTACGAGGCGTTGCGGCGCATCGGCGAGTTATACGAGAACGAGCGTCACGTCCGGGGCCGGCCGCCTGACGAGCGGTGGCGGGTGCGGAAGGAGCACGCCGTGCCAAGCTGCAGGCACTGCGCAGCTGGATGGACAGCGTGCTGGCGGCCACCTCGTCGAAGTCCGAACTCGCCCAGGCAATTCGCTACTCGCTGGGCCGCTGGCCTGCGCTCGTGCGCTACGCCGAGTACGGGCGCGTAGAAATCGACAACAACGCCGCCGAACGTGAGATCCGTGCCGTAGCCGTTGGCAGGAGAAATTGGTTATTCGCGGGTTCCGACGCAGGAGGCGAACGGCCGGCGACGCTTTATAGTCTCATCGGCACTGCCAAGCTGAACGGCCTCTACCCGCAGGCATACCTCGCGCATGTGCGGGAACACGTTGCGGAACACCGCGTGGATCGGGTGGCGGAGCTGCTGCCGGGGAACGTGACGGGCCGGCTGGTGCCGGGCGCTGCTGAGGAACTACAGGCCGCCTGAAAACAAGGTGTCGACTGGCGACGCTTACCTTTCAGCGGCCGCTGAAGTCCAACGTTAGGCTGCACGATGATCTTTAGTATCGGCTGGTGTGTTCTCCGTACCTCCCGTAGTGCGTATGCGCAGACGAGTGACGCGGACGCGAGCATCATGGACAAAGCCATCGCTGAGTCCGATGCAAAATTGTGGGCCTCTTTCCGCGAGTGGATGGCAGCGAACAGTTCCCCCTGGCTGCTGTGGACGTTGCATGAGCAACATAACAACCACAAAGGGATGCTTCAGGTGTACCTGTCGCGGAACCACAGGGGGTCGCCTTTCTGGGTCATGCTTGAGTGGATCGCGGAGCACGGCCTAGGGAGCTACGGGCTCTTCTATGTCAACGACGACGAAGAATCTGAGAGTTCCGGCAACGTCTTCCGAGTGCACCGGATCATGAACGGTCGAGTTGATCAACTGCCAGACCCATTCTTTGGACCGATAGTGCCCAACCTTGAGCCGATACATCCCTATGACCGCAACTTGCCTGGCGACAACGAAGAAGCGACGTAATGGCACGGGGCTCGGGTTGAAGGCCTACTTGCGGCACGTGCTCGAACGCATCGGTGACCATCCGGTCAACCGCATCGATGAGCTGCTGCCCTGGTACGTCGCCCCGCAGCTCGCTCTTCCGATCACCGAGCAGCGCTTGGCTGCCTGATCTTCACAAACCCGTCAACGCGGTGAGAGGGGTACGCTTACGTTCGCTCCGTTGCCGAGTCGGTGAACAAGACCCTAATCATTGAGTCGCGGTTGCCGAGGAAACACGGATGGCAGCGGACGTGGCAGTGAACTACAGATCTGAGAACTGCCTGCAGCGGGGGACAAGGCGTGCCACGGTGCCATTTTTGGCGCGCCGTCGAGCCGCTCGGACCAAAAGGAGTGAACATGACAGCATTCTTCGGGCTCCATTGGTCGGTACGCGGGCGCTCGCTGCAGCGCGATCGTGGCTCCACGAGACAGCTGAGGCGAAGGGCCCGTTTCGTGACGCTACTGATGTCGGCAGTTGGCTTTTTGGCGACCTGCACCGTGGCGACTGCACAGCCCGGGACTGTCACCTTTCTTGGCAAACTGTCTCGGACCGTAGAAAGCGCTGCAGCCGGCATCAATAACGCGGGCCAAGTCGTGGGAACGAGTTGGGGCGAGGATCTGAACCGTTACGCAACCTTGTGGAATGGCATGACCCCGACTGCCTTGAGCCAGTCCGACAGTGGCGCAGACGCTATCAATGACGCTGGCCAGGTCGCCGGATTTGAAGGTCCTTACGCCACCGTATGGAATGGCTCAACGTCGACTCGTTTGCAATCGCTCAACCTGAGAGGCGCCTCTAGCGCACTGGACATCAATGACGCCGGCCAGGTGGTCGGCTACAGCTGGAGCGGCGCCGTCATACGCCCCGCCATGTGGGATCACCGAGGACTGACGGTTCTAGGCACGACGGGAGAGACATCCGGCGTGGCGCACGCGATCAACGAAGCCGGTCAAGTGGTCGGGTACAGCACCGTGGCAGGGCAACCTGGGCTTGCCGCTACCTTATGGGTTGGCAACACCGCCACTCACCTGGGAACGTTGGGTGGCAGTGGGGGCTGCGCGTTTGGCATCAATGAGGCCGGTCAAATCGTCGGGAACAGCATCCTGGCGGACCACTGGACCTCCCACGCGACTCTATGGAATGGCACCGTGCCGACCGACCTCGGGTCCCTGGGCGGAACGAACATCAGCACTGCTTACGGCATCAACAACGCCGGTCAGATTGTCGGCACCAGCAGCACCGACCGCGACGGTTTTCATGCGGTCATGTGGCAGGGCGGAGCCATCATTGACTTGAACGACTTTCTTGACGAGAGCCTCAAGAAGGCTGGTTGGCGGCTCGAGTTCGCGCGAGATGTCAACGACAGCGGATGGGTCGTGGGGAGCGCCGAGAACAGGTTCACTGCCGACACTCGCGCCTTCCTTCTTTCACCTGTTCCCGAACCAGAGACCCATGTGCTCATGTGTCATAGCTACGACTTGATCTGACATTACCCTTGCCCGACAGGGCGTTCAAGGAAGTCAGATGACACAAGATCAGAAGATCATTCGCAACAAGATCGGGCTATTGAAGCTGGCGCAGACGCTGGGCAGCGTATCAGAAGCATGCAAGGTGCTGGGTTTCAGCCGAGACAGCTTCTACCGCTTCAAGGAACTGTACGAGACGGGCGGAGAAACGGCGCTCGCAGAGATCTCCCGCAAGAAGCCCAACCTGAAGAACCGGGCGGACCCCATCATCGAGCGAGCGGTGATCGACTTCGCGCTGGAGCAGCCGGCATACGGCCAGGTGCGCGTTGCCAACGAGTTGAGAAAGCGCGCCATCAGCGTATCACCCGCCGGCGTGCGCACGATCTGGCTGCGCCATGACTTGCAGACCTTCCAACTGCGCCTGAAGGCGCTGTCGGCCAAGGTGGCGCAGGAGGGCGTGATTCTCACAGAGGATCAGGTCCGTGCGCTGGAGAAGGCCAAGCAGGAGAAGGAAGCGCACGGCGAGATCGAGACAGAGCACCCGGGCTACCTCGGCTCGCAGGACACCTACTACGTGGGCAATCTCAAAGGCGTAGGGCGCATCTACCAGCAGACCTTCATCGACACGTACAGCAAGCTCGCGTTCGTCAAACTCTACGACCGCAAGCATGCGATCACGGCGGCGGATATGCTCAACGACCGGGTGCTGCCGTTCTTCGAGGAACACGGGGTGCCGCTGCTGCGCATCCTGACCGACCGTGGCAGCGAGTACTGCGGCAACCGGGAGACGCACGAGTTCGCGCTGTATCTGGACCTGGAGAACATCGAGCACACGCGCACGCGCACGAAGAGGCCTCAGACCAACGGGATCTGCGAGCGCTTCCATCAGACCATCCAGAACGAGTTCTACGCCAGCGCCTTCCGGCGCAAGCTGTACAACTCGCTGGACGAACTGCAGGTGGACGTTGACGAGTGGATGCAGAGCTACAACGCCGAGCGGACGCACTCGGGCAAGTACTGCTACGGTAAGACGCCGCTGCAGACCTTTATCGAGAGTGCAACGCTGGCGTACGATAAACAGCTGGATCAGATCAAGCAGACACCTCACGCCGATACGGCCGTCGCTTGACGGCTTGTCTGTCAGATCAAGTCTCGACTAGGACAGCTCATGCTGGCCGGCTTGGCGGCCGTCGCGTTCCTTGCGCGTTGCCGCTGCAGTGGAACTGCTCCATAGCTGCCCGGCACCCCGTGGACCGTTGCTGCCACGGCTCGGCGTGCTACCAGCCTGATCCATCATTCCTCTCCGATGGCTCAGGCTTCGACGTGCCGCACTGGAAGGCCTCGCCGTCGGGCTTCCGCTGCGACCTTCTGTCCTAGGACCTCGTCCTCGATGAGGAGCGCATGCTTCGTCACTTCGTTAACGAGGAGATCTCCTGAGCGGTCCTGCGGTCGCTCCTCTACGATCAATCCGGCGTTCCGGCAAGCTCCAGCAATGAGCCGCCCCTCGCGCTGGTCGAACTCTCCAAGGCTTACACATGCCCGGCCTCGAAGCTCGTTGAGTGCCGTTGTTGCAGTCACTTCGGCATATGCCGGGACAGCGGCGCGTATCGCTGCTACCTGTTTCGCGTCTGGTCCTCCCGCGTGGAAGTGCAGGGTCAATTCCAGGCTGTGCAGGTTTACGCGATTCACAACCCACCCGGGCTGAGAGCCGTCCCAGAGATAGCAGTAGCGGTCAACTTCCGTCACCTGCACACCGTCCTTTCCGATCATTCGATCCCCAATGACATTTCAAGATGAGCGGCCTCGAGGGTCTGGATAAGGTCGTACGGCACTACGGGGCAGCCATGCACCCGGTCAGATTCAACCGCATAGCATCCGAGGTACAAGCGGCCGTTCAAGGGCAACAGGAAGCACACATAGTCGTCCGTTGTAGGCCCCCAATCGAACACACGCAGATCGCCGCATGCGCGCTCTATGTCCGCGTCTACCCCGTTGACAAGCCGCCGGACAGCGTCTTCTAGGTCAAGCCCGACGAACAGCTCCTCATGCTTCAGAAAGTTCAGCTCACTCTTCAGGCGCTGGATTGTTGCGGCAAGTGCGGGCACGAAAGCCGGGACGTAGACCTGGTCGTCTTCTGACGTGATCCCTTCTCCGGCGACAACCAACTTTACCGTACGAAGCGCCCCCGTCGTCCGGCCGATCGCCACTGAAAAGTCGTTGCTTGTGCCGAATTTCCTGATACCGGCGGCACCCGCTTGCTTGCTCATTCCAGTGTCCGCCAGCGCCTTGTTCATGATGTCTCTCGTCTTTTCGGAGGCAGCTGCCGAGCAGACGGCTCTGGATCTCGCACTCTCCAGGCGCTCGGCAATCTGATGTGCTGCAGCTGCAACCTGCTGAACGAAAGTCACATCCGCTGCCATGTCATCCGAGGCCTCATACGCATATCGCCAATCCTCGAATAGCGTCTTGATGTTGCGTAGTGCCTCGCTGAACTGCATTGTTCGTCCCGGTATACGAGGGTAGCCCGGCACCTTGACAGCCGCCTCGACTGACTGCTGCGTCTCAGCAGAAAGGACGCGAAACAGTGCGTCCAGATCATGACCAACCCACTGCTCATTGCGCTCAAGGAGAAGGATTCCTTTGAATGCAAGTTCCACGGCGAAGGCAGCGCAGACGACAGCCGGAATGCCAGCCGGAACGTCGCCACGGAATGCCAGGCGCGCATCCAGAGCACGGGAGGCAGTATGTCTGAACTGCTCTGAAATGCGGATGCAACGAAGCGCCTTCTGCAGTGCGTCTTCCGCAGATAACGTCGCTCTCACGCGAACGAGCTTGTTCACCGGCCTCCCCTCTCTTTCCGATCTAGTGTCGACGCGCGGTGCCGCCGGACGTCATGACGATATCAATCAGCTCCATGAAGCGCCTGTTCTCGTAACGCAATGGCGCGACAAACGCTTGCGCCTCCTCCCAGGACAGCCTCAGCACGACTTCGCCGCTATTGCAGCCATTTCTGTAGATGATAGGAGGTTGGTGGCTCTCCGGCGAGACCGGCTCGAACGCTCTCGTCTTCAGGAAGAACTCATACCACTGGCCGTCGTCGGAATCAAAACAGAACCCGTACGAACCGCCATCCCTGTAGATGTCGGCGCCCCAGATCTTCTGGACCCTCACGGTTTGATCCTTTCCGACCAGTCCGGTACATCCCGACTGGTGATGATTCGCGTGAATGGCGGATGGATGGACGTGGAGTCCGTGACCTCCACCTTCCGCATCAAATTGCCTTCGGCGTCGAAGACCTCGAAGACGTCGATGTCGGCGTCTTGACCCTTGCGCACCGATCGTTCACCGGAAACCCGCACCACCTTGTGCGATGGGTCGATGCCAAGCTTTGCCCTTACTGCTTCGTCCATGTCGTTCATCCCTCCAGGCTACCCGGTCTCACCACAATCTGTGCGCAACGGGGCCACACCGTCGTCCGTAGCGCGCCGCCACCGTCGACCGGCGCATGCACTTCAACACTAAAGCTAGCCGGCCGCGTTTCCGTCCTCCGCATGTGCCACTCGTTCGTGGTGATGGTTCCGGCCAAGCGGCTTGAACCGAGGTTAACTTGATGCTCATGATGCTCATGCTGTCTGCACTTTCCGATCAGTTGCCGGAACGCCGGCGTACGCATGGATCTTAGTCAGCGCCGCAGCTCGGGCGCCCGCGCCAGACCGGCCTTCAGTTCGGCGATGCGACTGTCGGCTAAGCGCAGAAGGCACCGCTGCTGGTCACTCTCCGACATTGATCCTGGATAAGCGTAGAGCCATTCGAGCGCACATTGGCGTCTGCGGAACTCGCGCCACGACCTGTCGGCCGCGGAGACAGCTTCGCGCAGCCTCCCGTCCATACTTTGCTCGAGATCCCGTGTGAGATGGACGACCACCGCCTCACGTTCCTGGACACGTTGCCGCAGGCACGCATCATCGAAGGCAGGCAGATCGACGCCTTGGCAAACATCAGCAGCAAGCACCCCTCCGGCGACCAACGATGCGACTGCGCCGATGGCCAATCTCACGGCGTGGCAAGCACTGTGCAGCGGGACAGCCTTTACAGTCATCACCGCACCAGATAGGCAGAACCCACCCGCAACATTGCACATGATGGTCTTCATCACGATCCTTTCCGATGTCTCATAAGGTCGCAATGACGTTGTGCGGTAGCACGTCGTCGTAAGCTGAGGCGGTGCGCCCCGGCAGTCGTCTTGAGCTTGCCGGACCACCGATCGGTAGGCGGTCAAGTGCCATAGCGCTTCCGCTGACAGGAGCGAATCGTCAAGTTCAAGATGCAACGCGAGGATCCCTGCGGCGTGAGGGGCCGTGATGCAGAATGCAAGGCACCGCAAGCCCCATGACCCAGGATGACAAGTACCACGGCGGCTCATCCTGCAAGAGCGGCGCACGTATCAGGTGTGGCATGAACAATGCGGTTGAAGGCGCCAGTGCCAGGTATAGGGTCAGTCGCCCGAGGAACTGTCTATTCATCGCATTTTTCCTTTCCGATCAGTCGCGTTCCGCGGTTTCCTCTTGCGGGCGGCGCTCACCTTCTCTGTCCTCGGCAGCCTCCCGATGCGCGGACATGCCCAAATACACAATCAGCCCGAGACCCAGAAGCACAGACGCAGCGGCTGGCGAATAAACGACCGCTAAGGCCATCATCCCTGCAGCGGTAAGCGTAGGAACGAGGATGGCCCGCATCTTTGAATCCTTCCGCATGCCTGTCCTCCTTTCCGACTTAGAAGGGGGCGGAAAAATCGGGAGCCGGCCGGATGACCAACGACACAGGCACCGCCGGCGCCGCCGACGTGTTGAGGCTTGACAGATCGATGTTCTGAATCGTCACCTTGTGCTCGACACCCACCAGCTCAGTGAGCGCCTTGCCGATTGCCGCCTCGATCGCCGCCACGCTGTGCTGCTTGATCGATTTTTCCTCGCTCATGGATTCTTTCCTTTCCGTTCAGAACGAAGTCTGCTCCAAGCCGTTTCCGTGGACCAACCTTCATGTCGACTTCCATCCCGACCAAAACTGATACGCCCGGAGGCAGTCCGAAGGCGACCATCCAGCCGTCCTCTGCAGGCGCGACATCGGTCAACCAGTCGACGCGGGAAGGATATTCGCTCAGGATTGCCATTGCCTCACTGAGCTGTCCCTTGACCATTTCAAACTGGTATGCCACTGCAATCTCAGCATCCAAGTCGGGATCAGGGCCATTGTGCTGGCTCTCTGCGCCGATGATTCTCACGACGACGCTGCTTGTCGGGTCCTGATCCATTTCGCGTTCCTTTCCGATGAGGTTCAAGCTACGACCCGAGTTTGACGATCTCAAAGCGGCTTCTGTCCGGTAGGTTGGGCCAGAGTTGAAGTTCGGGCCAATCTGCACGGAACACATCAAGATGACCGCCACCTTCCTTCGAATCAAGGAAACGCAACGCCTCCTCAAACTGCTCCGGTACAGAACCTGGGCGAGGTCGGCTGAGCCACATTACGTCGTAGGTGCCTGGCATGATCCGCAGCCGCTGACCGTTCTCAGCTAGGCCACCTACGGGCTCGCCGTCCTTCACACGTACACGATGGACTTCACTTCCCATCTCGTTCCCTTTCCGATCTCGTATTCGCCTGCTTCAGATCTCGCCTACAGACCTCGAAGCGAGCCGGTGAACTTTCCACACGCACATTGATGCACTGTCGCTCGCCCCTCTGCTAGCGAGGCGAAGTGGATGGGCTGCGCGCAACGGTTGCACGCCACTTTGCAGGTACCCTTGAGTCGATACTCTGCGAGAGCCTCTAGAAACAGCTCTCGATCATCTTCGGACAGTGCACCCTCACGCTCGCCCTGCCTGACGGGCCTGTCTGGACCTGGGCCGCTCATTCAAGTCCCCTTTCTCCTACTGTGCGAGAACACGTTCGACGAACTCGAGCCGCGACTGGCTGTCAGCGGCACTGAAGCTCATCCTCCCTTTGAGTTCGCTATAGCGTTCTCGCATGCCGTCCACATCCTGCTCCATCGTGTGGTCGAGGTCCTCGGGCAGCAATCCCGTCGACAGCACGCGCAGCGTGTCGACAGTCCGTTCGGCCTTTGACCTTTGCGTCGTCATCTCAAGCCCTTTCCGTTCTCTACTCACCATTCCATTCGGCATGCTGGGGGACCATGCACTCAACACGCCACTGTTCGAGGCGCTCGTAGATGGCTGTCGATGGCCACGGTGGTGCCTGTGGTCCTTGCCAGACGAGGTGCACAAGAGCGACACGCCCGGTTCCATCTAGGATCTGGAACAGACAGTCGTCCCCGTTTCCCCGGCCTATGAGTTCGACCGGTAGTCCGTACATAACGTGCCCCGGCTTAACCTCTATGGCGAGTTGCCTCTTGAACGTACCATCGGCGTCGTGGTACGACTCCCATGGGGCGAGCCATTGCATCGCACCACCTTTCCGAACACTCTTTGCATTGGCCATTAGGGTGCTTCCTGCTCGCCGGAATCGATCGCTACGCACTGCCCTTCGAAATGAGCAGCACGCCAGGTTTCGTGCTCCGAGCTGTCCTTGGGGTAGGGATTGTTGGACGCGGGCAGCCCTGCCCGGCCTGCTTCCCATCCTGCTATGCGGATGTCCTTGGCGCGTACTCGGAGTCGCTCGTCATCCATTGCAGTCCATACCCGTTCCTTGCCGATCTGCTCGCGCGAGGCGACAGTTTGCTCTGGGAACTGTCGATACGGCGTCATGCCGCCGGCCGAAACCGCGGCCTCACGCTTCCCGCGCGTGATCCGGCCCACCTCGCTCATTGTCACTTCGACCGCCCCGGCTTTGACGGCCTCGGCGCGCTTGCTCATGGCGATGTCGAAGTGTTCGTGATGCGTGCCTGCCTTTTGGAGCCACTGGCGCGCCACACCGATGCGATCAGCCATTGCGAGCAGCTCATCGGTGCTATCGGCCACCATGTGACACATCTTCATGCGGCCGTACTGACCCATGGGTATCGTGTGCATGTCGTCAACGTACACCGTCATTTGCGTCTATTTCCGATGTAGTCACTAGAGCCGGTCAGACCTGCTCTCATGGAGCAGCCGCCGGCTTAACGGAACTCCGAGCAGCAGTCTCCGCCGCTCGGATCGCCAACTGCCGCAAAACGAACGCCCCTCGCTCGGCAACCGAAGGCGAAGGGTCATCGGCAATCCTGCGAGCCAGGGGCATGACGGCCTCGCCGAGGTTGTCGATCTCACGGACGAGCGCCTCAGCAGCAACGCGGCGGACAATCGACGAGCGATCAAGTGCGGCGGCGTTCAGGGTGTCCAAGAGCACAGGGACGTGACTCAGGCGTCGTTCACCTAGAACGTTGTTCAGCCGGCCTTGCAGGTACCTGATATCGGTCCACCGCCAGCTACGCCCTTCCACCCACACAGCCTTTCCTAGAAGCATGCTTCGATAGGCTCGCGCACGTACCGCGGGTTGCACCGCCTCTGACGCAATCACCTCCAAATGTTTATCGAGGACCGTCCATCGTTGAATCTGGGCCAAAACCGCAGACATGGGTCCCGTTGATGAAACGAGTAGCCTGCGGGTGAGCGGTGTGGCGAGTTCGGGAAGGGAGACGAGCTTTGAGATAACGTCCTTGTCCGACTCTTCAAGACGGCCCCAGGAGGTCCAAGTCGGCAGCAGCGCGCACAGCGCCTCCGCCACCAGCTCCGGGTCCGAAGACTCAGCCAGTCTGGGGACGACCTCTCTCGCTGCCGCTCTAACCTGAGGCACCCAGTCATTGAGCCTGCGTGCAGCCAAGGCAAAGAAGAAGCTGTTGGGCGCGGAACCCGAAAGACTCCGTAGTGTTCTCTCACGAACGTAGCCGTCCCAGTGGCTCAGGTCGATCCAAGTCAAGAATCTCGCTGGCTCAGCCCTTCCCTTCGAACGACTGGATGGGAGCAACGTTCGCCATCCGCTGCTCTCGGAACGCTCAGCAGCGCGCCATGCGACATCGAACTCGTCGCGGATCAACCTCTCCCAGTGCGCCAGATTGAGTAGCGATGTCCTTGAGGTGACGCGGACGAGCGATGACATATCGGCCACGCCCTGGCTGGCCGACGTGAGCGAGGCAGCAAAGCTCCGGACTGCGGCCCGCACATCGTCTTCAAGCTGTTTGTGATCGCGCTCCTGGCTCAAGTTGCCTCCTTCTTTCCGATCAGCTAGTTCCTGGATTCAACCCAGATGGTCTGTCCAGGGTGATGCTCCTCATCGTACCGACCGCATCCTCCACTAGCAGGCTGCTGAAATACTGCGCTGAAGCACCTACCTCGACCCGCGAGCTGATGGAGTTTCGGTAGCTGCCGTCGCGAGGAGTGTCAGAAGGGCCATTTCCGGGCCGGTTCGCCCCTGTGGAGGGCCGAGTTGCGCACCTGCGCTGCTCATCTGGCGCCTTGCAGACGGACCTGTCCCAGCGAGCGCATGCGCACCAAGTTGTAGGCCGCCATGTTCAGCACGAACAACTGGTCCACCTTCTTGAGTCCGCGCACCATCACCTGCCGGATCGAGCCGATGGTCTTGGCCCACCCGAAGGCCTGCTCGATGCGCTTGCGGCATTGCATCGACAACGCGTACCCGTCGGTCTGGGCGATCTCATCGGGCACCGCCGAGCGACGCCCCGACTTGTTCTGCGCCACATGAGGCTCGACCTTGAGCTGCTGCAACTCGGCGATGAACTGCGCCGCGTCGTAGCCCTTGTCTGCACCCAGCGTGATCTCTGCCTCAGGGTTGACCTGCCGGGCATCGTTGATCATGGCCCGGGCCGCCGCGCGCTCGGCATAGCCGTCTGCCTGAGTGACCACGGCATTGACGATCAGGCCGTGCCGGTTGTCCATCAGTGTGTGGCCCATGAAGCGCATCTCGCTGGCAGTCTTGCCCTTGCAATACAGGCGGCTGTCTGGATCGGTCTTCGATTCGTGCGTGTCGTTGCTGCGCGGCTGGCCCCGGAAGTCGCTGCCATCGTTGCTGCTGCCACCGCCCGCGTCGTCGTCGTCACCGGCCTTCTTGGGCACAAAGCTCTTGTGGCTGGCCCACGCCTGGATCAGCGTGCCGTCCACACTGAAGTGTTCCTTGGACAGCCAGTTCTTGCGCTCGGCTTGCGCCAGCACTTCGTTGAAGAACGCGACCACCGCATCGTGCTCGATCAAGCGCTGTCGGTTCTTGCTGAATACCGTGGGCACCCACACGTTGTCGTCCATCGATAGGCCGATGAACCAGCGAAACAGCAAGTTGTATTGCACTTGCTCCATCAGCAGTCGCTCCGAGCGCACCGAGTACAGCACCTGCAGCAACATCGCCCGTAGCAGCTTCTGCGGGGCGATGCTCGGACGCCCGCCCTTGGCGGCGTCCTCATACATGTCGGCGAACATGTCTTCAAGCTCGATCAACGCGTCGTTGACCATCGCGCGTATCGCTCGCAGCGGATGCGTGGCCGGCACGAAGTCGTCCAGCTTCTTGACGCTGAACAGGCTCTCGGTGAAGGTGTCGGGACCGCGCATAGGTGACAACAAGATTCAGGTTCGGGTGCTGGGTGACACTGTGCCGCATCTCCGCCAGGATGCGCTGCCGACGGCGAGGTATTTCAGCAGCCTGCTAGATGTCGATCGCTGAGTTCGTAGATGAATCGACTGAGGTTCTGGCGCTTCAGCGCCGCGTATTCACCTTCGGTAATTGCGTCGCTCCCGCACCAGACGAAGTCATGCGGCTTGGCGGCGCGAAGGGCGTCGGCAAGGCCGGCGGGCGTGATGGCGAGGAAGACCATGACCGTGCTGTTCTCGATTCCGATCTGTGTGGGCATTCTGCTGCTCGAAAGTGAGACAAGAGCAATCCGACAACCCCGACCACGGCCAGAACCGACCGGGCAGGCAAACGAGTGATAGAAGGTTAAGACGCGGCTCCGTGGCGAGCGCGAGCAGACTGGCTCGATCACTCTCTTTACCGCTCCCGTCACACCGGTCAGTCGAACGGTTTGATATCCAGCCTCAGGCCGTAGTGCAGCTTCTCGCCAGTGCGGCGGGTGGCCCCGCCGACCACGAGCGCAGCACAACAGGTCGTGGCATTGCTGAGACGCTTCTGCGCCAGTCGGCGCCTGAAGCTTCGGGCGTCCTCGCGGCTAAGGTGTCCGACCTTTCGTCTACCGATAAGGACAGCCACTGCTTTCGGGTCAAAGCGGTTGTCGTCTTCGGGAAGCAACGTCGCCAGGCATTCCCTCTCAACGGAATCTGTGCCGTGGTCTCCCGCCACAGCAGCGAGCGCTTCCTGGTATTGTGATTCCCCAACCACTTCAAACTCGAACCCGCCAAGCCGGGGCCAATGGAAGGCCTCTTCACTGAGCTCAGGAGCGAGCCAATTTGAACTCGTCTCCCCTTCTGCTCGCTTGGCACTGCTTGGCCGAAAAATCAGCCAAACGATCGCGAGAACAGCTGCTGTGCCGAGAAAGATGGTTGCATTCATTGCTGCTGCTATACCTTGTGCTGTGTTGGGGTTGCTATTGTCTTGTCGGTGTGCTGCCCTTTGCACGCTTGTAGCCTGCACCAAGACGCGCGGCTATAACGCCATTATCATTCACCGACGAGTGCTCCCTGGCTGGCATCGCGCGGCCCCCTCGACGCCAAAGAGGCGGGCCTTCTATTGCTGACCAGCAGTCAGTTTGGCGCCTCGCTGTCCCTCCTCGGCGAGTCTGTCAGACCGCTGCCGAATGGCTGTCTACTGTTTGGGAAGAACGCCAAATATTTCGCTCTAGAGCATTTTCGTTACGACGCTCGACAGTAAGCGTACGCTGATCACCGGCGTGCGTCGGGGGGACGTGCCCGGATGGTGCGGTCACAGCCGATCGCAGGGAGCCTGTCAGGAATTTTGTGTTTGAGGCATAGCCTGTCGAACAGGAGCATGTATGCCAAGCAAAAAGAAGCCGGCTGCGGCCGCTGGGGCGGCGTTGCCGTCCATTCCCAAGGAACTGATTGACCACTTCGTGAAGGGTCCGATGAGCGCCGAGGCGGTCCAGGCCGCCTCGATGGCGTTCAAGAAGGCCCTGATCGAGCGCGCCTTGGGTGCTGAACTGTCGCACCACCTGGGCTACCCAGCCGGCGCGGCCAAGCCCGAAGAGGCGGGCAACCACCGCAACGGCACCAGCGGCAAGACCGTGCTGACCGAGGACGGGCCACTGCGACTGGAAGTGCCGCACGACCGCGAGGGCAGCTTCGAGCCGGTGCTCATTCCCAAGCACGAGCGCCGCTTCACCGGCTTCGATGACAAGATCGTGGCCATGTACGCGCGCGGCATGACGGTGCGTGAGATCCAGGGATTCCGGGCCGAGCAGTACGGCACCGAGGTCTCCCCGGAGTTCATCAGCTCCGTCACGGATGCAGTGATGTCGGAGGTGACGGCCTGGCAGAGCCGCCCCCAGGAGCCGATGTACCCGGTGGTGTTCTTCGACGCGCTGCGGGTGAAGATCCGCGAAGACGCCGTGGTGCGCAACAAGGCCGTCTACCTGGCGCTGGGCGTGCTGGCGGACGGCACGCGCGACATTCTGGGGCTGGATCGAAGGCACCGAGGGCGCCAAGTTCTGGCTCAAGGTCTTCAACGACCTGAAGACCCCAGGGGTTGGCGACATTCTCATCGCCGTCACCGACGGGCTCAAGGGCATCCCCGAAGCCTTGGGCGCGGTCTTCCCGACCACCACGCTGCAGACCTGCATCGTGCACCTGATGCGTAACAGCCTGGACTTCGCCAGTTGGAAGGACCGCAAAGCGCTGGCCGCGGCGCTCAAGCCGATCTACACGGCGGCGAGCGCCGAGGCCGCAGCGGCCGAGCTGGAGGCCTTCGAGGCGGGGCCCTGGGGCAACAAGTTCCCCACCGTGGTGGCCGCTTGGCGGCGCAACTGGGGATCGGGTGATTCCGTTTTTTGCGTTCCCGCCGGCGGTGCGTCGGGTGATTTACACAACGAATTCCATTGAGAGCATCCACGCGCAGTTGCGTAAAATCATCAAGACGCGGGGGCACTTCCCCAGCGACGACGCCGCCACCAAGTTGATCTGGCTGGCGCTGCGCAACATCACGGTTGACTGGGGACGCGCTGCCAAGGAATGGCGCGAAGCGATGAATCAATTTGCGATTGCCTACGGCGAACGCTTCATCAAGACCGCCATTTGATGGACGGCCTTCAGAGCCTCACACAAAAAAAATCGGACAGGCCCATCGCAGGCAGCACGGGTAGCCAAATCTTTGTTTTCTCTGGCTATCGCAACCTTTCAACCTTCAAGTTGTAGATCGCCCACGCTGCATCGCGACCCTTGTCCTCCTCTCCCGCTTCGAAGGCCGCGAACATCTCCTCAAGTTTGGCGTCGATAAGCGCGGCGTGATCAAGGTCACGTTTAAGCTGAGGCCGGATCTCTGTCCAGAGCTCCTTCAGATCGGCCATGTGGGTAACGTAGCTCCAATGCCCCCAGTCGGGATATTCATCAGGTGCCCTGGTCGCCGCAGCGCTGACGGAGCCTTCGAAGTCGGCCAAGCGTTCCTTCAGTGACATCAGAATGACCTTCCAGTCGGCCTCCGCTTAGGAATCAGCGAACGCCTCGCCATCATGCCGCCTGTAGTTCCTCGGTACCGCCGCAGGTCAGCCGACTCGCCACGTTCCACGGCAGCAAGTCCGCCACCTGATCCACGCGATGTTCGCCGATGTGTTGCAGCACATGCGCTAGGTACGCCTGCGGGTCGAGGCCGTTCAGCTTGGCGGTGCCGATGAGACTATAAAACGTGGCCGCCCGTTCGCCTCCTGCGTCGGAACCCGCGAATAGCCAATTTATCCTGCCAACAGCCACGGCACGGATCTCGCGTTCGGCGGCGTTGTTGTCGATTTCTACGCGCCCGTCCTCGGCGTAGCGCACGAGCGCGGGCCAGCGGCCCAGCGAGTAGCGAATCGCCCGGGCGAGTTCGGACTTCGACGAGGTGGCCGCCTGCACGTCGTCCATCCAGTTGCGCAGTGCCTGTAGCTTCGGCACCGCGTGCTCCTGCCTCACCCGCCACCGCTCGTCGGGCGGCCGACCCCGGATGTGCCGCTCGATCTCGTATAACTCGCCGATGCGCCGCAACGCCTCGTGGGCCTGCGGTGACTTCGTGGCCTGGTGCAGCTCGAAGAACTTGCGCCGCGCATGGGCCCAGCAGGCTGCCTCGACCACCCGGCCTTGCTCGTACAGCGCCTCGAAGCCGGCATAGCCGTCGGCCTGCAGGATGCCGTCGAACCGCTTCAGATGTTCCTGTGGCCGCTCACCCTTGCGGTCAGGCGAATACTGGAACCACACCGCCGGCGACTGTGGGCTGCCCAGCGGCCGCTCGTCTCGCACGTAGGCCCA